>CAYRUY010000021.1:0-14740 GCA_964427455.1 uncultured Candidatus Bathyarchaeia archaeon | reverse complement strand
GGTTGCATCCAAGGATGAGACATCACCGTCGGTCCTCGCCAGCTCCTGCTGGGCTAAGCTCATCTCTTCAAGTAGCTCTCCGAGGCGTGACTCTGCTCTCCTCAACGTGGAAGGCCTGAGGAGCCTCCTAGTCGACAGGGCCTCGCTCTGAGCGGCTTCCAGCGTTCGTTCAAGCGCGCCTCTCTCTTCGGAGACCTTGCCAAGAGCGGCGTATTCTTCGTCCCGGTCTTTGGTCAGCTCACTCATGCGGGCGTCCAGTTCTTCGAGGTTCCTCTGGACGCGTTCCACGCTTCGAGCCATCTCCTCGAGTTCATGCTGGAATCTGTCGATCGTGGTTATTCGGAGGAGTTTCTCCTCTCTATGCTTCTGTAGGTCATCGCTCACTAGCCGTATGTCGTGCTCTCTTTCACGGAGGATCTCTTCGAGCTTTGCAACGGCCGCGTTCAGGTTTGAGACATGCTCGTCGCTAGGGATCAGCTGGGCGATGTCCACCGGTCTCCGGTAGAAGCCGCTCTCCATGACGCCTTCGGCTTCGAATAGGTCCCCGTCGACTGTCACCGTCCGGAAGCCGTCTCGAGCGAGCTCCACCGCGGCCTCGTTGTTCTCGGCGACGATAGTGTCCCCGAACACGAAGTTCACAACAGGCCGCACCGACGGGGCACACCTGACGAATGATGAGGCGACTCCGACAACACCGCTCCTTGACGGGCGCCTTATGGCCTTCACCGACTTGAGTTCTTGGACGGGGATTATCTTGATCCGGCCAAGCTTCGTCCTCTTCAGGCTTTCAACGCAATGCTTTGCAGTCTCCAAGTCTTCGACGACAAGGGCCTTCATCCAACCTGCAGAGGCCGCCTCCAACGCGTTTACGAGCGACCGCCTAGGCGTGATGAGAGCCCTGACCGTCCCGTGGATGCCGTCGATCGCCCCAGCCTTTCCCATCTCCTCTATCTTGACTAGGGCCCTGTCCTCCGCCGCGACGCTCTCCGCGAACTCAAGCTGTATCTTGAACTCGTCAACTGTTCTACGAGCCTTCTCGGCGATCCCGTGTGCGCTAGCGATCTCAGCCTCGAGGAGGGTGCTCTGCTCTACGTCCCTCCGTAGAACCTCGTCTGCTCCGGCGAGACTGCTCTTCTCTGTTGCCTCCATCGTTTGAAGCTGGTCCAAGTGCTTCCTCAGGCCGTCAAGGATCTCTGCTAGGCTCTTCCTTCTCGCCTTCGACGCTTCGAGATTGCGGTCGAGGATGCTCAACTTCGCCTCGCCACCTTTTACTTCAGCGTCAAGCCTCGCAGCTGTGGCTCGCAGCTGTGCCACCTGCTCCTCAAGCTCCTCCAGCCGGGCTGACCGAGTCTCGAGACTCTCTCTGAGCTCCTTGGCTCTGGCGGAGGCTGAGGCATGAAGCTGGCTCTTCTCCTCAACCAGAGTCGAGACCTTCTCTCTGTCGCGTCTGAGCTTCGACAATTTCTGCGATGCTTCTTTCAACGCCTCGCGGAGGCTGGCGATGTGGGCAATTCTTTCGTCTCTGAGCTTCATGAGGCCTTTGATGCTTAACGCATTCGACTCTAGCTGGCTGTCAAGCCGGGCTATCTTCGCATTCAGGTCCCCCAGGACAGTTTGGACCTCGACAAGCTTTCCTCCGCCCTTTGCCACGACCTCTTCGTCGAAGCTCCTCCACGCCTCCTCGATCTTGCTTCGGCCCTGAGTCAGCTCGTCTCTGAAGCGTGATAGTTCGTCGGCCTCGCGTCTGAGCAGCTCCAGCTCCTTCAGCAGAGTTTCCGTTTCGCGAGCGTTCTGGGCGATTTCCGACGATAGGATCAAGCCTCTCAGGTAGGCTATCTGCTCCGTCAGGAAGTTTGCCTTGAGAGCGTCGTTCCTTTCGCGTTCGAGGCTCTCGAGCCTTGACCTAACCTCGCCGATTCTCGCATCTGCAACTCTGAGGTTGGTTTCTGCGCGTCCAAGCTCTTCTCGCGCCTGAGCCTTCTTGAGGTCGTACTGGGCTATGCCTACGAGGTCCTCGATGATCCGTCTCCGTTCCTCAGGCGCTAGGTCTGAGAGCCGCGTCACGGTGCCCTGCATGATGATGTTGATCCCCGACGACTTGAGGCCCGGAACCGCGAGCAGGTCAACAATCGTTGCACGAGAAGCCCTCTTCCCGTTCAATCTGTAGACGCTCTCGCCGTCTAGCCTAACGGCTCTTGAGACCGTCACTACGTCGGCGTCGACCGGTATCTCCCGCAGGGTGTTGTCCAGCTGCATTCTCACGACGGCTTGGCGTCTGGCCTCGCCTTCCAAACCGTCCGAGATCACGTCGGAGAACTTGTCGGCTCTCAACACTCTCGGGCTGGGCTCACCTAGGACGAAGCGCATCGCATCTATTATGTTGCTCTTACCAGACCCATTAGGGCCCGTGACAACAGTGAAGCCTCTGTCGAAGTTCAGACCCGTTCTCCTACGGAACGTCTTGAAGCCCTGAAGCTCAAGCCTCTTAACGTAGACCGTCGTCCGTGCACCCTCTTTAGGATGCTGGTCGGCTCAAGGAATGCGCCTTTGCCCAGACGAACCTATGGTCCACTATGGGCTAAGAAAAGGTTTGCGTCATGACCTGCTGGTATGTGTACAGCACATCGTCGAGCGTCAAGGCCTTAACCTGGGTTTTCCTTTGGCTGATCTCTGTCCCAGGGCTTTGCTGTGCTCTTGGAGAGGATCGCTTCGGCTGGCAGGTTTAAGGGGTTGGCCTCCGTGGATCAGGGCTCCTAGGTTTGCTCTTGGAATTCTCGTCTAGGGGCGTAGAATCGACAGAGAATGTAGTCTTCGTGGCGAGGGTTCTGGCGGAGGGCCGGATCACCGTGCCTTACGTCTTCAGGGACCTCTTAGGGCTGCGGAAGGGCGATTACGTCCGAGTCCGCATCTTGGAGGTTATCCGGCGTTAAGCGGTGTGAGGCATGGGCTCTTCTCTTTGAGCTTTATGCCCTGCGACCGCTGCCCTGGGAATGGGCGTTGCGAAAGGTTCCAGCCGGGCCAGAGCTGTGTCGTGGAGCGGGAGGTTTTCGATGCGTTTCTGGAGGAGGTCATGAAGGAAGGCGGCAGCTTGGCAGACCGGTTGGAGGCTGAGGATGCGGCGATGTGCTTCATCCGTTTGACGAGGGGCTACCGTTACGAGGGGTTGCACGGCCTGTCAAGGCGGACGCCGTTCTGGGAGGGTTACATGACGCGGCTGAGGAGGGATCTGAGGCTCTACCTGCGCGACTTGGACGCGACGAGGAGGCTGAGGCATGAGGACGGCCTCTGGCCTGAGGAGGAGGAGGGAGGTCTAGTGGCGTTGGAGCAGGAAGGGCGGCAGCTGATAGGGCTTCTAAGCCGGATAGAGGCCGGCGGTGGGAAGAAGGGCGAGGAGGCCCCTGTCAGGAGGCCGGCTTATTTAAGGAAGACCGCGGGCTACCTTCTCGAAGAGCTGAAGGCTGAGAGGAGGACAGCGAAAAGCCGACAACTACCTTAGGAGGGCTTCTAGGCGTTCAATGGCGGCCTGGATGTCCTCTCGCCTCCTCAGCCAGATAGAGAGGAGCGGGAAGAAGTGGGAGGCGCCTCCCGTCCGAGGCCGGCTTATGCGCGGAAGACGGCGGGCTACCTCCTCGACGAGTTGATGAAGGCTAGGAGGTCTAGGGCTCCCTGAGTCAGCCTCAACCCAGCCGTCTTGTTTAAAGGCCTGCCTCGATCATATCGGTTGATGAGGGCAGGTTGATCGGCCATATCTTTGCCAGGGTGAAGTTGGGCAGTCCGTTGAAGGCTGGGTTTATGGAGGCCGAGGCGGTAGTCGATACGGGAGCGACGCTGACCGTGATTCCCAGCAGGTTGGCTGAGGAGCTTGGGCTCGAGCCTACTGGGGAGGCTGTCGTGAACACGGGCGCGGGGCTCCTCAAGCTACCTAGGAGTAGAGCTTGGGTTGAGGTCGAAGGGAAGTCGGAGGTCATCCCGGTTCTGGTCTCGGATGTTATAGACAGAGTTCTGATAGGGGTTACGGCGCTAGAGATACTAGGCTTGAAAGCTGAAGGAGTGGACCCTCCTACTCTACTAGGCAGAGCCTTGCTTAGAGTGAACAACCGGCAATTATTCTTGGAAGGCCCCAGGATGCTCAATCGCGAGGGAAAGCAGTGGGATGAGAAGCTCTCTCACTAGGCGACTCGAGAGGATGATCTGAAGATACAACGCGGCCAATTCAGAGCATCACCGAAGCGGATGAGCTATTGCTAGAAATCCATGCGTAGTTTCAGGCTAGGATCTCTTCCAGCCTCTGTAACGCTTCCTTCTCTTCCGGGTCAATGAACTCGAGGCCTTCTCTCCGAGCTGCGTTGCACATGTCCCTGTCTGAAGAGACCAGCGCCAGTTTCTGCCCCGACTCGGCTAGGGCTTTTCTTAGCTCTATGGATGTGGCGAGCTGTAGGCAGTCTGCCGACGGCAGTCCATACTTCATGGCCACTTGGATAGCTGAGGCCACCGCCTCATCGTCGACGGCTCTTATGGTAAACCTGTCCAGAACGTCCTTCAGGAACCTTGCTATGGTGGCGTTGAAGACTTCATCACTGATCTGCTTCCTCCTTCTCCTAGCAGAGAGCACGACTGTGAACTCCAGCACGGTCCAGAAGGAGATGGCGAGGCCATGGCCTTCAGCCTCAAATAGCCTATCAACGACCTCTGAACCTAACTCTTTATGGTACCTCTTAACGATGGCTGAGGTGTCGAAGTAGAAGACAACCATCTAATGCGTCTCCGCTCTTCTAAGCTCAACAACCTCCTGGCTCAGCCTCACTTTCCCAGGAATCTCTCGGGCCAGAATCTCCCTGACCTCCTCATTCGGCTTCAGGTAGCCTTGGTGCTCCCTATAGAGTGCCCTTACCCTCTCCTTTATCGCGTTGACCCTGAGTTGGTAGAGCCCCAAGGCTATTAGGACCTCAGCCTCTCTCTGAGCCTTGGCCAGGCCGGCCTCCATCGATTCCACCCTTCACTTACGTTATCCTTGAGATATTTAAAGCCCCATCCCCTCATATCGAACGATTCCACCAACAGAGGTTTACTCCGTCGGGGGAATGAAAGACCCTGGAAGGTCGGCGAGCGACCGACAACTACCTTAGGAGGGGTTCTAGGCGTTCAATGGCGGCCTGGATGTCTTCTCGCCTCTTCAGCCCTACGCATACGAGTTTGCGTGAGCTGAAGAGCAGGATGGTCGCCGTCGCTTCGTTGGACAGTGGGAATTGGATGATCACGCCCGGGAACTGCTCAGGCTCGTAAATGGCCTTAGCCCCTTCCCAAAGATGGATGTTTTCCATGATTCTTTCGAGGTCGGGCCTTACTCCTAGGTCTGCCGTGGCTACGATGTTCTGAACCTTCGGCTCGTCCTTCAGCCTGGCCAGTCCCGCGTTTTCAACGGTTTCGGACACATGGGCCAAGTCACGCTTGGCGTCTTCTATGGTCTTCGTTCCGACGCTGATCATCTTTCCCGAGGAGAAGATCGAGACCTTCCCCTTCATCCCCTTCGACTTGAAGTAGGCCGCGAAGTACAGATCCGGGTCGTAGGAAACGACCTCAGGGAAGCGTTTGGCTAGGGATTCCAGGTCTACGGAACGGTCCAGGGCAGCCGTCGCAACAACGTTCACGATCCGCGTAAGGATAGCTATCGAGTTCACCTTCGACGAAGACAACGTTTCGCGTTAGGCTTGCGTTCTTAGGCGTCTGATCTCCTGCAACTCCTCCAAGCCCTTTCTTATCTGTCTTCCTTCATCAGCGGTCAAACCCAAGGCGCGTAGAGTCCTCAACCTCCTCAGTTGGCTAACCGCGATCCAACCCTAACCCTGACAGCAACCGGCTTCTCGCCCTACGTGAGATGAGGCAGGATTAGGCGAAGATCCTCGCCGCGAACGACCGCGTGAGCCGCTCTCTCTACCGCTGGGTCTCGTGGGTTGAACGCTATAGCCATACCTGACTCCTGGAACAGACCTATGTCCGGGAGGTCGTCTCCGACGGCCGCGCACTGGGAACGTTCCAGGCTGAGCTCTTGCAGCAGGCTTCTTAACACCTTTCCCTTGTTGTCGTAGCCCACCTTCACCACGATATCACCCGTCAGCCTCCCGTCCTTGACAGTCAACTCGTTCGCAACTGAGAAGTCTAAGCCTAACTCCCTCGTCACCTTATCTGCAAGAATCGAAAGCCCAGCGCTGATCGTCGCGACCTTCACTCCTCGGCTTCGCAGGCTGAGAACGGTCTCTTTGGCGCCCTTCGCGTACTCCACGGAGCAGAGAATGCGTTCAAGTCTCTCAACGGGGACTCCCTTCCAGAGGCCCGCATCGAGCTTAGCCCATTGCTCGTAGGAGATCTGGCCCTTGAAGAAGCTCTTAGCATACTGGGCGCCCTGACCCCAAGTGCCTAGGGCTTCATGTATATGCTGCCAGATGCTGCCTACCGTCGTCAGCGTTCCATCAAGGTCGAACACGACGAGCCTGATCCTAGAGCCCTGAGCCAACGGCGAAACCACCATCACGCCGCTATGCTGAGGTCGATGATAGCATAGGCGGTACAAAACCATTCCGCTAAGAGGGCGTTCGCAAAGGATATATCAACGAGGCCTCGACGAGCATCAGGCCCTAGCCATAGGAAGGAAGTAGGAAGATGGGAAGGATCCTGTGGGCTCCTTGGCGTATGGAGTACGTCGGCGCAGAGCCTAAGGGCTGCATTTTCTGTCTGATGCCTCAGGAGGCCCGTGACGAAGAAAATCTCATCCTTGAAAGAGCGGCACTCTCTTTCGTGTCGATGAACCGTTTCCCGTACAACACCGGGCATCTTATGGTTGCCCCGTACGCCCACGTGCCCGGCCTAGAAGAGTTAAGCGACGAGGCGATCAAGGAGATCATGGGTCTCTTGAAGAAGTCACTGTCCTGCCTAAACGCAGCTTTGAGGCCTCACGGCTTCAACATAGGAGTCAACTTAGGCAAAGCGGCGGGGGCTGGCTTCGACCAACACGTGCACGTTCACATTGTGCCACGTTGGTCTGGAGACACCAACTTCATGCCGGTGGTGGCGGACACGAAGGTGCTACCTGAAGCGCTCAAGGCCACCTATCAGAAGCTACGACAGTCGTTCGCCGCTACTCCGCAGGCTAGGGGATGAAGACGAGGGCCGAGACGACCGAGCCGTAGTGGTCCATCGGCACCCCGAGTATCTCGATCCTATACTTGACCTTTCCCAGCTCCATGCCTCTGTTCTTAGCCATCTCATGAACCTTCCAGTTGAGGATCTCCTCTAAGGCTCCTCGGTCCATGTACCCGTGCGCCTCAGCAACGATGCCAAAGCGTTTCTCCTTCTCCCAGACCCACGCAATGCCCGCCCCGACCGTCTCCCCCTCATTACCATCCATCCTTGCCAGGACTGCATGCGTGATAGCCCCGATCGGTATTCTCTTCCTGCGAACCTCCCTCGCGTTAGGTGGAAGAATCGAGCTGACCATAGCCAGGTTGCATTGCGCGATGCCAGCTCTCATCAGGGCAAGGTCAAAGGCGTTCAGGGCCGAGACTTGATCCGTGGCTTTCCCGCTTGTCACAAAAAACTCCTTCGGAACCACCCCTATCGCTCATCCCCTTCCGTTCCGGACCTTGTCACATGTTATTAACTTTTACCTCCGAGAGGAGGTCTGCCCCTCAGGCTGCAAGCTGGCCGCAACAGTTTTAACCTGACCCCTACGGCCATGAGCGAGCGCATGCAGCGGTGGTCAAGGTGCGAGGGCTCCTCGGGCAGGGAAGCGTCTTAGCCAAAAGAGATGTGAGCTTTCGTGCCTCAGACCCTCTAGCTTCGCGCTCAGAGGCCAGCGCTTCTGAGCCTCCAACAAGGCCGGGTGAAGGTGATCTTTCTACGAGTCCATTCGAGAGGCCGATCATCGCGATAACGATGGGCGACCCGGCGGGCATTGGGCCTGAGATCGCTGCCAAGGCTTTGGCCCTCCAAGAGGTCTACGAGATCTGCAGGCCCTTGGTCATAGGCGACTTGTCGGCGATGCGAGAAGGCCTTCAGGTCTCGAAGCTCTCACTGACATTGCGGCCTGTGAAGAGTCTGAGCGAGAGCCGCTTCACTTATGGGACGGTCGACATCCTCGACCTAGCGAATGTGAACGTAGCTGAGCTGAAGATGGGGCAGCCTCAAGCGATGGCAGGCAAGGCGTCAGTGGAGTACATTGAGACAGCCGTACTCTTGGCGAAGCGCGGGGATGTCGACGCGATCGTGACAGGCCCCATAAGTAAAGAAGCCGTGAACATGGCTGGATACGACTACCCCGGGCATACGGAGATGCTTGCCCACTTCACAGGAACAAGAGACTTTGCCATGATGCTGGTCACCGGAAGCCTGAGAGTCATCCATGTGACAACGCATGTGGCGTACAGACAGGTCCCCTACCTCATCACGAGAGAGAGGATTCTCAAGACGATCAGGCTAGCCCACGACACGCTCAGAGACCTAGGCATCGAGAACCCTCGGATAGCCGTTGCGGGCTTGAACCCGCACAGAGGCGAGAGCGGCCTCTTCGGCAGAGAGGAGATAGACGAGATAACCCCCGCGATCGATGAGGCGCGGAGGATGGGCATCGACGTGACTGGTCCTCTCCCTCCCGACACGGTCTTTGTGAGGGCCCGAGGAGGAGCCTTCGATATCGTCGTAGCGATGTACCATGACCAAGGGCATATCCCCGTTAAGATGGCCGGGCTCGAATGGGATCAGGCAACCGGGAAGTGGACAGCCGTCGGGGGTGTAAACGTCAGCGTCGGCCTTCCTATAGTAAGAACCTCCGTGGATCATGGAACCGCGTATGGGAAGGCAGGGCGAAGAGAGGGCACAGCAAATGCTCAAAGCCTCGTAGAAGCCGTGAAACTAGCTGTCCAACTCGCACAGAGGAAGAAGGCCGAGAAGTGCCAGAAGTAGATTGCTGATGGTCTCTCCTGGGTTTTCATGCGTTGCTCGGAGATAGCTCAACCGGGTCAAGAAGGCTCTGTTAGCTACTTTGTCGTGGCTTCTCGAAGCTTAGTTCGTTCACCTCTTCTACGCCTCATGCGTGGCCGAAGCTGATTCTCCCCGCTTCCGTCCGGAAAATGCCGTCAGCGATCAAGATGACCTTACGCTTGTTTCTTGTCGAAGTCCTCGCCTGAGTGCTGATTGCACGTCGCGATAGAAGCATTGAATGATGTTGCGAACCACTGCATCTCGCTGTCGTCTTACGCGTCGCTTCTTAGAACAGCCTGTGCGTTTTTGCCTACATCCTACTCGGAAGACTGTTGTTCTCCTTGCCCAACTGGGGTAGCGATGGCGAATCGTCCGCGGATGCTGTCAACCCTCACCGTAAGCTCGTCTCCAACCTTTGTGCGAGGAACGAAGACGATGAATCCTTCGATCTTCGCGATGCCGTCTCCCCTTGAGCCCATGCTCTCAATCCTAACATGGTATTCTTTGCCTTCTTCGACTGGCACAGCCCTCGGTGGGCCTCTGAACTCGTCTCGTCCGAATCGCCTTGTCCTCCTTGGCCCAGACCTTTCCATTGCCTTCCCTCCTTAGGGTTTACGAAACAAGAAGAGCGATAGCAACCTAGCTGAAACCCTTAAAAACAGTCCCAACAAGTAGCCGACGCTTCTCCTTATTTCCGGACGTAGATTATGGTTCCCAGATATAAACCTGTGCATCGAATGGCGGAAACTGGTCTCACGAGACCTAGAGAACTCTTTTATCCCCCACCGGGCTGTTTACCCCATGCCTATCAAGGGACAAGCCTTGACGAGATACATCTTTGTCACGGGGGGCGTCCTCTCCAGCGTCGGAAAGGGCCTTGTGATAGCCTCGTTGGGTAAGATGCTGCAGGTCAGAGGCTTGAAGGTGACGGCGATCAAGATCGATCCCTACCTGAACGTTGACTGTGGCACGATGAACCCGTACCAGCATGGGGAGGTCTTCGTGACTGAGGATGGCGGCGAGATCGACCTAGACATGGGGCACTACGAACGCTTCCTAGACATGGATCTGCCCAAGGATCAGAACGTAACGACGGGCCAGATCTACTGGACCGTTATCGACAGAGAGAGACGAGGCGACTACCTAGGCAGATGCGTTCAGATCGTGCCACACATCACGGACGAGATCAAGCGCAGGATCTACAGAGTCGCAGACAGGGCTCCTTACGATGTGGTTCTCACAGAGATAGGTGGGACAGTCGGCGACATCGAGGGGCTGCCGTACCTCGAAGCGGTGCGCCAGATCAGGCTGGAGAAGGGCTTTGAGAACACGGTCTATGTCCACGTAGCCCTCGTCCCGGTGCACGACATCACAGGCGAAGAGAAGACGAAGCCCCTGCAGCACAGCGTGAACGAACTCCGCCGCATAGGAATACAGCCTGACATCATCGTAGCCCGTTGCAGCAGGATGATCGGCTCGGACGCCAAGGCGAAGATCGCGCTCTTCGGCACCATCTCAGGAGAAGCCGTCTATTGTTCGCCGAACGTGAAATGCGTCTACGAACTCCCTCTTATCCTCGACGCGGAAGGCACAGGGGACTACCTCTGTCGGAGGCTGGGCATTGAAGCCCAGAAGCCGGATTGGAACCCTTGGAAGACTGTCGTACAATCCTTTGCCGACGCCTCGCAACCCGTCATGATCGCATTATGTGGAAAGTACACGAGTCTAACCGACTCCTACATCAGCATCAACGAGGCCCTGACTCACGCCGGGGCAGCTTGTGGAGCAAAGGTGAAAATCGACTGGATCGAGACTGAGGCTTTCGAGGAGGAACCCTCAACAGTCGAGAGGTTGAGCTCGTACGACGGGCTCTTGGTCACCCCGGGCTTTGGGTCGAGAGGAACCGAAGGATATATCCTCGCGGCGAACCACGCCCGCGTGAGAGACATGCCCTACTTAGGCATATGCTTCGGTTTTCAACTCGCGATCGTAGCCTTCGCCCGGCATGTCTGCGGGCTTACGGAGGCCAGCAGCGCAGAGGTGAACCCCGAGACCCCTGACCCAGTCTTGGACCTCATGCCGGAGCAGAGAGAGCTCACGTACAAAGGGGCGACTATGAGGCTTGGCGCACACGATGTCTCCATCAAGCGTGACACGATAGCCTACCGACTCTACAGGTCAGAGACTATTCGTGAACGTCACCGTCACCGTTGGGAAGTGAACCCGGCCTACTGGAACATCCTGCAGAGCCACGGGATGGTCTTCTCAGGGCTAAGCCCTGACGGGCGACGAGTCGAGGTCTTCGAGCTTCCAAGCTCATACTTCTACATGGGAACCCAGTTCCACCCAGAGTTCAAGAGCAGGCCTGGGAGACCAGATCCAGCGTACTATGGGTTCGTGAAAGCCTGCCTTGAAAAGAAGGCTGGCAGGCCGAGGCCTCAGTTTTACGCATAAGCTCCTTGGACATTCTTGGACGCCCAAGTCCCACGCGTGGAAGGCAAGTGTTCCAAGCGATGTCTCCCCAGCTCAACGCTTTGTGCCGCCGGGATACCGTCGACAGAAGTCTGTTGAATGGTCTTCCTCCGTTCTTGCGCGGCTGAGGAGGATGGCGATAGAAGCGTCATCAAGGTGCGGACGTGAATCACACTGGCAGATGAGCACTAACATAGAAGAGAATAGAAAAAAGCAGGAGATCTGAGATACCGGCCGTTCCCTTGGCCTCTAAACCTTAGCGGCTTCTCTCCACTTGTGTCCGCACTTGGGACAGGTGTAGAGCTTTATGTGAAGCTTAGGCCCTTTCTTGCTCTTAGGCGCGACATCCCATTCCTTGCTTGGTCTTGCTACGTCGGTTCCATCCTTCGGGCATTTCGCCATATGGAGCAACCTCCATGAGGCTGTCCATGCTTTCCGTACGCCTCAATATTTAAGGCTTTCCATGGTTTTCGAGGTTCTGTTAACAAACCCTCAACGCCCATGGCCGAGCATCGAAAGGTGGTAGCTAGGTTAACAGAGCTGGTGACGTTCCCAGTTCAATCTGGGCCCGTGTACCATACGGGCTCCCTGCTGGGATTCAGTCTCTCAACCATCTGAGCATGCCATTCATAATGCCCGATCTCGTCCAGCCTGTGGGCGTCTGAGGTCGGTGTAACCCTCACGCCTGCCTCGACGCACGCTCCAAGAAAGGGCAATGTGGGGTCCCTGTGGTGGAAGTTGAGCTCCACGGCTACGCCCTTGTCTCTCGCTGTCTCCGCGAGCCTCCGCGCCAGGTCTTCAGGGACAGAGACCTTCTCCCAGGCGACGTCTGTGGCATGGGCTAGGATAAGCATCCATCCGCCTTCGAGAGCGCCTAGAACCGCTCTCTCATATTCAGGCAACAGGGCATCTCCGTGTGCTTTTCCCTGGGATGGAAGCTCATGCAGTCCCCCTATGACCACGTCGAACGCCTTCAGGAGGCTCTTCTCAACGGCAGGCCTTCCATCGGGAAGGATCTGGGCCTCTATGCCTGTTAGAACGTCGACCGAGGAGCCCTTACGCCACCCCTCAACCTCAAGCAGGTATCCCGGTATCCATTTCGGCCTCAGATGGTCGCCGTGGTCTGTTATCGCCAGCCTCGTCACACCGAGCATCTCCGCGCGGAGGATATCCTTCTCAACCGTCACGTCTTGGGCGCAAGCCGAGAACTCGCTGTGCATGTGAAGGTCTACTCGCGGCACCGCTGTCCTAGGCATCGTAACGCGTGAAAGGGCAGAGAGGCTAGATAAACCTAGCCGACCCGACGAGATCTCAGTTTAGACTCTGAGCTACTCGAGAGCCACTCCTCTCTGTTTGAGGAAGGTTTCAAGTTCGGTCCTCGTCGGCATCGCGGTGATCGCGCCACGCTTCGTCACGATCAGGGCGCCGACCGCGTTCGCCACCTTCACGCAGCTCTCAAGGCTCCATCCCTCAATCAAGCCGAACTCGAAGCCCGCAGCCCACCCGTCGCCTGCGCCTGTGGTATCAACTACCTCAACCTTGAAAGCGGACTTCGAAACACGCTTTCCCGAGTTATCTTCCACGTAGCTGCCTTCGTCGCCGAGCTTCAAGGCCACATACCGCGGGTGATACTTCGCCCTGACCTTTGCGCCGACCATCTGCGGGTCCGCTTGGCCGAAGAGGAGCTCCGCCTCGTCCTTGGCGAGGAGGATTATGTCCGCCCTCTTCATCGCCTCGTCGTTCACAGCCTGAAGCTCGTCAGCCGAACCCCAGAGGTCGAGCCGAATATTCGGGTCATACGAGACGAGGCCGCCTGAGGCTTGAGTCTCTTCGACCGCCTTGAAGACTGCCTCCCTTTCAGGGCTGTGCGAGAGCGCAACGCCTGAGTAGTGCAGTATCTTGACGCCTCGCAGATATGCGGGGTCTACGTCACTCGGTGAGAGAAATGTGTCAGCGGTCTCAGCCCAGGGCTTCCGGTAGAAGAAGAAGGACCTCTCGCCGCTCGGCTCGGAGACGACGAAGGCAAGCGTCGTTCTCGCCCTCTTCACCTTCACCTGGCTTGTGTCGACGCCGTTCGCCTTCAAGGTCTCAAGCAGGAACTCGCCGAACGGGTCGGTGCCGACCGCCGTTAAAGCCCCAACCTTGGCGCCAAGCCTAGCTGCGGCCACGGCGTAGTTGAACGGCGCTCCGCCGAAGCACTTCTCAAACGCAGGCACATCCATGTAGCTACCGGGCTTTACAGGGATGAAGTCGACGAGGATCTCGCCCATCGCCACGATGTCCACGGCCAAGACGGCTCACCTCTACGAGACACGCTCAGACAAGCCCGCCTGTTGCTCGTAGACCTTATATCTGTTCCGCGTAAAGCATCAGCCCGACAGAAACGTTCTCGAAACCTATGCGTAAAGCAGCCTATAGGAGGCGTGGAGTTGAGCTACTTCGAACGCGACGGGAAGCCCGTGTACCTCATCGGCGTAAACTACTGGCCGAGGTCTCACGCGATCCAGATGTGGAAGGAGTGGGACCCAGCCGAGGTTGAGGCCGACGTGAAGCAGATGAAAGCCCTGGGAATGAACGTCTTCAGAGCCTTCCTCTTCAGCGAAGACTTCATGCCTGAACCCGGCCGGCTGAACGAGGAGGCGTTGAGGAAACTGGACGAGCTTCTCGCGATCTGCCGTCGGAACGAGCTCTGGGTCATCCCATCCTTCTTCGTCGGCCACATGTCAGGCGAGAACTGGGACCTTCCCTGGCGTCAAGGAAGAGACTTCTACACAGACCCCTTCATGATCGAGAGCGAGGTCAAGTACGTTCAAGGCATCGCAGAGAGGTACGCCGAGGACGATTCGATCCTTGCCTGGCTGCTCTCGAATGAGTTGCCGCTGTATGCAGGAGACCCTGAGCCTGAGACCGCCTATCACTGGACGAAGACAATGTACCAGGCGATCAAGGCTGTAGACCGGAAGCACCCTGTCAGCACGGGGGACGGCATCTTCTCCCGCGGCTTCCTACCTGAGTATATCCTGCCCGTCGAGGACTTCCTCGGGCCTCACGTCTACGGCTGGGATAACGATGCGCTCCGATGGTCGTACACGCACGCGGCCCGCGTTAGAGCCGCGGCGCTAGGGAAGCCCGTGCTGCTTGAGGAGTTTGGAAGCTCTAAGGCTCAGGTCTCAGAGGCGAACGAGGCCTGCTACTACCGCGTCGCGTTGTTCAGCACCTTCGTCAACGGGGCCGCCGGAGCCCTAGGCTGGTGCTTCAGCGACTTCAAAACCTGGGAACGCCGCCCGTACCTGCA
>CAYRUY010000020.1:0-24419 GCA_964427455.1 uncultured Candidatus Bathyarchaeia archaeon | reverse complement strand
GCGGCAGCATTCAACGAGGAGACAGGCATCCTCTCAGCTGCCGCGTCTCCTAGAGGAGAGACAGCCTACGCCATGGGATGGTAGACGAACTCGAAGGCACAGCTGCAATCTTAGCCTCCTCAGTGTGCATACTCCCATTCTGTGAGGCTTCAACCTCTGGTCCATAGCGGCTGGGAAGGAGGCTTTCTCGAAGGCCCTGTCCTTCGTCCAGATGGTCCCAGACGCTCTTACCCCACCGTCGATTCTCGCTTTCAGCTTCCAACCTCACTCTCTTCGGGTATGAGCTCTAGGTTCTGGGCTTAGCCCCAGTTCCAGAAGCTCTATCAGCTTGAATCCTCTCTCCCGGCAGAACGTCAATATCGCATTACTAATCCATGGTTTACCAACGGATTCGTCATTGAACCTGGCTGCTAGGGCCTCTCCCTTCTCAACACATGTGATCCCTTGGTCGTCGATGAAGACGGCTAGGGCATCTGTCGCTGTCAATGATCTGTCCAACAGGCTTCGTGGTGGGAGTCCGGTTCTGTGATCGTGGGCCTTTATGGTGTACAGTGCCTCTTCTGGTAGCTTTCCCTCCAAGATTTCTGCGGCTGTGATGCCGTGTCTACCTCTGTCGGCTCTGGTGAGGTCGTAGTCCAAGTCATGTAGCAACCCAACGATCTCCCATTCCTCTACGTCTTCCCCTAACTTCCTCGCAAGCTCCTTCATTATCCCAGATACCGCAATAGAGTGATCGCGCTTGGTTGAGCTCTCGACGAGCTTAAGAGCCTCCTCCCTTGAAATCAGGCAGATTCGCGCGAAAGATAACACGGGCTTCTCTTAAGCTGTCCTATTCTGCGCTCTTACATGCTCAGTGGCTCTCGGGCTCTCTGACCTCGTATCCCTCCGCGACGTTCTCGTCGATCTCCATGCCGAAGCCCGGTTTGTCCGGTATCTCGTTCGAGCCCGCTTTGACCTCTAGGGGGTCCACGGAGAGGCTGGGAGTTCGCGAGCTGTCATCTTCTGGTTGGCTCATGCGAAGGACCGTTCTCTGAATCGGGAAAGAGACTCCCCAATCAGAGGCTTTCCGCGCTACCCTCCCGCTGAATCAGGGCCTGAGCCGGGTTCCTTTGGTGCGGTTAGACGCACGGTAGAGCATGGTGAAGAACCCTGTGAAACCACGGCTCGTCGGCGAAGCTACAGAAGACTAGCGCTGGCGGCTCTTGAGGGCTCTGACGAGGATCGGCGCAGTCGAGACCTTGGCCATCTCACCGGGGACAGAGTCCGTGCCGACAGCCTCGTCGACGCCCGCATCTCTCAGAAGCCCCAGTGTGCCTTCCTGTGGCAGCGCGTGAGTCACGCCTATAAAGACCCTATGAGCACCCATCTTCTTCAGCAGCCTCGCCGCGTTCGCCGCTGTATGGCCTGTGCTGATGATATCATCTATGATGACTACGTCCCGCCCCTTCGCGTCGATCCTCTTCTCCAAAGTGACTATCTCGCCTGTACGCCTGTTCCTCCTCTTCTCAAGGAACGTGTAGTCCCCGCCAATAGCCTTGGCTGCCACCTTGACCCTTTCCAGCGCGTCATCTTCGTCATCAGGGGCGACCAGAAGGGGCTTCTTCAGCCGTCTAGCAGCGAAGTGCCGGGCTAGTTCATCGGCCGCAGTCAGGTTAACCGCGGGAACGGTGTACCTCGTCAACACGCTCCTATTGTGCACATCGATCGTGTACAAGGTGTTGACGCCTGCTCGCTCTAACAGCTCAGTCACAAGCGTCGAGGTGACGGCCTCACCGTTCAAGTAGCGTTGATCCTGTCGGCTGTAGGCCAAGTAAGGCGCGTAGACAGCGACCGACCTCGCCCCGAGGTCTCTTGCAGCATGCGCCATGACCAGTAGCTCGAAAAGGTGCTGCTCCTGAGGCGGGTAAAGGCTCTGAACCAAGAGCAGATCGTCGGTAGCTACGTCCTCCTCGAACCTAAAGTAAAACTCGCCGTCCGGGAACCTCTTGAACGCCACCTTGACCAAGGGAGCGCCCAGCTCATTCGCAACCTTCTTCGACAGCTCCACAGAGCTGGGCCCGCCGACAACCTTCAACTCGTCGACACCCGGCCCCCTGTTTCGCTGATGCTCTCTTAAGACATTCCCCGTCGACCTAGGCGCCGATGGCCTATCGAGCCTGGTAGACACTAGGCCAAGGAACCCCAATACCTACCCAGAGTCCTCTTCACCTCTCTCACGACCTCAACCGTGCCCTCCATCCCAATGTCTGGGGTGAGCCAGCCCGGGGCTGGCATCGGCTCATCAAGCTCGACATCGAGCCCGATCAGGCCTGCAATGAGAGCGAGCCAGCCATGGGGAAGAACCGTGGGATTGTAGCCGCTACCGAGAAGGTCGATAACTCTCCCGTCGCAGACAGCGTCAGCCACCTCGGCCACCCTCCGGCCTATCATCCTCAGCCCTTGCAGCGTCAAGCCCAGGTTCGTCAACCTATCCGCGAAGTGCGGGTCTGACCCACCATTCCTTAGTATGACCTGAGGCTTGAACTCCTCAGCTAAGGGCGCAAAGACCTCCGTCAGCGCGTAGTCGTAGGCTCTGTCGGACGCTCCCGGAGGCATAGGAACGTTTACTATGCGGCCCTCCCCCTGGCCGCTTCCCACCTCGTGGACGAACCCCCTTCCAGGGTAGAGCGTCCTAGGGTCCTGGTGCACGTCTACGAAAAGCACATTGGGGCTGTCGTAAAGGAGCTCAGCGGTTCCATCGCCGGCGTGAGCATCCGTGTCCAGTATCATCACCCTCGACACACCATGCCTCTGAACCAGGGCCTTGAAGCATAACACAACGTCGTTAAGGACGCAGAAGCCTGCCTCGCGGTCCCGCCTCGCATGGTGCATCCCGCCCCCTACCACCACAGCCTTCGAGTACTGACGCTCGGCTACAAGCCGCGCAGCCAAGAGCGACGAGCCCGCTATCAACCTGGCCGCCTCGACTAGCCGTGGCGTCAAGGGTGTGTCGACCGACCAGCCAACCCCGGCCTCGACCCTTTCGATGTAACTGGGGTCGTGGGCCAGCTCTAACTCTTCGTTCGAAGCGGGCCGCGGCTCGATCAGATCGAAGCGAGAGAACTCTTGGCCGAGCCCTTCTTTAAGAGCGGCGAGGAAGCTGGAATAGCGATCTCCCCTAAAGGGATGACCAGGGCCGAAATCGTAGAGCCTCAGGTCGTCGCTATACAACAACGCGGTTCTGACGGCGCGGCCAGCTTGCGCAGTACCAGCTGACACTTGGCTCAAGAGAAAGCTGTCCTCCGTCACCGTGCCCTCCAGTAAGCCCCCATGTCGTCCACGATCTGCTCAACCGCTCCCTCGGCCAGCAGCCTCTTGAGATGCGCGTTGACGGTCACCCTTGTGGTGAAAGTGCTCTGCCCGAAGGCTAGTTTCGCGGCAACTCTCTTCGCGACATCGCCCAAGCTCAACGGCTGAGAGACGCTCGTCAGAGAGGAAAGGACCTGGTCGTCGATTGCCTTCGTGCAGGCTGTGCTTTCATCGATGAAGCGAAGCGCGTCCTCATCCTTATGCACGCTCTCGGAGAAAGGCCTGTACGGGTGCGCTGCCAAGACCAGCTTTGGCTGTAGATCACGGACCGCCTGCAGGGACCTCAGGTATCCTTCCGCATCACAGTAGAAGGGGCCTCCGTTCTGCATCGGTCCCCATGCTTGAACCGAGTCCCCGGTGAACAAGATACCGCGCTCACTGTTCCATAGGCTGATAGAGCCTGCCACGTGCCCCGGCGTGTGGAGAACCTGAAACTGGAGATCGCCGAGGGTGACGACCTCGCCCTCCCTCAGAGCAAGGTCGGGCACGATTCCCACCTGACGTGGGCCCTTCAGAGCCATCCTCCTCTCATCTTCAGTCATGCAGTCGCCGTACGTCTCAACCTGCTCAATGGATGGAGCTTGGAGTCCTCGAACGCCCAGCTCGTGTATCGCGATCTTGGCCCCGGCCTGGCGTTGCAGAGCCTGAGCGCCTTCCACATGGTCGCCGTGCCAGTGAGTGAGGACGACGAGCGATATCGCGGCCGGTGTTCGTCCAAGCCCGGTGAGGTATGGGAGAATATAGTCCTCAGGCGACGAGCGAAGACCTGAATCTACCAGGCCTACCTTGTCGTTCACAACCAGATAGACCGCGGTGAAGATGCCTGCGAACGGAACCTTGAGGAGATGAACCTGTTCAGCAACTTTCACGGCAAGACACGTGCACGAGTTCTGAGGGAGGGTTATTTATCGGTTCCCGTACGGGCCATTTCCATGGCATCAACGGCCCGTCTCGAAGACAGTGTCTTCAAACCTTTGGCTTGCCTATCGTCAAGTTCGAAGATGAGCATCTAGGAGGTCAAGGAACTCCTCTAGCCTCTCGGAGGGAACCTCGCCTCCCGCAGCCATCGGGTGGCCGCCACCGTGTCCTCCAAGCATGGCGGTCAGCTTCCGAAGAGCTTGGTTCAGGTCGACAGTGGAGTCTCGGCTTCTGAGGCTAAGGTGCGCCCTACCGTTCCTGAGGCTGACAGCGACGCCTACCTTGGCCTCTGTGAAGGCGATGGCGTAGGCGGCAGCCTTGCCGCCGAAGCCCTTGACGGGCAACTGGGTGACGATGGCAAGGTTCCCTCTCCTCTCAACATACTCCCTCGTGTAGTTGAGGACCTCATACTCATGCCGTAGCCCTTTGATTGCTTCCGTGATGACCTCAGGTATCTCGCTGGGATGTCTTCCCTGAGCTAGCTCATCGGTGAGGAACTGACGAAACTCGTTGTCCCTTCTCTCGAGAAGGGCCTCTGAGAGGAGGCCGGCCTCAACGAAGAGGAGTCGCCTATCCCATCTCTTAAGCACAGAGGCGATAAGAGGCGTCTGCTCGGCATAGTCGGCTATCGCCCCATAGACGGCCAAGAAGACAGCTTCAGGCCCAAGCCTGTCCTTGAAACTCCTATAGGCAAGCTCGGAGGAACAACTGTCAACCTCATGGACGAGTTGAACGCTAGGCAAGTCCTTGGCCGCGACGCCCACCGGGAAAGGATGATGGTCGATGTAGACGACCCTCGCCCCTCTAGCGATCAGCGTCGCCAACCTTTCTTGGATGCAACCTACGTCTCCCTCATTCAGAGCGAGGTCGCATATGACAAGGTCGATGTCTGTTGGTACGAGGCCCAGGTCGTGACAGAGGTCGGCTGGCTTCGAGAACCTGACCTCGCAGCTCGGGAAGGCCTGCATCAAGATGGCCGCGGCGCAGACGCCATCGCAGTCTCCGGGCGTCGCCTAGTGAGGCTATGGCTCTCCGTGAGCGATGGCCGTGATCTCCGACTGGCCTCTCAGCTCTACATTCTGCATGCGACCAAGAACCGCTCGGCGCGTATTAAGGCCGACCCCAGATGGGCAAAGTTAAAATGAACTCGTGCCGGATCGTGCTCAGTCATATGAAGCTGGTCCCATGGAGACCAAAGTGACTTCTACAGTTCACCCAGCGACAGTACTGGCCCTCCTTGCTATCATCGCTTCTGCTTCCGCCTACGCCCTCATCGCCCGCCCATCGGCACGAGCCGAAGCCTCGGGAAAGCAGGAGTATGAGTACTTCTACGAGGTGGACGCGGACGGTGACGCTCAGGTCATGACACGGTTTCTCGACGAGACATTGCAGGAGGGCTCCTCGTGGGTCATTGTTCCCACCTTCGTGGCGTGGCAGAACAGGACGAGCGGCTCATTGCTCTCGAGCGACGTTCAACCGCTCGTCACCGAAGGCGTGGTCAATCCTTTCTGGGCCAACTACTCCTTCACATACCTGCCTCGAAACGGGTCGTTCGACCTGAGGATCGGGTTCAACGTCAGCCAGTACGCGTATATCATTGAGCCTAACGGGTTCTTCTTCTCCTCGGAGATAGAGTTCGACCCGTCGGCAAAGGGCTCTCTGACAGTCGATCTACCCAATGGAACAGAGGTCTCTTCTTCCAACGTCAGACTCGTCGATTACATCCGCGGGAACGTGGTCACGCCTGAGGGACTCTCGGTAAGAAAGCTGGCCGACGGCAGGCTCAGGGTTGTCGCCTCAGCTGCGTCGCACAGTCGCCTCGCAGTAGCAATGACGCTGCCTGGTAAGACGGTTGAGAAGGAGACCCTCACCGTTGGAAGATTCTCGTCGCAGACCCCAAGACGGTATGCGGCTCGGACAGGGGCGATCCTGGAGCTCTACAACAGGTCCTATCCGATCTTGAGAGACCTCTTCGACGTTGACCTGACAAACGTGAACTTCACCTTCTTCATCCCGACTATCGACCAATTCCTGTCAGGTCTAGGAGGCTTCGTCCCCTTCACGGCTGAGGACCACCCCGGCGCGGTCAACGTCAACATGTTCTACTTCCGGACCATGGAGGGCTTCATAGAGATCATTGCTCTCCATGAGCTGGTCCATCATTTCGTCTGGGAAGTCGGGATCCCTCCGGACAAGCTGTGGGTTCATGAAGGAATGGCCCAGTACGCCAGCATCGAGGTGGCGAAGCTCTTGGGCTACCAGGCGGGCGCGAAGGACCAAGAAGAGACGATAAGAAGCAGAGCCAAAAGCTTGGACGGCCAGCTCGGCTTCGTCCAGAGCTGGGCTCAGGACCAAGCGAGCGACTACGTGGCCTCATACATGGTCTTCAAGATACTGGGAGACGAGCATGGGGGCATAGGCTTCTACGAGAAAGCGTTTCGAGCTCTGAAAACCTACGGTGACTTGCGCGACGACTCCAGCATAGTCACGGCATTAGGGATCGCCGCAGCGAACACGACCGGCGTTGTTCGCGAGTTCCAGTCCTGGGGCTTCACGAACATCGTCGATGTGGTCGAGTTGAAAGGGCTTCTGGATTACGCGGAGAAATCCATCCCCGAGGTCAGCCCCTTCCTCCAGCCCTATAAGGCCGCAGCTCAATGGACGCTCAGCTGGGCAGAGAACGCCTATAGCAGGGGACGATACTCGCTCGCCTTCGGGTATCTGAACACTTCGATGTTCTACGCGGAGAACGCCTTCCTCCTCACCCTGCTCACTTACACCGGAGTTGTCGCCGCTGCCGCTGCGCTCTACTGGGTCTACGGTCAACTCGCCTACAAGCGGGCCCGAGCGCCGTACGGTCCGCCCATCACAACCGGCCACCCGGGCAGAGGTGCAATGTTCTGCTACCAATGCGGGACTAGGCTCCCCAGTAGCGCCGTGTTCTGTCCAGAGTGTGGCACTAGGCGGCTGCAGAGTACGCCGTGATGCCCAGCCCTTCAGCAGCCCGCCTAGAGCTACGGAGTCTGATTAGCTTAAGGGCAATCTACCAGCTTCGGGCAATAGTCACGAACTGGGCATGCGTCGTGCAACGGCTTGGCCGCCCTGCAATAGCTACGGCCGAGCTGGATTAAGAGTAGATGAGCTTGCCCGTACCTCTCCGGGGGAAACAGGCTCTGCAGTTCTCTCCGCATCTGCTCGTAGCCAGCCGTCTTCTGCACTAAGCCAAGCCTCCTAGAGACCCTAGCGATGTGTGTGTCAATCGGGAATGTGGCAGCTCCTTTGCTGAAGAGCAGAACCACATCTGCAGTCTTGGGCCCAACTCCCGGCAGGCTCATCAGGGCCTCCCTGGCCTCCTCTGTCTCAAGGGCGAGCACGCTGTCTAGGTCGCCCCCGAATCGTTCGAGAACAACCATCGCGAGGGCTATAATCGCTCTCGCCTTCTGTCTCTGGAGGCCCGCAACTCGGATAGCAGCTCCTACGCTTGCCTCCTCTGCCCTCGCCAGCACACGCGGGTTGATCGCAAAGGCTTTAGAAAGCCGGTTGAATGCTCGCCCTGAGTTTCGGTCGTTCGTGTGCTGTGAGAGGATCGTGGCAACCAGCAGCTCGAAACGCGTGAGTTCGGTGTGGTGGAAACATACCGGCCCTAACGTCTCGTTCAGCCGGCTCAGGATGATCCGAGCTCTCTCAACTTCCAGTCAGATCGCCACCTGTGGCAGGCCACCAGATTCAACAGCCAGGGACAAGAAGGCATCACTAGCAGGTTCGGGCAGGCGAACGATCCATCAGGGGAAGAGCCTCTTCTTAAATAGCTTCATGTCCAGAAGGGGCGTGGCTGCTCCTTCAGGGACTGCTGAGGGACATTGGTTGAGGATCGCCGCTGTAGCGACGGACATAGACGGGACGATAACCGGTAAGGCCTCCAGGATCTCCTGCCCTGCTATTCGATCTATACGTGCGCTTGAGCGGGCGGGTCTACCTGTTATCCTAGCGTCAGGTAACGCTCTCTGCGTTATGATGACGTTGCAGACGTACATCGGCTCTAACGGTGCTTCGATCTGCGAAGGCGGGGGCGTCGTCGAGTACAAGGAAGAGACCCGTGTTCTAGGCGAGAGAACGGTCCCCCAGGCCGCGTTAGAGGCCTTGAAGCGAAGGTTCGGGAGCAGAATCGTGGAGTCTTGGTCGAATCAGTACCGTTACGTGGATGTAGCGTTGGAACGAACGATCCCTAGGAACTCAGTTAGGAAAGTCCTGGCCTCCTTTCCTTCATTGAGCCTGTGGGACAGCGGCTACGCCTACCACATTGTCAGCAAGAACGTAGACAAGGGGCTTGGGCTGCGGACGGCCGCTGAGATGATGGCCCTCGACCCGCGAGGGATCGTTGCCATAGGTGACAGCGAGACCGACGTGCCGCTCTTTAGGGCGGCAGGCCTCTCCATAGCTATCGGTAACGCCGAGATGTCCTTGAAGAGGATTGCGACGCGTGTCGTGGCCGGGAGAGACGGTAGAGGCTTCAAGGAAGCGGCCGACCTAATACTCTCGCGAAGCCTAGATTAGGCGCATCTGCCTTAGGGTGATGGAAACTCCATGTTGAGACCGCCCGTAGTCGTGGTGTCAGGCAGAAGCATCGCGGATACGTGGGAGAGAGCTGTTCTTGAGGTCTGGTCGGCGGGGCTAGAGGTCCCTACCGAGTATGGGGAGAAGGCCAGGGAAGCATCGCTGCTCATGACCGTGGAGGACCCCTTCGCGGAACCCCGGGTTCATAGAGGCGATGTGGTCGCTGTGATGGGAACGAAAAGCTACGTTGAGGAGGTCCTTGACGGCACTTTGGACTGCCATGTTCAGGAAGGAAAGCTTCCCTACACGTATCACGAGAGGCTCTACTCGTATCGGATAGGCGAGACGGTTCTCGACCAGATCGAGGAGGTTCGCAGGAAGCTGCAGTTAACCCCATACACGAGGAGAGCTCAGGCCATCACGTGGCAACCTGCAAAGGACCTTTTCATGGACTCTCCGCCGTGTCTCCAGAGGCTCTGGATTAAGATCTACGACCGATCCCTGGTTCTCCAGACAGAATGGAGAAGTAGAGACCTCTTCCGTGCAGCGCACATCAACATGCTCGCTCTGACAGAGCTTCAGAGGAGCCTAAGCCGAGAGCTCGATTGCGGTGTGGGTTCATATCTCGATTTCTCAAACAGCGCCCACATCTACGAAAGGTCCTACTCCGATGTCGAACGGTTCGTGGCGACGCTGAGGAAGCGTAAGAGTGAGGCAGGTCTGCTCCAGAACGTTCAGGTGAAGGCATTCGTGCTGTAGTCAGGCTTCGCGCACGTATCAGAGACCCCGTCTGGCTTTAAGTAGCAACGACGTAGATGTGTTCGGCTCGCGGTGAGGATGTGTGGCTGAGGTAGTCTTCAGGGCCACCTTGGTGAGCAAGGCCCTGATACCGGACCCCGTCGAGGGAGAAGGGATCAAGCTCGAGCTTGCCCAAGAGAGGTCGATGCCGCCGCCGATGATCCTCTCGAGAGGCGAGGAGAGCGAGATCGCGAGGGAGGTTGCGCCTATCGTTCAACAGGTTGTGAGGTCTATGCCCTTTGGGCCTCGTGGAAAGATCCGAGTGCCCCGTCTGACGCTATGGCTGACAAGGGAGGAGTGGGATAGGCTAGAGCCTAAGCCCGACATAGGGGACGACGTCGAGGTTCGGGTTTGGGGAACAGGACTCGAGATACGAAGAGCCTAACGACAGTACCTAGGTTCCAACCACGAGCGGCGATGAGAGTCTCCTCAGCATCGCTATGGCGGATAGCGCTGCAAGATAGCTGGTTGCAGGATTATGCGGTGAGGGAACGTTCGCTGTTCGAGCGAAAAGCTCCCCGAACTCTCCTCTCACTGATATCTCGTGAACGTTCTTCTGCACCGTAGGGTCTGCGATGACCCTAACCTTGACCTTGTCGGGGCCCAAGGAGGCTATGCTCAGCGTCGCAGCCACGTTAACGTTTGCCGGGAAGAGCCTGCACGCTTCCGTGGCACGGCCCTCGTAGATCACTTTCGGCTCCGCTAGTTGGCCTAGGCTGGAGGCGATAGAGTCTAGGTAGGCTGAGCCCTTCAAGGCCTTAGGGGACTTCCTAGAGGTCAACGTGACATCGCTGACAGAGGCAGCGCTCGCCGCCTTTACAGCGTCAAGACCTGCTATCGCCCCAGAAGGGACGTAGATCCGCCGATTGGCCTTGACAGCTGTGCTCTCAAGACTCCTCAACAAATCAGGGTCTACGAGGGCGCCGACGCTCATTATCATCAGGTCTCTCCGCGCCGCGAGAATCTTGACCGCTAGCTCCCTTACAGCTTGCTGAGAGGCCGCTTCGACTATCAAGTCCAAGCCTGGGAGACGGATCAGCTCCTCTGCCGAAGATGCTACCTGCGGCCGCTGCGATAGTAGACCAGCAAGGGCCTCGGCCTTCTCTCGAACAATGTCATAGACGCCTTCAAGCTTGAATCCTCCCGCCGCTCCCTTGTCTATCGCTTTAGCGATGACGGTACCAATGGCGCCGCAGCCCACGAGGCCAACGTGTCCTATCCGTCTCATATGACTCATATGGCTCACATCGCCGCTTTAACAGCAGGGCCATCCGTTACGTAGATAGGGTTCATACGTATTCTCTGAATGCAGACGGCACCTATCCGAGCTGAGTCGCTACTTAAGGGTTTAAGGTGAATGCTTGGGGCCCAAAGGCTTTATCGGCTCGCAGAGCCATACGTGGCCTTGGAGGGGGACATGCGACTTCTCGTCAGCGTCGTGAACCGGCTTGAGGCCGAAGAGGCTGTGAGAGGCGGGGCTGACATAATCGATGTGAAGAACCCTCTAGAAGGAGCGTTAGGGGCTCAACCGCCGAGCATCATCAGCGCGGTCGCTGAGGTTCTGCCTCCGCGCTGTGAGCTTAGCGCCACCATAGGCGACCTCCCGAACCTGCCTGGGACCGCTTCGCTCGCGGCGCTGGGCGCGGCCGTTGCTGGCGCTGACTACGTGAAAGCTGGCCTCCTCGGCGTCTCATCCGTCGAAGACGCAGAGGGGCTCCTAACGCCGATCGTTGAAGCGGTCAGGAGCTACGATAGTGGCAAGAGGGTAGTCGGGGCTGGTTACGCAGACCACCAGGCCTTCGGGTGTCTGGCCCCGGCCCTCTTGCCATCAGCAGCCGCGAAAGCGGGATGCTACGGCATCTTGGTTGACCTGAAGGCTAAAGGCTCTGGCAACCTCTTCAACTACTGTCGCGAGGATGAGCTGAGGCCGCTTATCCGCGAGGCTCACAGTCTAGGCCTTAAGGTTGCCTTGGCGGGCGGCCTCGGAGAGAAGGATGTTGGGAGGGTTCTGGCTTTGGGAGCCGACATCATCGGGGTTAGGAGAGCGGTTTGCAGCTCGAGAGATTGGGTTAGCGGCAGACTCGACGGACGCTTGGTAGCTAGCCTCAGAGAAGCACTTCAACGCGCTACGTAAGCATCAGGGAAGTATTCTGGTTGAGACTGTCCTTTCACCTCGCAGCAGCCCAAAGACCCTCTCAGGATGGAGGCCGCTAACGATCCAGGTGTCCAACGTGTACCTTCGGAGTTGGGAAGGAAGCGCGCTGTCGACACACGTTCTCGTGGGGAACTGAGAGAGTTCGTCGAGGCGGACGGTTGAAAGGAGCCTTGCCTGCGGATTTGTCTTCGGGTCCTCCGTGAAGAGGCCGTCAACGTCGGTTGTAAGTATGAGCCTCCGCGCCTTGAGTCGTTCCCCGAGGTAGGCCGCTATTGTGTCAGATGTCACGTCCCAAGAGGCGTTGAGCGGGTTCGGCTTCAGCAAGATGCTGGAGGGCAGGATCACGGGCAGTTTTCCTACCCGAACGGACCTGACGACCTCCTTAAGGGTCCTTACGGCTGCGCTGTTGTCCAAGAGGTGGCAAAGAAGGAGGCCGAACTGATCCATGGCCAGGATGGCCATCTCGTGGGCTGTTTGGGCCGAAAGGTTGAACCGCCTATCCTGAAGCCGAACCTCGTCCGCGAAAGGACCTCCACCTGGTACCAAGGCTATTCTCCACCTCCTGCTTGCGGTACCGAGCGTTTCACAGAGAGCTTTCAAACTGTCGGGTTCCGCGAGGAGGCTGCCCCCTACCTTGATAACCGCGTCCATCTCAACTCCGTCCCCATAAGGCGAGAGAGGGCCATCAGGCATAGGCCAACGGCAGATGCGAGCTTGGCCGTACCAGCAAGGCCGGTCAGAGCCTCTAGGTCGAGGATCGTTCTGAACCCACAAATCCGAGCAGCTCTCTCAGCCAGGAAGGAACGCCCGAGACCCGCTGCGACGACGGGCGTGCTTTCCTTGTTGAAGTCGTGGTCATGGGCGACTTGCTCTAGGCCCTCAGATATCTCCTGCAGCTGCGCATTGTAGGCTTCTCGGGCCAGCTCTTCGGTCTCCTCGTGAGTCAGCATCTCGATGTCGGCGCAGACCACACGGGCGAGGCGCGCACGAGCCTCTTGAACAGAGCGTCCCCTCCCATCTGCAGTCTCAGTCGTGTAGTCCTCCTGAGAGATGTTCCCGAGGATAAGATGGACATCGGCGGATGAGGCGAAGAGCTCCGACGAGAGACGAGTCTCCCGGCGTTGAACATGGGCTCTTCTCAGGAATGTTGCCACATTGGTTCTAAGCGCTCCCGTGTAGATGAGCTCCCCGCAGCTCAGCTTCTCCAAGTCGGTTCTGCCTCGGGCAGCAAGGCGGCCGTTAAAGACAGGGATGATACTCGTCGTTGTGCTCCCTACGTCTATGACCAAGCAGGTCTCCATAAAGCGTGAGGCGAGCCAGGCTGTCGCGGGCCAGTTTGCAGCCGCCACCTCAAGGGGCTTCAGGCGTGCCTCGGAAACCGTTCTTAGCGATCCGTCCCATCCAAGAACACGGATCGCTGTACCGCTATGGACTCGTTCGACGCAGTCGAGGATGTGGTTGACACCCTCCCTCTTCGTAGAGTACACGTCTGAAAGCTCCGCCGTCATTGTCACCGCCGCCAAGTCAACGGGGTTCTGCCCCGCAGCCTGTACGCGAAGCTGGCTGAGTGTCGGCTCTAGCGCGTCCTTCCCAACCCGCCATAGCGGAAGGTACCTTGTCGCCGTGGTGAGTCTCGTGACTAGGCCCTGGTCGCCCTCAGCATAGGCGGCCTTAGTATTGGCTCCGCCGATGTCCCAGGCAAGAACGTTGGCCGCTGGGATCACCTCCTTCCCGGCGCGATGAGGGTTGACCTCGCGTCCTTGAAATTGGTGATAGCCTTCATAAGACTGTCACCGTGAGCCTCGACCATAGCGTATGTTGTCTCAACGCCACTTCGCCCTACTGCCCACCATGTTGTCTGCCGGTCTGCTAAGGATAACCGCTTGAGGCCCTCCGAATCCGTAGCCGGCGTTGGAACCTTCAGGAAGATAGAGTACCCACGATGCTGAACGGCCACGGGAAGCTCGTCTTGCAGACAAGACCTTACCATCCACTCAGCCACGTTCAAGGATGCGGTCTTCCTCAGGCCGATGTAGGATGTTGTAAGCCTCGGATTGACATCCACGATCACTGGTCCATCACGCGCAAGGACTAGGTCAACTCCAACATATCCCCGCCGAAGGCCGAGGGCCTCTGCCGCTTCGCAGGCTGCCTGAAAAGCTCGGTTGCCGGCCGCGTGGTCTAGAGGAACAACGCCTCCCATGTACAGTGATCGACCTGGTTGCCGGTCCAACAAGACGACCTGCCTGTTCAGGGAGAGAGGCATAGCGGTGCCCGTTGAACAGAGCATTGAGACGCTTGCGGGGATGCCTCTCACATACTCCTGAGCTATGACCGGAGATTGGAGCTGAGCATCGGTGTAGCCTTCAATGCTCTGCTCCACGTCCTTCTCGTCGAAGGCTAGTCTCAAGCCTTCGCAACCCGTCCCGTCCATGGGCTTGAGGACCAGCGGGAATCCCAGGGTTGAGGACAGCTCTGCCGAGTCCCTTGGGTTCGTAGTGTCCAAGGCTAGGCTCTTCGGAACCGCCAACCCGCTCGACTTGAGGCTTTCGCAAACCCGCAGTTTGTCAGAGGCTTCCCTGACCGCTGAGGAGGGCAGATTCAGAGACGCTTCTAAGCCCCGGAGCTCCTGAGTCATTTCTATGAGCCCCGCGAGCATACCTCCAGACTCAGGTGCGATCACGTAGGCCACATCATGTCTTGGCAGCTCGCGTCTCAGGGCATCCCTCGGTCGTCCATTAGCCCCAACGTACCTGACGCTCCCGGCACCAAACCGTATCCTCGCAAACACACATTCTCCACCGGTTATCACCGTGACATCGTGCCCAGCAGCTTCGAGGTCTTCCGCCAAGGCCTGGGCCATGGCATACCCTTCGCACAGGATGCTCTGCGAAGGGCCGAGAAGCCCAGTGACGTCGCCTGCCGTCGCCGCTTCATATAGAATAAGCCTCAAGTGCGTTGCCGAGTGTAAGCTCGTCGGTGGCGATATTGAAGGTTATCCCAGTCATCGATCTCCGACGGGGGATAGCCGTTCATGCACGTCAAGGACGGCGGGCTGAATACCGCCCTCTGGAGAGCATTCTATGCGAAGGCTGCGACCCAACCGAGACAGCTCGAGTGTTCACGCAGCTGGGCTTCAATGAGCTCTACGTCGCTGACTTGGACGCGATCATGGAGGGCAGACCGAACCTACCGCTGTACCGACGCATGGCGGACGGCGGGAAGCTCTCTCTGATGGTTGACGCCGGGGTGGACAGCCCCGCGACGGCTATAGCGGTCTTCGACTCAGGGGCCTCCAAAGTTATCGTGGGAACAGAGACCTTAGCGGACCCGGATCTGGTCTCGCTTCTGGTCAAACGCTTTGGCAACAGGATCGTCGTCAGCCTTGATCTGATGAACCGCCAACTGCTTGCGAGAGCCCGAGAGCTTGCGGGAACGCAGGCGGCTGAGGCCGCCCTGTACTTCCAAGGACTTGGGGTCGCCGAGGCTATCGTCCTCGACCTAGCCAGGGTAGGCTCCAACCTTGGGCCTGACTTTGAACTCGTCAGGGAAGTCTGCGATCAATGCGACCTCTCCGTGCTCGCAGGTGGCGGGGTCAGGGACCTCCTCGACTTAGAGAGACTGAGGGCTCTGGGCGCACGTGGCGTGCTGGTCGCGACAGCCTTACATTCAGGAGCGATAAGAGCGGACCAGCTTCGGTCAGGGGGCTTTCTATGGCCTTCTTGAGACAGCCGCTTCAGTCAGGTCTGGCTAGGCTTCCACGAGGGTTTCAGTGCTTCTGACCCCGTCAAGTTCGCCTATTCCGTCGGAGATGCGGGCGACTCCTTCGTTGCTGTCAGCCTCAACGAAGGAGACTATGTCGAACCGACCAAAGGCTAGAAACGCTCTCTTCACGCCATGCATCTTCTTGAGTGCCTCAAGGATCTCTTGATGCTTGGTCGGGTTGGCTTTGATCAAGATACACGCGTTCACCATTGAGCCCACCGCCTACGCCCCGATCTCGACTAAGGTCTCTGTGAACACGACCCCAGAGAGCCTGCCCATCCGGATCACGAGGGCTCCTAGGGCTTGATAGCTCTCAGCCTCGACGCTAGCGACGGCGTCATACCTCCCCAGAACGGGGAAGACCTTCCCAACCTCCTTGAACTGCTTGAACCTCTGGACGACCTCCGCATACCTGCCATGTGCAGTCCTAACGAGGACGCACGCAGAGACCAAGAAGGACACCGGTGTAGGGAGGGCCGGCCATAGTATTAATGCAATTCGGTCTCTCGGCAGAACAGAGTGGCCAAAACGCAGTCTCTGCCCCAGTTCGCTGGCCCTCGCAGCACCTTTGCATGGCGCAGATTCCAGTCAGACATAGCGATGAGCCTAGTCGGAAACGGTTAAGAAGCAGGGCTTCGTGGTCGTCCACGAGGTCAGCGAGGGGATTGGCGGGTCAGTCGAGCGGCGCCGCGTTGATCTACGACAGGTTGACGCCTGACGAGGCCGAGGTTCTGCTCACTGGGAAGAGAAAAGGACTGGAACTGCTCCAGGTGTTCCTGAAGGACCCATCGCCAGCCTCGTTCAGCGCTGAGGAACTGGGTTCATTCCAAGTAGCGGTCAACAGGTGCGAGAGCAAAGCTAGAGCCCTTCGAGCAGCTTGGGTCCTCGAGAAGAAGCTAGGAAAGCGGGTGGTGAACCCGCACAGAGTCGAAGCTCTCTGCGCAAGCAAGACCGAGACGGTTGATCTCTGGGCGAGGCATGGGCTTGACGTGCCCGATTGTGTTTTCGTGCCTTTCGAAGACTCTCTCCCGGCTGCAGGTGACGCAAGAAGGGAGTGGCGGGACAAGGCGATCGAGAAGATCGAGGGAACCCTTGGCTACCCGATCGTGGTCAAGCCCACCCAGGGGAGCTGGGGAAAGGGAGTCATTCTGGTGCGCGACCATAGCGAGCTGGTCAGAGCAGTGGAGGAGGCTCAACCTTCCTCGATCAACCCGGCTGGCGTGCTCGTTCAGGAGTTTGTGGACAAGCCCGGCTTCGATCTCAGGATTCTCTGCTGGAAGAAACCCGGTGAGGCTCCAAGGTACCTATGCTGCATAGCTAGGGTGTCGAGGAGCGCCGCGGAGTTTAGGACCAACACCCACCTCGGTGGCCTCCCGGTCGGCGTGGACCTTGAGCAGTTTCCAAGGATCACTGCTAACGCGTCGAAAGCCGCCGCTTTGCTGCAGAGAGAGGGAGACGCCTCTATCGTGGCCCTAGACGCGATGCCGCTTCTGGACGACAAGGAGACTACCTTTGCCGTTCAGAACCTCGCAAGGAAGACAGCGGGGCTCTTCGACGAGATAAGACAGTTTGTCAGAGAGAACGAGACAAAGCGTTACCCCACATGGAAAGAAGGCCTCGAAAGGCGCTTTGACGCCTACAAGAGATCTGCAGGCTACCTGGCTCTCGCAGAGGAGATCAAAGAGATCCTTACTCGTTCTCTAGTGATTTGGCACGAGGCGAACTCGCGGTTCGACTTCGCGGTCAACACCAGAAATGCGTCAGGCGTCAACCCCGCGGAGGCCTACATCGAAATCTGCGGGATACTGATGACTACATAGCCCAAGAACCCAGCTGGGCCTCGCGACAGTAAGCCCGTCTGGTCACGTAGCCTTTGGCTCCAGGCTGTTTCCATCTCGGCTCTAAGGGACTTTGGGCCTAGAGAGAACCGAGATCGCATCCGGCGAGGCAGGGTCCTGATCTGAGCCGTATCTTTACGTTGAGCAATTCTTAAGACACCAACGCGGAGCGAGTCGAAGACTAGGCCTCGGTCGGTACGTGCTGAAGGTCTCAGCGAGGAGTCCGTCGTCGGTTCAAAGGACCTCAGGACTTGAACCTGGGCCCGGGCCCACCGATAGGTAACCTGCGGGGGGCACGTTAACGGGTCAGAACTACGGCATCGTTACGCTGCGAAGGTTGGGTGTTGGTTCAGCGGAGCTCGTCGTGGCCCTCTCTATTGCGTCCACTCTGACACTTTACTGGATTGGGCAAGGCGCCCTAGACGTATTCGGCACTGTCAGTGATCTCCTTGTGGACTTGGCTGCTTTCTCAGCGGCAGTAGCGTGGCTGTGGGGGACAATCCGTCTTGAAGCGAGCCGAATCAGAGCGGTGTTCACAGCCTTCACTTTGGGGCTGTGCCTCTGGTTTGGCGCGGAGCTTGCATGGAGTGTCTACCTGCTTGTCCTCCACATGGAGGTTCCCTACCCTTCGTTTGCCGACGTGTTGTGGCTGGCAGGGTACGTTCCGTTAGCGCTCGGCTTCGTCATGCTGAGCAAATGGTTGGGCCTAGGAGCCGGTAGGAAGACTCTGGTCGTTCAGCTAACCGTGGCCTCAGCCTCTGCAGCCGCTGTAGCAGCCATTACAGCTCTTCCTATGCTGAGCTTCGCTTTGGCAGGTGAAGCCAGCGTTCCCGCGCTGTACTTCGACTCGGCCTATGCTGTGCTCGACCTAGTTCTTCTCTTTCTGGCAGTGCTAGGGATAGGGCTGGCTGCTCAGGGAGGACTGAGCCTCGGAGTAGCGTGGTTGCCTGCATTCCTTGCAATTGTGTTGAACGCTGTCGCGGACCAGTCCTTCAGCTATCTCTCAGCCTACGAGCTGTATCATGCAGGGAGCATAGTCGACGCTCTCTTCACGGTCAGCTATGTTCTCCTCGCCTACGGCGCTTACAGAGTCTGGGAGACCCTGCCGTCTATGAGTGAGCTACTGCGACAACGAGGCGTTTCAGGCCCTCTCGCTCTAGACGATTCATCGCTGTTTTCGAGAGCCATCGGTGTTCCAGCATCCCAGCTGTTCTCAAGGAAGATCCTGTTCGAGTTCGATCCAGCCTCAAGCTTCGACAAGCACGTTCGCGCTTTCGCCGGGGAATCCCTGTTGAGAGACATCCCGACGATCTTCTTCACGCGGAGCGGGAGTGTTCTTCACGAGTCTATCCAAGACCTGAGGGGCTTGAGCTTCGTCTTGCTCACTGCCACGCTTAGGACTCCCACGAGGTCGGGTGAGGTCCTGCTTCTGCCCACCGCTGATACGGCTCTCATCCTAGACACCGTTGTCAGGGCTTCCTCTGCCTGCGAGAAGAGTGGGTTGGCATTAGTGTTTGACAACCTTTCTGACCTGGTCAAATCCTTGGGCTTTAGGAAAGCCTACATGTTCACGAAGCTCACGCTGGAGGTCCTAGTCGAGAAACCTGTGAGCGCGCTCTTCATGATCAACCCTTCGTCTCACGAGTCGAGGATCTCGGCCAGCTTCAGGGCTCTTTTCGCCAATCAGGTGAGCTGCGGAGCCCAAGGCCTGAAGGTTGCCAGATGGGGAAGCACGCCCAACCCATAGCTGGTTGGACAGGTGAAAGGACTCCAATCAACTCTTTTATAGCGGCTGAAGGGCGCTAGTCTTGGCGTAATGGCAGCCATACCTGGAAAAGAGAGTCACCGGCTGCGCGTGCTCCTTGCAGCAGGTGTCCTACTCTCTCTCCTTTTCCCCTTCGAAGGCGTGAGCGCTCAGCCGACGCTCACCATCCATGGGCGAGTTGTCTCAGCTGAAGGTGTACCACTCTCAGGGGCCGAGATGGTGGTTCTCGATTGGAGCACATCTCTCTACAAGGTCCTGGTCACGGATGAGAACGGCTTCTATTCAGGTGACTTCCCAAGAAGCATCGGCTTCACGCCGCATGAATACGCGGTCTACGTCCTCCATCAGAACGCTCAAGGCATCTTCGACTTTGTCCCCGCCGTCTACCCCGTCGATGTCTACGATGCGGCTGGCAGAATCCGTGATTCACGGGAGGTATCTTTCGTCGTGTATCCAGGCGCGACGGTCTATCTTTCTGGCGACATCTGGCATGTTCTAAGCCGAGGCGTTCCCATCTGGCATACGCTCGAGGTCGTAGATGCTTCGAACCTGCTAAGGCCGAAACTAGGACCGCAATCAATCTTCACGTTCGGGGACCCCCCCTTCAAGTACTGGGCTGGACCTGATGCACGGTTTCTCCCGGAAGACCTGTTCAACAAGAGTCTGACGGTCGTTCCCGCGGGTCTACCCGTCTACGTGCTGGCGAAGGCAGAGTTCTACAACGACAGGACAGCGAGGCTTGAGATCGTCTCGTTCACGGTGGATCAAGCCGGGCTGCCCTTCAACCTCAGCCGAGGCGAGTTGGCAGCGTCGAGCGTCGAGGCGTTCTGTGCTCGTTTCAACGTGGAGACCCTGAAGACCCTGACAGGCTCGGTAGAGAACGAGTTAACTCGAGCTGAGAGCGTCGGATTCTTCGTCGGAGCTGAGAGGCAGGACCTTGGGTCTATCTCGAAGAGGATCGAGGATGGTGAGCTGAGCCTTCCGCCCAGCAACCCGCACCCAGACGAGAATACTCTGAGCGACGTTCGCTTCATCTTCCTCGAGACCGCCTACTATCAGATCCAGGTGTTGGAGAGACGAATAGCAGAGATGTATCTTCTGGCCGAGTCGCACTCATTCTTCTTCCCCTTCTTTCTGGCCGTTTTCACCGTCATCCTAGCCTTCTTCCTCTTCGAAAGCGACAAGCGGAAGCTCTTGACATCCGTTGGGCTGTATCCCCTGATGGCCGTGGTTCTTGTGTACGTCTACCCCGGCTTCATGGTGGTCTTCAAGGACCGTGTCACGATCACGGTGTGGAACCCCTTTGTGCTCGGCGAGTTCATCTACTTCACCGTCCCAGGCTCTCTCCTGGCCCTGGCTGACATGACCCTAGCGATAGCAGTCGTGCTACTCATCTTCTTCGTCTTTCCCAGGATGTACAAGGAGCCTGTCGTGGAAGGCCGAACATCCATCAGAAGCATCCTATCAGTGATCTTCTCCATGGGAAAGAGGAACGTCAAGAGGCGGAGGCTCCGGAGCCTTTTCTCCATCGCGTCAATGACCATCCTTGTTCTAGGATTCACTGCCCTGACATCGTTCTCGACGATTTACGGGATCGTGAAGGCTGGGCCCACCATCGCGCAAGTCGAGACGCCCGGCGTCCTTCTGCAGAAGATCCCGGCTGAGCAGCAGGACCTGCGCTACCCGCAGCAGTTCTTCACGACACTCGAGGCAGGTTCCCTGAAAGACTACGGCGCGGCCACATATGCTCCCAAGGCAGAAAACGTCCCAAGACCGTTGCCAGTGATCTCAATAGAGTCGCTGAGCGGCGAGGAAGCTAACATTTATGGCGTGATAGGCGTTCTTCCCAGCCTCGAGAATCGGACAACCCACATCGACAGGTTCATAGTCGGAGGCCAACTGGCAGATAACATGACGAGAGGAATCGTGTTCACTCGTCAGCTCGCCGATAGGCTTGGTGTAAGGGTAGGTGACACCGTTCAAGTCGCGAATCTCTCCGCCGGGATATCGACCCCCCTCGGAAGCTTCACTCTCGTCGCATACCTTGACGATGCCTTCTTCAGCCTCGAAGACTTGAACGGACGGTCCTTCATCCCTAACAAGTACGTAGGAACGGACTTGGTCAAAACGAACGAGACCGAGACGGTTCTCTTGAACTGGCGTGACGCGTTGGAGATCGGTGGCTTCGTGGGACTCTCCAGACTGTTCGCCTTTGTGTCAAGCCCTGAGAGTGGAATCGTCGACTTCGCGAACAGGATGGCTTTGAGAGGCTACTCAACGTGGGCCTACGAGCCAGGCCAGGTTACAAGGTTCTACACTGGGACGACGCTTGAGGTCCGAGGGTTCGAGCAATTCATCATCCCCTTCATCATCGTCGTCTTGAACGTTGCCATGGTGATGGTTACCTTGATGTACGAAAGGACAAGGGAAGTTTACCTCCTCGCCATGCTCGGCTTGAACCCAGCCCACATAGCAAGCCTCTTCTTGGCCGAGTCGATCGTCATGGCGCTTATCGGGGGAGGCCTGGGCTACTTCCTCGGCCTTGGCTCGTACCGCGCGATAACCTTCTTAGGCTTGGCGGGCCAAGTCGGCGTCAGAGAGAAGCTTGAGTGGTACTGGAGCGTCATCGGCGTAGCCGTCGCGGTGGCCGCAGCGGTCTCGTCGACGATCCAGCCAGCTGTGAAGGCTGCAGTATTGGCTACGCCTTCGTTTGTGAGAAAGACACGGATGGAGGAAGAGGAGCGCAGGGAGAGGGAGAAGGACATCTTCAGAGTCTACGGTGCCAGGGTCTTCGGAATGCCCATCAGGGTTCACGTTAAGGAGGAGCCCTTTTTCTCCGCCTTCATAATGGACGCCTTGGCGGACTTCACCGGGCCACATTATGAACGCGTTGAGAACCTTGCGGCTGACGAAGAGGTCGCGCCGGACGGGACGAGAACAAAGAGGTTCAGTTTCGCCTACGTCTTCATCGCAGGCGAGGCAACCTATTCGACGGTCAACATCCTCACTGCTCGGAAGAAGCCGGAGTCAGACTACTATTCCCTTTCCCTTTCGTCGGAGCCTAAGGTCCGTGGGACACCCGAGTACGCGATAGACGAGACAGTCTCGCTCGTAAAGGACCTTGTGATGCGTTGGAACAGAGAGAAGAAGGAATTGATCCGAGCCGTTCAGTAGAGGCGTGAACCGCTAGAGCATTCGCGTCCTTGAGGGAAGGCTTCCAGGTAGGGTCGAATCACCTAGCCGAGAGCTCGAAAGCAAAGGGTCGAAAGGCTTTTCCGCGAATACTGAAGCAAGTACGGTTGGGGTTTCGCTTTGGAGAGCATGGCTATAGGCGTTATCACGTCTCTAGGCCAAGACCCGGGCGCGGCTTTGAGGCGAGTGAAAGACATGGGCATCCACACGGTCCAGCTTTCTTCTCCGTCTGATGAACTCCTGAAGCCCTGGCGCGCCGAGGAACTGAGACGGACCGCGGAAGCGCTCGGGATCGAGATCACCACGGTCTTCTGCGGATACAGCGGTGAGAGCTACGCGGATGTGCCGACGATCCGCAGAACGGTCGGTCTCGTCAACCCCGAGCTCCGCGAGGTGAGGGTTCAGAGAACGTTTCGGATATCGGATTTCGCGAAGACGCTGGCCGTGGACAGGATTGCTGCCCATGTGGGCTTCATACCTGACGATGAGAGAGACCCGGCCTACAGTGGCCTAGTAGAGGTGGTCCGTAGGATCGCCGACCACTGCGCGGCGAACGACCAGTCATTCTGCCTAGAGACTGGTCAAGAGCCAGCTCGAACGCTGTTCCGATTCATCAAGGACGTTGCGAGACCGAACATCAAGGTGAACTTTGACCCCGCCAACATGGTTCTCTACGGGTCAGACGACCCTCTTGAAGCCCTCGAGCTACTGGCCAAGTATGTCGTGGGTGTCCACTGCAAGGATGGAAAATGGCCGACCAAGCCTAGCGTACTCGGCCATGAGACCCCGCTGGGCGAGGGAGACGTGAACATCAAAGCGTTCATTGAGAAGCTTAAGGAGATCGGCTACGAGGGGCCATTAACAATCGAACGTGAGATCGCCGGCGAAGAGCAGAGGCGAGACATCTTGAAGGCGAAGGAGCAACTGGAGAGGTTGCGTGGCTAGGCGGCGTCCGAGGGCGGCCTTACCTCTTCTCGTGTCTCGCCCTGATCGTGTTCACGGTCTCCCAATGCTCCGTCAGCCCGGCCTTGTCGACGTACTCTTTCTTCGCGGGGTAGCTGTCCGCTAAGGGTTTGCCTTCAAGCAGCAGCTTTCTCGTCAGGGTCTCAAGCTGTTCCTCGGCGTAGCCCCCCTCAGCAACCTCGTCTACTCGGTCGGGGGGTATCGCGACGACCCCGTCGGCGTCACCTAGGATGATATCGCCGGGCTTGACGTCGACGCTGCCGCAGGCGACCGTGACGTTGAGGTCTGCTGGGAGCAGAGCGTATTCACGGCTCAGCGTTGCGCCGATCGCTCGAGGCGTGCCTAGACCATGGATCGTGAAGACCGGCAGCCCGAGGGACCTGATCATCGGCGTGTCTCGAACCGCCCCATCCGTGACGAGGCCCGCTGCGCCTCGCGCCTTGAAGCCTGTTGAGATGCAGTCGCCCCATATGCCGATATCTGCGTGGCCACGGCCGCCACCGCCGACTACGACCTGGCCGGATTGAAGCTTCTCCCAGGCCTCACCGATTACGTTTCGGCTTGGTTGCACAGGGCGCCTCCGTTGCTCCTCCAAAGCTTCGAGAGAGAAGACTCTGTACTCTATGGTAAGGGCCGGGCCTACGCACTTGTAACTTGGGTCAAGCGGATAGATGTCACGCATCAGGAAGTCGTCTCGGTCATCGCCGAGCATAGCCCAAGCCGTTGCGCACGATACTGTCTTGAGCCTCTTGATCGTCTCCTTCGATACCGACGGAGCCATAGCGATCCACAGGCTCGCGGGTTATCGTCTCGTCGCTTAAATGCCTTAGCCATCACTCAACGGAACGCTAGCTGCTTCGCCCATCAGTGACCGGAGATCGATTGGTCACTCGAACCGCGCGTTGGTCATTCCTTTCACCATGCTCTAGGGTGGTCTAATGTGACCAAGGATGCCCGTAAGAGCCTCCTCCTCAGCGTCAAACGGTCGGCGCAAGGGAAAGAAGTCCCCGAAACATCCAGGCCGAGAGGACTTACTGTCGACCACCGCCGGAGTGGGCTCGGTCTATGGTGCGGGGGGTGGGATTCGAACCCACGTACGGCTGACCGACGAGATCTTGACTCG
>CAYRUY010000019.1:16974-25609 GCA_964427455.1 uncultured Candidatus Bathyarchaeia archaeon | reverse complement strand
GGGTCGCCGTTAGGCAGGTACTGCTTCTCAGACCGCATAACCCCGGCTAAGACCAGCTTCACCTTGAGCGTTGTGCCATCCTTCAGCCTGTACTCGTTCCAGTCCTCCTTGACCGTCTCGAAGTCCACATCGATTCCTTCAGGTATGGGAGCTATCGATGCCGCCAAGTGTTATCACAGGTCTGCATATCGACGGTGGCTGAGTTAACTGTTTCGATGCAAGCTCACGGTTAACACCGGTTGACGCGGGCTGTGCAAGGGGCTTAGCTCAATCGGGAAGGCAGTATTTCGGAAACTTAGCTACCACCGTGTAGTTTACGTCGACCACATTCCCAACCCGGCAGGTGCCAACCTGCGAGAGCAACTGTAGCGCGTCCCACTTGTCGAACCCATAATCCGCGGTTAGCCACTTGACCATCTCCAAGTGGGCGGTGTTGAAGGCGTCCATCAGCGGCCGGGCGCTACCTGCCACCATGATGGAGCCCTCGTCCTCGAACCTCGGCCACTCGATCGACTTACCCTTGACGACGTCAATCTTCAACGTCACCTCAGCGGAGGTTTCCAACGCGACGCCACATATCTCCCCGTCGCCTTGAGCAGCGTGCACGTCACCGAAGGCCAAGTAGCCACCGTCTACGAAGACGGGCAAGTAGATGGTCGTTCCCTGTTTGGTCTCGATGCAGTCCATGTTCCCTCCGTACTCTCCCGGCGTGAGGGCTGTCTCGTATCGGCCGAACCTCGGCGCGACGCCGATCGAGCCTAGGAAGGGACGAAGACGTATCTCAGCCCTTCCGACTCTGCTGCCGGGAAGGTCTACGACCCCTGTGTTCTTCTCAAGGTCGAGCTTCCACTCGTAGTAGAGCTCTTTGAGCGGCTCGTTGAGTAGAAGACGCTTCCCCGGCACCTCGCCGGTGAATGAGCCAAAGTTGGGGAGAATCCTCGACCAAGCGTAGCCTCGGTTCAACGTGATCCTCTCCACGCGCACCAAGAGCGTGTCTCCCCGACCCGCCCCCTCCACGAAGACGGGCCCGACGAGCGGGTTTGACGGACAGAACTCAGTGTCAGCTCTCCGCTGCCTCATCTCATCCGGTATCAGCTCCCCCGTGGCGTCATACCCCCTCGCATCGACTGTCTCGGCGATCACCGTGTCACCTGCTTTGACGGTCAACGCGGGTTCGTTCGGACCGAACGTAAGAGAGTATCTCGAAGATGGCAACCTATGCTGCAAACCTTGCACCTCTGATCCCCAGAGAGAGCTGGAGACCATTTAAACCAGTTGTCAGATAAGCGTCGAGGTTCAGCCAAAGGCCCGTTCGCACCTCATATTCCTCTCGCGACACGTACGTTCTACTTGCCAGACCATCCGAGGCCAACGATCAGGACCGCCGGAAAGCCTTATTCCCGCACTCCCGGCGACCTACAGGGCGAACGCCGTCGAGAACGTTAGAGGATCGCAAGAACGTGTCTAGGCCTCGGCCTCAACGCGCTTCAGCTGGCTCTGGTACATCTCCATGATCTCTTTCACCGTCGTTGCATCCTCGGGCGCCCTCTCTTCCCTGAACTTGACCAATCTTGGAAATCGGATAGCCAAGCCACTGCCTGGGCGAACCATTCCTAGGCCTGCTGTGTGGAGTGGACTGAGCGTTATCTCGTCCCCGATGACCTCAAGAACGACTGTAGGCAGGAACCAGAAGTCGGCCTTCATCAACGCGTTGACTCTAGCATGCGGATGCTCCAGAAGGTAAGGCTTGAGAAGCCCGGGTAGTCTCGCTAGATCCTCGTCGGTGAAGCCGCTGCCAAGCTTGCACAACGTGTCAAACCGGTCCTCCTCCTCGTTGTACGCAGCCATCAGGAGCGCCCCATAGGTGCCAGCTCGTTTTCCACGCCCTGCAAACGCCCCGACAACCGTTAGGTCGACTGTGTCAGCCATCTCCGACCTGTAAGACCGCTTCCACTTTATCCAAGCCCACCCTCGCTTACCAGCCTCATAGAGCGAGTCAGGGCCGATTGACTTACAGACGAGACCTTCCGTTCCCTCTTGGACAGCACGGTCGAAGAACGCCGATATCTCCTGAGGGTCCCCGCTGACTATGCTCTGTGCTATCCTTGCCCTGTCGGTCTCTTTGATCGCCTCTCCGAGCCTCCTCCGCCTTTCAAGGTACGGCTCAGAAGTCAGGTCTTCTTGGTCTACGTAGAGAGTATCGAAGAGACACAGGACGACGGGCACCTCACCGATCATCTTCTCGATATCGTACTTCCTGCCTCGCCTTTGAGATATCACTTGGAACGGGAGCAGGTCGCCGGTGTTAGGGTCTATGGGCACGGCCTCGCCATCCAAGATTGCCTCTTTGGCTATGACTGCCTGCTTCAACACGTCTACGATGTCGGGAAACTGAGACGTGATGTTCTCCTGTCGGCGTGAGAAGAGCGTGATCTCTCTTGGCGAGACATGGGCTTGGACGCGCAGCCCATCATACTTGTACTCGGCGCTACACTTCCCGCCTAGCTTGGTCAGGATCTCCTCGAGGCTCGACAGCCTCTCAGCCATCTGAGGCTTGATAGGCCTCCCGATCCCTATCTGGACGCGTTTCGCAGCGTCCAATCCGCCTTCAGCCAATCTCTTAGCGACGAGCCCTATGTCGGAGGTGAAGTTGTAGGCTCGTTCAACTATCTCTCGGGCTTCCTTGCCGCCGCCGTAGGCTATTGCCAGGGCATCGAGCACGGTCATGTCTGCGACGCCCAGCCTCAGCCTGCCCAAAGCGACCCTGAGAATGTACCGCGCCTCCTTCGGCGTTGCACCCGCTAGTAGGCTTGAAAGAAGCCTGATCTTCGTCTCCTGAGCTCCCGACCCTGAGGCATGGCATATCTTCTCAAACATCTCATAGACCTTCTCAGTCGTGAGCGGTTGAGGAGAGACCAACACGCTCGCCTTCTTCGAGAGAAGAGCCTCCGCGGTCCTGCCCAGGTCACCGCTCTGCTTGTAGTCGGCCAGAACCTTCTCCTCTCTCACAGCCGCCGCCGCGGCGATAGCCTTCACACCCAGCTTCTCGGCGACGCCAAGCTCGATCCCCATGAAAGCCGGGTAGATTGTGCCCGTCGTCAAGTACGCCACCTTGTCGACCACCTCGTTCGGCGTCGCCCTTACCAGATTGACCAGGTGGTCGGTCATCTCCAGCCGCTTCGTCGTCGCCTCGATCCTTTCGAAGATGTCTGCTACGGCCTTGAAGAGCATAGATTCGCCGACCCAGCTTATTCTGGCCTAGGTTTCATTCTCACTTAAGCTTTCATGGCTGCGTCATCACGCTCACCTCTCTACGGGTTCATCGGGAGCCGAACCGGGCGCCGCTCACGAGCTGAACGATAAGCGGCGATGGCCACCTCCGTGGCTTGCCTCCCATCGAAGGCATCAGCCTTGGGCTCTAGGCCCTGTCGCACGCAGGCTAGGAAGCTCCTGACCATCTCTTTTCGCACGTCACAGCCCCATAGATGCCGCCTGAGCAGCCCTTGAGAGGCCCCTCGGCTGCAGACCGAGATCGCTTGGCTGAAAACGTCGAGCATGATCAAGCCGTCCGTTCCCAACAATTCCAAGGTCAGTCTTTCGCCGGCCAGCGAGCTGTCAGGCAGGCAGCGGACGCCATCAATCGACGCGAACGCGCAAGACCTAAACCGCGCCATCGCAAGAAAGCCCGGCTGCCTCCTAGGCTTCACATCGAGGCCCCCAACAGCCACCGCGTACACACTCTCGACCTCGCTGCCACTGTACCATCGCATGAGGTCTGTCAGGTGAAGAGTATCACCTGCTAGAGCCGCCCCGACATCCTCCAACTGGTCCTCCTCTGGGGCCACAAGTCGGACGCTGCCCGTCATGGCGATCATGTCGCCGATCTCGCGTCGATGCAGGGCTTCCCTCCCCATGACGGCGGCAGGGGAATACCTTGCGGCGAAGCAGGACTGAAACCTAACACCCGACTTTCGAACAGCTTTCAGCACGCGGTCCGCATCCTCAAGGTTCAGAGCAAAGGGCACTTCGCATAGGACGTTCTTCCCGGCTTCAGCCGCCAGCTCTGCAAGCTCGACTGTAGTGGAAAGCCGAGAGGAGACCACTACTGCCTCCACATCCCTGTTGCGGATGACGCTCTCATACTCGGCGACGTACGTGGATCGGAATCGCTGAGCAGCCTCGCGGCCCCTCGTACGGTCGTCGTCCCAAACCGCTAACAACCGGGCCTCTGAGGTCTCGCTTAGGGACTTCGCGTACTCATACGCGTAAGGATGCGCGAAGCCAGCGATCGCTATGCCCACGCTGTCCATGGTCTAGGCCTCCGCCTGTAGGGTGATCGGTTCACCGGTGGCAGCCGACTCGGCGGCGGCCAGGATCACCTCTAGGCTTCTTCTAGACTCACGGCCGTCGGTGATAGGCTTCCGATCGTTTATAACGCAGTCTGCGAAGTGTTGGACCTCACCGTAGAAGGGGTCTATGGAGAAGGGCATGCCCTCCACCCATGGACGAGTCTCAGGGCTAAACCGTTGTACCCCTCTGCGATTGACGATCGTTAGGGGTGGGGTCGATTCGTTATCTACGCTCAAGGATCCCGAGGAGCCAGCGACCTCTAGGCTTGTCGTGAAAGGCAGAGCGGTAGGCATGGCCCAGCTGGCCTCAACATGCGCGATAGCGCCCTTTCTGAACCTGAGAACCATCAACACGTGGTCGTCCACGAACGTCTCCCGGGTGACCAGTCTATGCGAGAGGGCAAAGACATCCTCGACCTCGTCCTGAAGACACCACCTTAGGAAGTCGACATCGTGAGCGGCCAAGTCGACGGCGACGCCCCCGCTCTTCGACTGGTCCATGAACCAGCTCTGAACCCCCCAGGGAGGCATCGAGCCCGCCCTCTTCGCCCTGACCATAACGGGGCGCCCGATAGCCCCGCCTTGGACAAGTTCCCTGACCTTCGCGTACTCAGAGAAGAACCGTAGAACATGAGCCACCATCAGCTTGAGGCCTCCGGCGTCCGCAACCTGGATCATCTCATCCGCCTCCCTTAGGCTCAGAGCCATGGGCTTCTCCACCAAGACGTGTTTCCCCGCGTTGAGCGCCTCCAAAGCGTAGTCCCGATGCGTGAATGTTGGCGTGCAGATGTCTACTGCGTCTACGGCTAGCTCTTTCAAAGCCTGCCCTAGGGTACTGTATGAAACTGCATCGAATCTGCTCGCCACCTTCTCGGCCTTTATGCGATCACGGCCGACCACAGCTAGGACTTTGGCATCTTCGACCATCGACCAGGCGGTCAGGTGTGTTGTCCCCATGAAGCCGTAGCCCACGACGGCAACTCCGATCTGCCTGCCCAAGGATACTCGCTCCTTGCGCCTATCCGATGGGCAAAATGGTCTCCTTCCGGCTTATTTGCTTCTCACGGTTGCTCGGCCCGCAGAGGCCTTATCTAGGCCGATGTGGGAACTGGATTGCTGAGGAATGCAGCAGAGACCAGCTGTCTGTCGTCGAAGACATGGTCCCTCGTTCTGGCCGAGGATGCTGCTTTGAGCAACCCCGTTGTCTCAATCGCCAAGAGCGCGACACGATTCCAGACGGTTCGCGAGGCCCTAGGTGGGATCAAGGATGACGCTGAGCCCGGGCTGAGACACAAGAAGCGCGTGTTGATCAAGCCGAACTTTGTCTCAACAAGCAACGCTCTCGCGGCGACCCACGTGGACACTGTGAGGGCTATCCTTGAGTTCCTTCAGGAGTTCGGCCCGAAGGAGCTGATCATCGGGGAGGGCCCCGCCATGGGAGACGCGTTCGCGGGCTTCAGGAACTACGGGTATCAGCCTCTTGTCAAGGAGTACGGGGTACAGCTTGTCGACTTGAACAGAGACGATTACGTGGAGGTTCCGATCTTCGACGACAGGCTTCGTGACACATACATCAGACTGTCAAGGATAGTCTACGAGGCCGACTACAGGGTTTCAGCGACCGTGATGAAGACACATGACGCGGTCATCGTTACGCTTTCCTTGAAGAACATGGTCGTAGGAAGCCTCGTAGGAGGCCAGAAGGGGAGGATCCATCAGGGCTACGCTGCGACGAACCTAGACCTATACCGGGTCGCAGCTAGGATACCTGTTCACCTAGCGGTTCTCGACGGTTTCAAGGCGATGGAAGGCAACGGCCCCGTGCACGGCAACGAGGTAGACCTTGGAGTGGCGCTTGCAGGAACAGACTTCATCGCGGTCGACTCCGTAGGGGGTTACGTTATGGGCTTCAACCCTGACGAGATCGGCTACCTGTACTATGCCAATCGATACGGTTTGGGCGTAAGTGACCTTTCGAGGATCGTGACCGTCGGCGTAGACCCTAGCAAAGTACGAAGGAGGTTTCAGCCGCACTATGGTTACGAGAGGCAGAGGCGCTGGGCGCTCCCCGAGGATGTCTTAAGCCCGATCGACGCACGGATCAGGCAGGAGAAAGCGAGACTCACGGTCTCATAGCGCGCTGGCGCCTACTTCGCCTTGAATCTTCCGCACTTGTACATCTCGGAAACCTTCTGCTTGAGAAGAGCACAGTAGAGGTCTCCCTTCCGGGCCTTCACGTTCGAACAGTTCACGCAAGCCTTTTCACTCAGCCCCATCGTTTTCCCCGGGGCGAAGCACCCGCCGGGGGCGGTTACTCTCTCAGCGGAGTTAAGCGTTCTGATGTGGACGTTGACCGGTCTAGGTGGCAAAGCCTTTAGCTCGCGCGGACAATGATTAGGGCAGAAAGATCGGCGCGGGGTCGTATCGCCTTGCCCATCGTTGGCGTTGTTCTAGCCGCAGGTCGTGGAACCAGGATGGCGCCGTACACGGACGCAGTTTCGAAGGAGCTTCTCCCGGTTGCAGATATCCCCGTGATTGAGTACAATCTCCGATATCTTGAAGCAGCGGAGGTCTCGAAGGTCTTCATCGTGCTCGGCGACGGAAAGGAACAGATCGTCAGGTACGTTAAAGACGGTAGACGCTTCGGCCTGGACGTTGCCTACGTTTTCCAAGACATGAAGCGAGGCGCGGGGACCGCTAAGGCCATCGAGGCGGCGAGGCCATGGGTAGACGGGGAGTTCATCGTCGTCTACGGTGACGCGTTCTTTCACCCGGGCGGGTTCATGAAGGAAATGCTTCAGTTCCATGAAGAGCGCGGCTCGTGGGCTACCGTAGGCCTCTGCGAGGTCAGGGACCCCTCAAGGTTCGGTGTCGCAAGGGTCGACCCGAATATGAGAATGTTGGACATGGTTGAGCAACCGGCCCTGGAGCAGCAGGAGCAACTCAGAATAGAAGGCGTCTTCCTCGCCAACTCTAGCCCGTTGATCTTTAACCAAGCAGTGTTTGGCTACATAGCGAAGACGGGGCTATCGCCGGACAACGAATACTGGATAACGGACACGATCCGGCTGATGTTGAAGGACGGACGCCCCGTCTATGGCTTCCGAATACCATCCTCGGTCTTCTGGCGAGACATAGGAACGCCTCAGGCTCGTCTAGAGGCAGATCAGTATGCTCTGAGTAACCTTAAGAGGCCCCTAGCTAGCGGATAGCGAGGCGAGCCAATCAAACTCTCTTCCTTAGGGCCTTCCTAACGGAGAGGATGCGCTGCAACACCGTAGCGTGCGATAGAACCGACATCACGATGACCGCGAAGTTTAGGAAGCCAAGGCTCGGGAAGGCCCCTTGGAGGAGGGCTGAGGCTGCAATGATCAGAAGTCTTTCGGCTCTCTCAACCAGCCCCACGCCAGAGAGTTGAACCCCAAGCGAGTCTGCCCTTGCCCTTGTGTAGCTCGTCAGAAGGGAGCCAACCAAGGCTGTGATCCCCCAGAGTGAGTCAACCAGTGCGCCAGCTATCAGCCCGCCGAGGATCAAGGAGTCTGAATACCGGTCTAGGGTGGAGTCCATGAAGCCACCGAGATCCGTGACCTCACCCTTCAGCCGCGCTACCGAGCCATCGAGCGAGTCGCACAGCCCCGAGAGTAAGACTAAGGCTCCTGCGGCGGCGATGGTTGCGGCTTGGCCTCCGCTCAGATAGAACAAACCGCAAGCAAGCCCGGAGAAGCCGACACCCAGGGCACCGATCACCGCCTGCGAGAAGCGCAGCCTGATGGCACCGAGAGCCATCGTCTCTAGGAGACTCTGCGTCCGAGCCCTGATCCTTTCGAGCAAGCAGACCCCTCAACTGAGTGTTTTAAGAGCATAAAACTATTCTGTCAGATCTGACCTCGGCGGATTCCATGTGTGAGGGGAGGGTTTCGGATGAGCAGCTCCCAAGGCACCGAGCCAGAGGCGTCTATGCTCTGGTCATACAGATGGCGAGAGCCCAACTGCTCAGCGTAGGCCGCCTAGGCCCACAACTGATGCCTGCGGGGGTTTACGTGTACGTGGGCTCAGCGATGGGAGCCAGCTCGCAGAACCTGCATGGGAGGATTCAACGTCACCTTTCGGGCGCGAAGCGAACCCACTGGCATATCGACGCCATCCTTGCAGCTCCGAACGTTGCCGTCAGAAGCGTTGTGTACGCCGAGGCCTCAAGGCGTCTGGAGTGTCAACTCGCACATAAGCTGCTATCGAACCCTTCGTCTACAGTGCCAGTGCAAGGGCTGGGAGCGTCTGACTGTCGA
>CAYRUY010000019.1:0-16874 GCA_964427455.1 uncultured Candidatus Bathyarchaeia archaeon | reverse complement strand
ATCGAACCCTTCGTCTACAGTGCCAGTGCAAGGGCTGGGAGCGTCTGACTGTCGAGAAGGCTGCCGGAGCCATCTCCTGCTCTTCCCACAGCTGCACGTGGAGGGTGTTGAGCAGGCGGTCAGTGCGGCCTTCAAGGCTCTTGAGCTGTCGCCTACCATCATCAGAGCTTGAATCACGTGCCAGGCGAGTCGCTCCTGACGAGGTCTTTGGCTAGACGGTTGCAGCTCCAAGTGCTGGCTCCGCTACGCGACTGTTCGAGCCCCGTGCGTTTGAGCCAACGACCTCGGAGGCGAAGCCGTTGATCGCCTCCTTCCGGTAACAGCGCCTGTCAGCGAACTCTCTCTGCTTTCCCGGGTTCCACTTGTATGTCGGCCTATAGTATCCTACTACCCTGGCGTAGATCTCTGTTTGTCCGTGGCAGATATCACATGTCTCCTTGACGCCGTAGACGACTGTGCGGTCCTTTGGACAGACCGAGAGGACAGCGCCCAGGTCCAAGTAAGGGATTCTGGAGCTCTCAGTGATTCGTCGAACGAGCTTCTTGGCAGCGCTAGATCCTGGGGCCTCGCCTAGGAGCACTCTGAAGACCGTTCCGCCTGTAAAGAGGGGCAGCAGCTGCTCCTCAACACCGATCCTATCGACCAGGCCGATCTCCTCATTCGTAGGCACGAGGACGCTCGTGTAGTACGGGGAGTCCAACGTGCCCTGAGTGTAGATGTCCCCAAACTGCTTCCGGTCTAGGAGTGCCAGCCTATGGCATGAGCCCTCGGCAGGCGTCTCCTCCAGGTTGAAGGGTTTACCTGTCTCAGCCTGGAATCCACGAAGCCTGTCTCGAACGTGGAGAAGAACCTTCTCGACAAAGCCCACGGACTTTGAAAGGGGCAGACCTAGGAAGTTCACGCAGCTCTCGTTGAGGCCGACCAAGCCTATCGTCCTGAAGTAGCTGTCAGGACAGAAGCCGTAGATCTCGGCGAAAGGTAGTAGGCCGTTTTTGAAACTCCGATCGATCATCTCAGCCTTGAACATCAGTTGCGTCTTGGCCAGCTCCAGTAGGTGGTCGAGCCTTTCGAAGTAGTCTGTTTCAGCTCTGGCTAGGTAGCCGACTCTGCCCATGTTGATGGTGACGACGCCGATGCTTCCTGTTCCTTCACGTGCAACAAACAGGCCGCCAGGCGGCGCCAATTGTCTCGTGTCGATCAGCAGCCTGCAACACATAGACCTCACAGAGTTCTCTTCGATGCCTGAACCGACGTAGTTCATGAAATAGTAGCTTCCCACCTTCGCGTCAGCCTCGAAGATCCTCTCGACAGCCTCTGAGTCCCAGGGGAAGTTCCGCGTTATGTTCAAGGTTGGGATCGGGAATGTGAAAGGTCTCCCCGCGGCGTCCCGGTCTGTGTATATCTCAGCCATCGCCGTGTTGATGAGTTCAATCTCATCTTGGAAGTCAGCGTACGTGTCTTGGGTCTCAACGCCCCCGACAACTGCCTTCTCCTCTCTGAGGCTCTTGGGGCAAACCATGTTGAACGTGAGGTTGGTGAAAGGTGACTGGAAGCTCTGCCGTGACGTGAAGTTGAGGTTGAATACAAGCTTCTGCAGGCACTGCTTCGTCTCTTTGAAGTCTAGGTGGTCGTATGCCACGAACGGCGCTGTGAGCGTATCGAAGTCTGCGAAAGCCTGAGCGCCGCTGAACTCGTTCTGGCTTATGAGGAAGTAGTTTGCGATATGGTCCACGATGGCGGAGAAATGCTTCGCCGGATTCGAAGAGACGGTCGGCGACCTGATGCCTACCTTGATAAGGTTGAAGAGTGACCCGCCGTGGCAGTAGGGGATGAGGCTACCCGACTCCAGGTTGTGAATGTGAATGTCCCCTGAGCCATGAGCTTCAGCCGCCTCGGGGGGCATCGATTTCAGGGCGAACTCGGTGAGGTAGGAGTTCGCGATATAGGATAGGAGCCCGCTGTAGGAGTAGTTGAAGTTTGCGTTCTCCTTTATCCTCCACGTGGACTTGCCGAGATAATCTTCTATGAGCGTCATAGGCCTCCCAGCCGGAGAAACCTTGGGAGACCAAGATGGCGTGCGCACCGGATATAAGCGTTTATGACAGCCAACTCCATAAAACTTGACCTCACCCAGTGGTTATTTCTCATGGGCTGAACCCGCGAGCCAACAAGGAGCCGGGCAAGCCTCTCCGAACTTGGCTAATGGCCTATGACTAGGATTGACTCAAATCTGTCAATCCTGACGGCCTCGCAGTGACTATTGCAGGCGGAATCCCACAGACTTGGTCCACCTTCCGCATGCATCTGGTCGCCGCGGCAGCCATCCTGCCAGAATCGCGAAGCTTTTTACATTACCGCGAGCACGCGTGAGAACGTGGCCTTACGTTTGGTCAAGAAGAGAGCACTGCTGGTAGTCGCTCCGAAGGAGTTCACAGACCACGAGTTCCTCCAACCAAAAGCCGTGCTTGACGGAGAAGGCGTTGAAGTGGTAACCTGTAGCATCTCTAGGGGTGCCTGCAGGGGTTCAGCGGGCACGATCGTCCATGCGGACATCTCCCTAGAAGAAGCTCATGCAGAGGACTACGACGCGGTGATCGTTGTAGGCGGGTCGGGCTGCCGTGAACACCTGTGGCATAACGCTGAACTCCTGTCCCTCCTAAAAGAGGCTCAGGAAAAGGGAAGGATCGTCGGCGCCATCGGTCGCGCCAGGCATTGTCTCGCGAACGCCGGCCTCTTCTCAGGGGACTTTGCCTCTGGGCCTCCAGTAGAGGTCAATGGAGAGATCATCGCCGGGAGACCGCCCGCTACTACGCCAGGCTGGTCTTCCAAAGCGTTCGGCCAGGTGGTAGCGGAGCACCTTCGATGAAGACGACCAGCCACGACTGACAGCGCGGCCTAATGCCGCCTCCTCACAGGTCAGAATCACGGTAGAGAGGGCCGAAACTCAGATATCCGTGCTGGTCCCAGACCTTACATGGGACCAGACTGTGGATGCGCGAGAGAGATTTCGCAAGACGATGCGCTTTGAGAAGGTTGACAGGCCCCCGTTCTGCGAGTTCATCGGGTTCTGGCCTGAAACCATCTACAGGTGGTATCGCGAAGGGCTGCCTACAAACGTCGGAGTGCACTCGTACAGCCTTCCCATCGGGCTTGGAAACCCGCCTACGGTCTACGACTACTTCGGCTTTGACCCGGTAGGCGGACCCTTCAGGGCCGAGTCATGCGTCGGCGAGGTGGCGGTAGACTTCGCGCCGATCCCGCGCTTCGTTCAACGCACGCTCAGCGAGGATTCACGGTATAGGATTGAGGTTGACGAGTCGGGGATAACCAAGAGGGTGCTCAAGGCCGGTGTCTCGATGCCAGGCTTCGTAGACTTCCCGGTGAAGGATAGGGCAGATTGGGAGAAATCGAAGAGGAGGTTCAACCCTGACGACCCGAGGAGGCTCCCCAAGAACTGGAGCGGGGACGTGATCGACTTCTACCGGGTCGTCGAGCACCCCTTGGGGATAGGCTTCCCAGGTTTCTTCGGTGAGGCAAGGAACCTTATGGGCTTGGAGCGTCTCTTGGTCGCTTTCTATAAGGACCCACGGCTTGTGTCAGACATCCTAGAGTTCTGGGCTGACTTCGTCATCGAGACAAGCCGGCAGGTTGTCGAAGCGGTCAGGCTGGACTACGCCAACATATGGGAGGACATGTCCTACAGAACCGGACCGTTGATCTCGCCCTCTCTCTTCAAGGAGTTCCTCCTCCGCCGCTACAAGAAGGTTACACGCTACCTCGCAGACGAAGGCGTTGAGACGATCATGGTGGACACCGATGGAAACCACGACGCCCTCACCGCGCTGTTCCTAGAGGCCGGGGTGAACTGCATCTATCCCCTCGAGGCTCAAGCGGGCATGGACGCCCGAGTGTTGAGGAAGACCTACGGGCGGAGGCTTAGGCTGATCGGAAACATCGACAAGACGGCTCTGGCCAGGGGCAAGGATGCGATCAGATCTGAGGTTGAGGCCAAGCTACCCCTGACGAAGCAGGGGGGTTACATACCAAGCGTGGATCACGCGGTCCCCTCGGATGTGCCCTTCGAGAACTACCAGTACTACGTCCAACTCTTGAAGGACCATCTCCAGCCGTAGCGGTCAGCGGGGTTGTAGGTCAAGGGACCCGCGGGATGCCCATCGTCAAGTGAGTCCTTGGCCGCACGATGACAGGTGACGGAGGCGCCCAAGAGACCCAGTTCGCCTCCCGGCGCTTTCCCCAAGCCACCGTCTCACGTGGTCTCATCTCTGACGGAACGTTGCGTCAGGCGAGGAATGACACTCGAAAAGCGCGTATCTTTTTCTGAGGTGCGAAGAGGGGCGTCAAACCCTTAATAGGGCTCTGATCGCCTCTGGATGGCTGAATGGACGAGGTCTGGCATGGCAAGCGGCATGGTTGGACGCGGCACCTGGTATGACAAGATGGCTGCGGACATAGTCAGACACGAGCGGAGCCTGGGCCGTAGCGTCGAGCTCATCACGGTCGAGAGCGGCCTGGGAGCATCAGGGCTGCCTCATGTCGGGAGCCTAGCAGACGCGACTAGGTCTTACGCGGTAAGCCTTGCCCTGAGAGATCAGGGCTTCAACTCCGAACTGGTCGCGTTCTCAGACGACTTGGACGCGTTAAGGAAGGTGCCGAGGGGCTTTGAGCAGTCGCTGTCGAAGCACTTAGGCTATCCGGTGACCTCGATCCCTGACCCGTTCAGATGCCACCCGAGCTTCGGTGAGCATATGAGCTCGCTCCTATTGGAAGCCTTAGACGCGTGCGGCGTGGAGTATCGGCATATGTCGGGGCGCGAGGTCTACAGGAGCGGCCTCCTCAACAACCAGATCGATGTCCTCCTCAGGAACGCTCGGCGGGTCGGCGAGATCATCAACGAGGAAGTCGGGCAGGAGAAGTACACCGAGGTGCTCCCCTACTTCGCTGTCTGCCAGAGCTGCGGCCGCCTAACGACGAGAGCTTACCAGTTCGTGCCTGAGGAGCACCGGGTCCTCTATGCCTGCGACGGAATCGAGCTGAAAGGCCGATGGTTGCCTGGATGCGGCCATAAGGGTGAGGTGGACTACACCAAGGGTGACGGAAAGCTGAGCTGGAAGGTCGAGTTTGCCGCCCGATGGGCTGCCCTCGATATCAGGTTCGAAGAGTACGGGAAGGACATTGCAGACTCGGTTAGGGTGAACGACAGAATCTGCCGCGAAGTGCTGGGCTACGAGCCCCCCCTACATGCCAGATACGAGATGTTCCTCGACAGGAAAGGTCGAAAGATCTCGAAGTCAGCGGGGAACGTGTTCACCCCCCAGGTCTGGTTCAGGTACGGCTCCCCCGTCTCGCTAAAGCTACTGACACTGAAACGCTTTAGCGGAACTCGACGACTCTCTGTGGTAGATATACCAAGGTACATGGACGAATGCGACTCCCTAGAGGACATCTACTTCAGAAGAAAGGTCTTGGCGGACAGGAGGGAGGAGCAGAAGCTCCGTGGCCTCTATGAGTACTGCTGGAACCTCAAGCCGCCAAGCCAGCCCTCAGTCCACGTACCCTACAACCTCCTAACCTACCTGGTGAAGGTCGCTCCTCCGAGTGACCGTCAAGGCTACGTCGCCTCCAAGCTGAGGAGGTACTCATACCTGAAAGGTGAGCCTCCCGCTGAACTCAATACTAGGGCTCAGTACGCCCTCAACTGGGTCATGGACTTCAAGGAGATAGGGGAGACCACTGTAAGCCTCAGCCAGAAGGAGGCTACAGCCATCAAGCAGTTCATCGAGAGGCTTAACGTCGAACATGTTGAAGAGGATGTTCAAACAGCCATCTTCGATGTTGCGCGACGAAACGAGATCGACCCTCCGAGGTTTTTCCAGACCCTCTATAGGATACTGCTCGGCGCATCGCAGGGACCAAGGCTGGGACCCTACATCATAGCAATGGGAAGAGAGAGCGTGGTAGAGGCCTTGGAGAGGGCTCTTCAGCAAACGGCCAGATCGGCTAGCAGCTACTAGCGTGAAAGGCAAGCTTTTATCCCCGCTAGACGTTCTTTACGCGGACCCGTAGTCTAGCCCGGACAGGACGCTGACCAAAAAGCCAACGGGCGGAAGCCTGCGGAGCCGGAAATCTGGGGTTCAAATCCCCACGGGTCCGCTCTCAATTAAGTGTGGATACCTTTACCACCCACTGCCAACACAGCTTGTACCATGCCGCAGAAAGGCGTGACGAAGTACGCCCCCTTCCTGGCTGACCCTGGCGTGAGGCGTTGGCTGACGAGCGTAGCCCGCGGCAGCTCCCAGACCGCGGAGGTGGCCATGAAGAGGCTGGGCAAGGTCTGCCAGATGCTGGGGACGGACCCGCAGGGGCTGTTGGAGATGGGGAGGAGGGACATCAGGGGGTTTCAGGACTCCTTAGAGGATATGGTCACAAGGCTGGAAGCAGAACGGAAGTCGCCGGGGTACATAGTCGGTCTCCTGAAGGGTGCGAGGTCCTGGTTGAGGTATAATGATGTGGTCCTGACGAGGAGGATCAAGGTCAGTAACCCGAATGCTACGCCGACTATAGAGGATGAGCAGGTTCCCTCACAGGAGGAGCTGTTAAGAATATTCAGAGCATCTCAGCCGAGGGTCAGGGCAGCTGAGGCGCTCATCGCCTTCGCAGACCTCAGACCCGAAACGATCGGGAACCACGATGGAAGCGATGGCTTGACGCTCAACGATCTGCCTGAGCTTCGACTTGAAGACAGAAAGGTGGTCTTCGACAAAGTACCGACCATGTTAATCGTTCGCCCGACCGTCAGCAAGGGCCGACAGAAATACTTCACCTTCCTAGGCCAGGAAGGATGCACCTATCTGAGGGAGTACCTTGAGGAACGCCTCAGAAGGGGCGAGAAGCTGACGCCTGAGAGCCCCCTCATCACTCATGAGAGGATGGAGGCGGCAACAAAGAGGTTCATGCTGACAAGGAAGATATCCCATCTTATTAGGCAGGCAGTGAGGAAGGCTGGTGTAAGCAAACGCCCATACGTGTTGAGGGCCTACGCTGAAACCCAGCTGACCATTGCCGAGTCTAAGGGCAAGATCAGCCACCCGTACCTCCAGTTCATCGCTGGTCATAGGGGAGACACCGAAGCCAGGTATAGTACACATAAGGGTAGGCTTCCGCCTGAGATGGTTGAAGATATGCGAGAGGCCTACAAGCGGTGTGAGCCTTTCCTAGGTACGACGGCGCAGCCCATAGAGCAGTTAGCGGTGGTGAAGGAGGCGAAGATAGAGGCTTTGAAGAGCATCGCAAGGAGCCTCTTAGGCATAGACCTGTTGGAAGTAAAGGTTGCGAGGGAGAGGGAGGCAGGGCGGGAGTTCACGCGTGACGAGGCAATAGAGCTATTCGAGAACGAGATACGGAAGATAAGAGAAGGCGAAAAAGACCCCCAGATGATCGTCGGAGAGGCGGAGCTGGAGAGTTACCTTAAGGAGGGCTGGCAGTTCGTCAGCGTGCTGCCTTCCCAGCGGATACTCGTCAGGAGGTAGCCATAGCGTTTCGAAGCGTTCGGGGCCCCTCTACGCTTCAGCCGTCTGAGGCGGGGCGTGTGAGGGCTTCCACCACCTTCTCCTTCTTCCGATACGCTTCGTCGTTAACCATCTTGATCAACCAGTTCGTCACCTCCCTGTAGGGTTGAACCGCCTCACTGAAAGGGAGGCGGTCAAGCAGATCTTGGCCCTCCAGACCTACGGCAGCCTGAGGCTAGAGGAGGACCCTAACGTCCAGCCCGCCACGCTGTCAGGTTACCTGCGGTCCTCGAGGGGGCTCTGGTACTGGCTTACGATAGGCCTGGCGGCGGCCACAACCCTCGCCGTATTCACGGTCCCGGAGGGCCTCTACCTGCTCGTCTACGCTCGGTACACGCTAGGCTCCATCTTCGTCCTCTGGCTGCCAGGATACAGCTTCATCAAAGCCCTCTTCCCGACAAGGGTTCCTGTGCCAACCGGTGAGAAGGAGCTGGACGGTATCGAACGAGCCGCCTTAAGCGTAGGCATGAGCCTAGCCCTCGTCCCCATAGCTGGGCTACTGCTGAACTATACGCCCTGGGGGATACGCGTAACGCCCGTCACACTAAGCCTCCTTGGGCTTACAGTCGCCTTCGCGACAGCCGCCCTCCTCAGGGAAACCGCAGCGACAGAAGAAGAGTTGGGACGGGAAGCCTGGTTCCCAACGTCGTCACCAAGGTCACCAACATCCTCACCAGCGTCACCAACGGTGGACGCAATCTGGTTGCGGTTCGTTGAAGGATTCCGAACACCCAAAGGGGAGAGCGGATGAACCCGGGAACGAGGTTCGAACCTGGGAGCAAGCCCATGGCCAGAAAGAGCCTTCGCCTACCGGTGACACTGCTGAGAGTGGCGGGCGGTGGTGAAAGTGCCGGTGAGGGGTGGTGACCTTCGTGAGAGTTGAAGACGTTGAATCGGGCAAAATCCTCAGCCTGAGGACACTGGACTTACCGCTTCCCCTAGTTCTGGCGGTCCTGGCCTCTACTCTAGAGCCTTCGCATGCTCCATCAAGAGCTGTTCTAGTGCTTCGTCCACCGATCGCTCGTCTATTAGCAGTCTAAGACGTGGATGCATCAGGACCCTGTATCTTGGATCTTCCTTGACTCGCGCGAAGGCCTTCTGGACCATTCTCGACAGTGGCTCCTTCGTATCTTTCCGCAGATCAGTCCGCAGGCCAAGTCTCAAGGACTCCTCCTTAAGCCTGACAAGCTCCATCAGCTTGTGTGAGTTCGTAGTTCGGAATCAAATCCGACAGCGTACGACGGCCGAGAACGCGCCTCATGGACCTAAGTCCCCCAGCAGTAATATCGAGATGTTGCTGACTTTCACCCTTTAGGTTTGAGACAGCTTCCTCTGTTCCTCGATGAGCTTCTGGAGGAGCTGAAGGCCCTTAGCGGCTTGGGTGGGCAAGCTATCAAGATCGGTGGAGGAGTTTGTGAAGGCGAAGAGCATCGTACCACAATTACCGTCGACAACAACTCAAGAACTGTCAACAAGACATTCACGTCCGTGCGAGCCGACGGAAACGAAGGCCATGGCCATAGCACTAAGACGGTGCGACGAACACGACCCTCATGAGTCTAGCTGGTCGGGATGGTTGAAGATACGGCAAAGCACTACCTGGGGCTGAACCGTAAGCACCTCAGTGAGGGAGAAGCCCTCCTGGCGAAGGGCGACTACATACAAGCCAGCGAGAAGTTCTGGGGCGCAACCGCCGAGATGATCAAGACGGTTGCGGCCAGCAGGGGCTTAGAACTCAGAACCCATGGCGACCTGTGGGTATTCGTAACCAAGCTGAGAGATGAACTCAAGGACCCTGAAGTAACAAGGCTCTTCGGCCTCGCCAACACGCTCCACCAGAACTTCTACGAGGCCTCCATGACCCCCGAAGCCGTGAAGGATCACATTGAAGCCGTGAAGCAACTCATCCACAAGCTTGAAAACCTCATAGCTGCAGAACCTTGAGAACCTCTTAAGGGAACACGCCGAGAAGAACCTGTTGGAAACCCTCGTAGCCCAGCTCCTGAACAGGCCTGGCATAGTCGCGCTGGTGAGGCTTGCCGCCCTGACCATTCCCTTCCAAGCTGTCTTCACAACATCCAACTCAGCCTTCATAGGCCTGGAGCACAGGCGTTGAACATGCAGTCCATCGTGAAAGCAGCCTCCGCGCCGATCCTAGCAGAGAGATAACACACGCGACCTGAAGGCCGTGCCAGCTCCCAGCAAGCAACCTCGGTGCTTCGGCAACAAGGCGCAAGGCCTCACAACCCGCGGCCCGCTGACCTGGACCCGACCGTTCTCCTCCAGGCTGCTTCTGAGGGAAGCTGTTTCCATTGTACGCGGTCGGCCACCTAGCTTGGGGCTATATAGCTGGCAAAGCGTCGTCCCGAGCCTTACGCATCGAAGCCAAAGCGGTCGCGCTCCTGCTAGCCGCCGTCCTCCCGGACCTCGACCTGGTCATGCACGTAGCTCATAGGGGGCCGACCCACTCCCTACTGCTTACCGCGACAGCATTCACGGTCGGGTTCATGATCTGGGGTTCAAGGGTTGCGCCATACTTCGCCGCGATAGCCCAGCACAGCCTCATCGACGCCCTAGACCAGATGGGCGCCCAACTCCTCTGGCCAATAACCTCAACCCGCTACAGCTTCCCCTTAGCGCCGATGGGAGGCTCAGTCGCGATAGCCGCAGAATGGATGGGATTCCTCCTCTCCCTAACGCTGATGGCAAAGACGAGGGAGTTGATGAACCTTCTCAGGCGGGACCCCTCCAACCTCCTCGCGGTCGTACCGCTTGGAGCCCTCCTCTTCAACGCCTTCATCTGGCGTCTCCCCCGCGAACTCATCATCCCAACCGTCTCATACCTGGGAATCCTCTTCCTCCCGGTCTTCGCGGATATCCGAGCCTTAACACGAGGGGCTCGAAGAAACCGTTCAACGGTCGGTCGTTAGCCCTGCTTTCCGCCCACAGGACGTTGAGTAACCGGGCGACGGGCTAACGCAAGCGAGAGCTATAGGCGAACTCTTGAACACTAGCAGAGCATGTCCACGAAGGGGTACGGAGTAGAAGTGGATCAAGCTTAAGCTCCACAGCGAGCAGATGTGGACTCCGCTCTGTGTGGATAAAGGAGGTGGCGGGAGTGGTGAAACATAGGGCTTGGGCTTGGATAGAGGACAATAAAGATCGTATCGTCGAGACCAGTGAGGCTCTCTGGGGTTATGCCGAGCTTGGCCTCGTCGAGTACCGGTCAGCGAAGATGCTCTCCGACGAGCTGGAGCGTGAAGGCTTCAGAGTGGACCGAGCCATCGCGGGAATGCCTACGGCCTTCGCAGCTACGTGGGGGAACGGACCCCCCGTCATAGGCATCCTAGGCGAGTACGACGCGCTCCCCGGGCTGTCGCAGAGACCGGTCCCATGGAGGGAACCATTGGAGGAGGGAGCCCCCGGTCATGGGTGTGGCCACAACATCCATGGCTCATCAGGTATGGCGGGGGCCATCGCGGCCAAGGCGGTTATGGAGTCGGAGGGCTTGAGGGGCACCGTCAGGTTCTACGGTTGCCCAGCGGAAGAGAACTACGACGGCAAGGTCTTCATGGTCCGCTCCAGCCTCTTCGACGGCGTTGACGCCTGTCTAAGCCACCATCCGGGCCAGTTGAACACGGCTAGGCTTGCGAGCAGCAACGCCCTCAACTCCGTCAAGTTCCACTTCCATGGTAGGTCGGCTCATGCCGGTGGTTCCCCAGAGCAGGGGCGGAGCGCCCTCGATGCTGTGGAGCTTATGAACGTTGGTGTCAACTACATGCGGGAGCATCTCACCGAGAAGGCGCGGATACACTACGTTATCGAGGCAGGTGGCGGCCAGCCGAACGTCGTCCCAGATTACGCGCGGAGCTGGTTCTACGTCCGCGCCCCCGAGCGGGATCAGGTAGAGCGGATCTACGACTGGGTGCTGAGGATCGCGGACGGCGCAGACCTCATGGCCGGGACCACGCATAAGGTCGAGTTCATCGGCGGCTGCTACAACCTCATGCCTAACAGGGCCCTCAGCAGCCTGGTTGTTACAAACATGCGGGACATAGGCGTCCCAGAGTACACGGCGGAGGAGATGGCATTCGCGAGGAGGATAGCTGAGACCGTCCCACCCGAGCAGAAGAGGGACTCGCTGAGGAAAAGCGAGCTCCCTAACTGGGAGCAGTACATGGACGTTAACCTCGTCCAGACGGTCATCGAGCCATGGGACGAAGGAAAGGTTATGGGCGGCTCCACGGACGTCGCCGATGTAAGCTGGAAGACGCCCACGATAGAGTTCAGCACCGCAACGTTTGTGCTAGGGGCCCCCGGCCATTCCTGGCACGCAACGGCTTGCAGCGGCATGAGCATCGGCCATAAGTCACTCATCTTCGCAGCGAAGACCATCGCCGGGGCTACACTCGACCTACTGACGAAGCCGGAGCTACTGGAGAAGGCGCGCAGCGAGTTCACGGAGAGGATCAAGGGCAGACTCTACAGATCGCCTATCCCCGATGAGCTGCCTCCCCCATTGGAGGTGGCGAGAGCCGCTGCTGAAGCAGCGAGCAGAAAACGCTAGGAACAGGGGTAGTGGTTACCCCAGCAGTCGGGTCCTCGGTCTGGCTTGTTGTAGCTCAGGGCTGTGGTGGAGTCGTGGCCGGGCATCCAGATGTGCCCAAGCCTCTCGCCGTCCCTGATGACCTTAGCAATGATCTTGGCGTACTGCCAGAAGAGGAGGTCCTCGATCGTCCTGACCGCTGCGGGAGGCATAGACAACGCTTCACGTCTAACCGGTTAAAGCGTTCACGTCCTATCTGAGGCGAGTGGAAGTCTAGGCAGGATGGGCTTGACCCCGTTTGCTCTCGCCCATTCCGCGATGAGGTTAATGTAGGGTCCGTACCGTTCATCCATGAGTATGAAGTTACACCAGTCCTCGCGGTGGCGGATGCCCCGGCCTATCGCCTGGTTCGCAGCCCTGAACGCGTCCATAACGTACCAGCGCCGCCCGAAGCCCGCCTGCTTCCGGTCGAAGTAACCTATCTGAGCCTTTACGACGGGGTCACGGTAGTCAGCGTAGGGGATGCCGACCAGAAAGATGCCCCTCGCCTCCTCGTCCGGGAAGTTGGAGCCCTCCGCGTTCCGGCCCCTGAAGACTGCGAGGAGAACCGCTCCATCCTCACTGCGGGCCGCCTCCTTATACTGCTCGACGACCTCCCTGTTCTCGGCGGCGGTCTCACCCTCTATGAAGACGGGTTTACCAGTGAGCAGAGGCCTCTCAGCAGGCCCCTCCAAGATGCCTGCCTTACGCCAGAGGCTCACGGCCTTCAGCATGAGGGCTCTCTGCGTGAAGAAAACCAGCACACCATTAGGTATCTTTCTCGCTACGTCAGCGATCCGTCTCCCGTAGCTTATCGTCATCTCGTCGCTCCTCTCGCGGAACCTGCTCGTCACGCTTGTGTCCACGAGGAGGCGTACGTTCTCAGGCCTTGCGATGGCCGAGTAGCTCCGCTTCTCCGCCTCCGGCAACCCGATGACCTCCGCGAAGAGGTCAATCGGTGAGAGCGTACCCGACATGATCAGGGTTCCTGAAGCCTCCTTGACGACGGGCTCGATCGCGAGGCTCGGGTCGAGGCACCTGTACTCGAGCAGAGCGAAGCCCCGAGACGACCTCCTGTAGACCGCTACGTAGCAGTCGCTTGGACTTGAACCGACCAAGGAGAGGAAGGCGGCCAGCCCAGCCAGGTAGGAGGCGGGCACCTCGCCCCGCTCAAGCCTGAGCGCCCTCACCTCTTCCGCGATCGCTGAGAGAGACTCGGCAAAGGAGGAGAGTCCCTCGGTGTTCAGAACCCTCTTGAGGTCGGCCTTCAGCTCCGGGCCCGGTTTCGTTGTGGCGTCCTCTGAGATGTGGTTGTCTAGGTAGGCTTTGAGTTCGTGTATGAAGTCGCCTCGGGCTTCGACTAGTTCCAGCTCATTCCTCGCGTTATTCAGCCCTCTCTCCGAGAGCGTATCGCTCAACGCGTCCAAGCCGATCTTGTCCGCGTTATGCGCCTCGTCGAAGATCAGGGCTTTTCCTTGGAGCTTCAGGTTCGCCTTCGCCCTGATCGCCTTGTTGAAGACGTATTGGTACGGCGTCACTGTCACCGTGGACGTTTCAGCAGCCTTCCTAGCCAAGAAGTAAGGGCACAACTCCATAGCCCTCCCTTGGCTTAGCAGCTCCCGGATAGAGAGGACGTTCGGCAACGACCGAGGCAGACTGCCTATCTCCGACCGGTACGGGCATAGGCCCTTCTCCCTCATCAGCCTACACGCCTCCGAAGATTCCATGAGTGATAGGTTGCGGCATCCCTCGTGCATGCAGAGGTGCTTCCGGCTGGCGAGGCTCACCGCAGAGAAAGACCTGCCCGCCTTCCGCTTCATGGCTTCGACCTCGTGAAGCACCTGGCGGGCCTGCTCATGTGTGCGGGTAGCGTAGATGATCCTGCGCCCGAGCGCCAGAACGCTTGAGAGGGCGCATACGGTCTTCCCGAAGCCGTTGCAGGCCTCAGCTATCAGGATGTGCCCGGCGCCGACGACCTCGGAGACATCCTTCATGAACGCCACTTGCTGCGGGTAGGGCACGTAGGGGAAAGTCGAGCCTCCCACCTCAGCCGGAGCCTCAGATCTCGCACTAAGAGACTCCGAGGTGGCCCCAGGCTGGGCGCGAAGGGAAAGGAAGGTTCCACACGCCCGACAGAACCGTCTCTCCCTGTACTCGTGGATCGAATGGGACCGACCGCACCTGGGACAGACGACCCGAGTTGGGGACTGGCTCACGGCGCTCTCCCAGATTGAGGTGAAGACAGAGAAAAGCATAGCAGGTCCTCTCACGTACAATCCGCAGAAGTCAGCACCAACTGTAAGGCCATGCTGCCTTCCATCGGGCTCAGTCAGTCAGATAGTGGAGACCAGCCAAATGCGATGCATTATTAGGGCCGTTCCTATCTCTTCCAAGGGGTATGGAGCAGGGTTACCTCAAGACAGCGGATGACCTCAAGGCCTTCTCCCACGACGATCTGGATACGAGGTAGGGCAATCAGCCAGCAGACTAGGATGAAGACCAGGGCGCCTATCAGGAGCAAGGCTATCAACGTCCGTCTCCACCACATGGCTTCAGCCCGCCATCGCCGTACAAGTTCAACCCCAACCGATGTTCCACGCTGTCCCTCATATCTACTCTTCTGCTTTGGCAGCTGCAGGATGCGGGACATCCAGTAACGAGAAGACCGTATGAGCGTAGGAACCGCTATCACATGTCCCTCCCTAGATTTGGCGGCGAACCGATACAGCCTCTCATGGCAATCTCGATGAGCTTTTCAGCGCCATCCGTGCTCAATCCTTCTTTTTGAAGAAGGGGGGACCCTCCCCAGTCGTATTCGCCGGTCGTCAGGACTACAGGGGCCTCGTTGCTCGGGTAGAGCACCTGGATGAGCGGCGCATGCTCTTCCCAGACGAGGCGTGGGTAGAAGCGTCTTACTGTCGAAGTAGCGGAAGGCGAAGCCTACCTTCGCGCCATCCCCCCTTCTCTTGATGACCAGTCGGCAGGCCTCTTCGCACGCTCCATGATGCACACTAGCCAAGCCCATCTGAAACAACCGTGACTGGCGCGATTGAGCCGGGCCATCCTATGCCACTTGCCATCGCACCTCGCCACAAGCGCATAGCGAGGCTATACCGCGTACAACCTTGACAGAGAGGCGTCAGTCGAAGAAGTCGTCTCCTTCAGGGAGATGCTTCCTCACGGCCTTCTCGTTCAGCTCTATGCCCAGTCCGGGTCTGTCGGGTACCTCGATGAAGCCATCCTTGATAAGAGGGTCGGGGAGGCCCTCGACGAGCTCGCGCCAAACTGGTGGTATGGCTGGCATCTCGAGGGCGATGTAGTTCTTAGGCATTGTTGCGGACACTTGGACGAGCGCTGCGGTGCCTATTGCTCCGTCTCCGACGCCATGGGGCGCGGTGAGAACCCCGTAGAGGTCTGCGAACTCTGCGATCCACTTGAGCTCCGCGATCCCGCCCACGTCGCAGGGATCTGGCCCTACGATGTCCACGGCATTCCTCTCTATCAGGTCCTTGAAGCCCTGCCGCAGGTAGATCTGTTCACCGGTATGGATCGGCGTCGTCGTGCTCGATGAGACAAGGCGGTACGCCTCGACGGCCGTGTACGGCGTGTAGTCTCCCGTGATGATGTCTTCCAGCCACATAAGGTTCAGCGGCTCCACTGCCCTCGCCAGCTGAAGGGCTGACTGTATGGAGAGCCCTGTCCCAAAGTCCACGGCAAGTCCAAGCTCTCCGCCCAGGACTTCCTTGACGGCCTCGATGCAGCTTACAGCGTGCTTCAAGCCTGACTCGGTGAGGTGTCCTCTGTTCGGGTAGATGAACCCCTTCTCCGCCTCTCCGTAGAAGTACCCGGGAACAGCCTCGTAAAGCCTACTCATGAAGAACTTGAAGATGGAGAACCTCTCAGGCAGGTTCTTCTTCGCACGGGCGCTCTCAGCGTAATCCTCAGGCCTGGTTCCCCTCGGCCCCGGTCCCGCGTAGCTGTTGTACACACGTACGCGATCTCGGACCTTGCCACCGAGAAGCTTGTAGACCGGTGCGCCTAAGGCCTTGCCAGCTATGTCCCATAGCGCTATCTCGATGGCGCTTACGGCGCTCCCCCACGGTTTGAACCCTCCGAGCCGACGGATCTTCAGCATCACTCGCTCCACATTCGTCGGGTCCATGCCGAGTACGAGGGGCTTGTAGAACAGAACCTGGGGCCTATTGTAGCTCCTCCCCGACTCCAGCTGCCCAAGCCCACTGATCCCTTCATCGGTGTCCACGCGAACTACGGGAAACCCCTCAACGACAGTGCACTTCAGATCCGTTATTTTCACGGCGGTTCCCTACTCCGTAGGCGTCACGCACATCATCCGATGTTGATAAGCGTTATGCGAGGGAACATGATGATCAGGTTCCTCTTAACAGCGAGACGAGGGGAAAATGCTGATCAACGAGTTCATCACGTAGACCGCAAGGCCCCACCCCGGCCGTCACAGGGGAGAGCGTAGCAGGTCCTGCGTCAAGGCAGAGAGCGGGGTAAGAACGCCTAGACGCGCCAACCAGATGCCTTCGGCCTTGTAACCTGAACTCCCCGAAGCCCTCTCCCTCTAGGAACTGTTACCAGATATATAACAGAGGGCAGGGATGAGAAGCCTGCCATGAAGGGCCTCCCGCGGTGGGTCGACATCCTCTCAACCGAGACCATGGTTGCGGTGACCAGAG
>CAYRUY010000018.1:0-26821 GCA_964427455.1 uncultured Candidatus Bathyarchaeia archaeon | reverse complement strand
CTGATCGTTACCGTAGGCGGCTTCACTTTCTCCATCGCTACGGAGTGGATTGCCTTCGCCACATCCTCACTGACCGAGCTCTTCTCGAACGCTGCCATGCCGCGCTCTCTGGCCCTTTCGAAGGCTTCGTAGACGCCGCCGAACTCTTGCTCAAGCAGAGCCCCGACCTCTGGTCGTGCTTTCTCCATAGGGAGGCTGAGCCTCTGGGCTACGAGCTCAAGCATCGTTTGGCCCTTTATCCTACGCTTCCAGTCTAGGAGTTCCTCCCGCCTCTCTCGGTCGCTGACTCGCTTCAAGGATAGGTCTACATGTCCCCGCTCTCTGTCCACTCTCAGGACCTTCAAGACGAGCTTCCTTCCCTCTTTGACGAAATCTCGTAGATTTCTAACCCAGGTGGTGGAGACTTCAGATACGTGCAGGAAACCCTCTCTGCGCCCGTAGTCGTCTAGGCTTACGTAGGCTCCATGAGGTATGATCCTCGTAACCGTTGCGATCACGAGTTCGCCGGCCTCAGGCCAATCTACTGTCTCCGCTGCCATCACCCACAGCTCCTCGAACTACTCGAGCACTGAGACGATCTCGCCCCTTACTTGGGCTCTCCCGCCCCTCGGCTCGGCGAGAACATCGCCGCATATGCGACATTGGACGGCAGACGCGGCTCGGTCGAAGATGATCTGCTCATTGCCGCAGGATGTACACTTGACGCGCAGAAATCTGCTCCTAGGCTTGGGTACCAGTTCTCGCTCTCTAGACATCCTACGTTTCCCTCAAAGCTCCCTGGCTGGATCGACATGCAGATAGTTTAATGTTTCCGTTCTAACCAGGGGCCCTAGGAGACTCTCAACTATGTGGCTCAGCCCTAGCGGCCAGGGGACTCGCCAAGTTCACGATGCGGCCGATCTATGTCTGATTCCCCTGCCTGCCCGTCTATGGGAGGGGCTCGTACCCAGCTCTATCATGGTGTGCGGCGGCTTCAACACCTAGAGGAAAGGGTCTGACGGTCCATTGCTTATATCGAGGCGGATCGTCCTTGAAGATGCGATTTCCAATGGCCACGGTCCGTATAGCCGTACTTCAGCCGATTCTCCCACATGAGATGAAACCTGCCCAGAGACTTGACAGACAACTGAGCATGTGTGACCAGGCCGTGAGAACGGGAGCTGAATGTGTGTTCTTCCCCGAGTTCTTCTTGGGGTCTGGCTACGCTATGGATCTGCATGGCGGCTCGGCTGAGTTTGAGGCGGTCAAGGGCTACGCTAGAGAGAAGCACGTCGTCCTTGGGGTAAACGCGTTCACGCCGACCGAAGGGACGAGTCAAGGGGTGTACAACTCGGTCGTTATCGTCGATTCGACAGGCAACCTCGGAACGGTCTATCATAAGTGCCGCCCATACGCCGCCTGGGAACCCGTACTGGCGGCCTCCGCCGGACATAAGCTCAGGCTGGGACAAGGCCCCTTGGTCTTTAAGGGAGAGAAATGCACGGTTGGGGTGGCCCAATGCATAGACCTTTGGGTCGCCTCATTCATGAAGGAGCTCTCGATGCTTGGCGCCGAGATAGTCTACGTCCCTTCGAGGATGCCTCTGCCCCACTTCCTCTCGACGATGCTCTTCGCGCGAGTGAGAGCTATGGAGAATTGCAACTACGTTGCCGTGGCCGGGGAAGCGGGCAGGACCATGCCTGGTAGCCTCATCGCGGGGCCGCGGCTCGGCGGCCTCGAGATGGACATGACGGCAGGTGGCTCCGATGAGGGGATCGTCTACAAGACCATTGACCTCGACTGGCTTAGAAAGCAAAGGTCTTCGAGGCCTCCTCTCTTTGAGATAAGAACCGAGGCTGAGATGTCAGCAAAGGCCAAGGCAACAGAAACCGATTGGACAAACGCGTGGTACGAAGGTGAGAAGCTGAAGGAATTCGTCAAGATACTGGCGCAGGCAGGCTTGGCCGAACTAAGCTGCTCCTGAGAATGACTTGCTTCATAAGCCGCCTAGGCCATTCGAGTCAAGAGCTGGCTTATGTTCGAACCCCAGTCCCCAAGGCTACCCTCTGGGTAATGTCTCTTTACGGCCTTGTGCCCTCCGCTTGGCGGCGTGAGCCGAAGAACAGGGCTCAGGCCAGGGATATCTTTGAACGCCACCTTCCCGTCAGCCAACGCCTTAGCCAACTCCTCGAGTGAACCGTAGCCTAGTTGACTGACTCTCTCGTCGGTAAGTCTCTGTCCACCCTTGAGCCTCCCCCTCTTTCGGAGGAGCAAGGCCACAGTCGCAGCATCGACTTGGCCGTAGGCGATCAAGTCTTTAACCTTCCTAAGCATCCCAAGGTACGTCTCGGTCTCTAGTAGGAGAACGCAGTTATTCGGCCGATCCAGGCGCATCCTATGAAGAGCCTCTTCCATGTCTCCTCGAACATTCACCGAACCTCTTATCCTCACCGCTGCGTACATGGAACCATCCTCCCTTCGCCCTGCTGGCTTCCTACATGGTTCCCTCGGTGCTTCTAGCCGACCCAGTCCCGCGGGGTCATGACCTTGTACGTGTTCTTGAGGGCGTCGAAGGTAGCGTAGATAAGCGAGGCTGTCGTCCTCGTAGACCCCTTTGTTCGCGTCCAGCAGTCTCTAATGCCCGCTAGCTCTATCAGCGTCTTGGCGATGTCGCTTGCGACGATCCCCAGGCCTCGCGGGCCAGGTATGATATCTACTGAGACGCTTCCACATTTTCCTGAAACTCTAAAGGGCAGCGAGTGGGGCTCGTTGCAGGTGCACTCCCAGGAGCCGCATCCTCTCCTCACTGGGCCCACTTTCAACTTCGCGTCTAGGAACGCCTTCTCGACAGCACTCCTCCACTGGCTCGCCTTCCCAGACCCAACGCCTACGTAGCCGTTCCTGTCACCTGTGGCGACAATAGCCCTGAAGCGTGACTTCTCACCGGCATCCGTCTGCTTCTGGACCAGGCCAGTGTTCAAAACCTCGCGTTCCAGGTTTGGGAGCAGCAGGTCGACGATCTCAGGCTCGGCTATTCTGTAGCCTTGAGCGAACACATCCTCGATGGACGCCACCTTGCCCTCCTGCACTAGCCTTCCAAGGCTCGTTCTGGGCGTCCAAGGTTCAGCCTTTGGCTCGGTCCGAAACCGTTGACGCCTCCGATCACGTCTTTGCCAAGCGGCCAATTATCATCCCCCGTACTTCCTTGAAGTGTTCAGTTAGGCTCATGGGCTCTATCCCTCTCGAGAGGTAAGCTGAGAACCGTTGCCTATACAGCTCGGGGCTCACGCTCCGCAGTGACTCCGCATACTTCGAGATGTGTTCTCCCTCTGTCCTGCCTGCAGGAGGCAGAACCTCCTCCGAGTAGACTACAAGCAGTCCCCCGTCGACGGCTCCCTTAAGCGCAGCAGAAGCTCTTGACGCTTTGACCAACCGGGCTGGCCCCGTGTCAAGGACAACCTCTTTCACGCCCTTGAGTCCGGCTGCAATCCCTGCTGAGAGCCCTGTAAGATAGGCGGCTGGTGTGTTTCCTCGGCCGCCCTTCCACCCGAACTCTCTGGCCAAGAGCTTTGTGCTCGCAGAGGCGATAACCTTGTCGCCTCTAGGCTGCGCTTTAACGACCTGGATCCACGTGTTCTTCGCCGCGTTTCTCACGACGAGCCTCGGTAGGCCAGAGAGCAGAAGCCTCTTACGCGCCCGGTAGTCTGTCTTCTGCTCCCGTCTTCTCTTGAGGGGCATTCTGCTTGACTGTCTCATCTGATCCTGCGCCTCGCCAGGCCTTGGCTCTCAATATGCCGCCTCAGCTCGCCTACGCTGTCGAAGACATGACCCTTGCACAGACCGTACAGGCTGCGATACGCGTTGGGAGTTAAGACCCTCTTTTTCCTTAGCGTTGCCAGCTCAGCCCTAAGAGCCCTGATAAGTGCCGTCCATGAATGCTGCTCCGAAGCCCTCGCCTTGGGTCCACCTTTCCTCCTCCCCGCGCCTCTCCTTTCACCCCTTGCCCTCTTTGCATGGAGCCGCCTCGCTCTCCCTCTGCTGACGCCCATCTCAGGAAGCCTCCTGATAGCTCCCTCGCTGATCAGCCCTCTGATCTCCTGCTTGGTTATCGCCAACTGGATATCCTCTAGCCTCTGCGGGTCCATCCAAACCCTGTTACGGCCTATCCCAAGGATCTCCGCAGCCAGTCGCCTCTGCGTCACCTCAGCCATATCGGTGCTTGCCTCCAAACTGTTTCACGGATTTCATCCTCTACTGTCAGGCCTCCTGCTTCTCTTCGGGCACTGAGACCGCTTTGCGCTCGGCGGCGCCAGGGTTCACGACTGTGAGCTGCAAGCTCTTCGCCTTCTCAACTATGCTAGCTCTTCTTCTCGCCCCGACAGTGTGGGCGATTCTCACGGCTTCACGTTTCGGATCCAGCTTCTGAAGGTCGTTCTCCGTATGGATCAGCACCTCCCGGAAGCCTTGAGCGTTCAGGCCTCTCACAGTTCTAGGTCCGCGGTATCCAGCTCTCACGATGGCAGGCCAGCCCTTAGCGCAGAGCCTCATCTTGCTCGACCCTCCTCTGGGTCTTCTCCAACTATCGTCGAGCTTCGTGTATCGCCAACTCTCCTCTCGTCTGAACGTGGGCCTTCTCGTCGCCACTCGCCTCCTCACTCTTAGCAGAACCGATTCGCGCACGCTCAGTCGGGGGCCTCTGTCAGGCGTGTCTTTAACCGCTGACTTTCGCTCATCCCGTTTGGTCCTGTCAGCTGGACGAGTGGTTTTGCCGCCCGGGTTTGCCACGCTACATCCCCTCGCTCCTGTCGTAGAGAAAGATCCCGTCTAGGAACACCCGGGGGTCCTTGCTCTTGACTTTCGTCGCCTGTTCGATGTTCGCGGCGGTCTGGCTGACATCTCTGATGTCTATTCCTCTCACGACAACATCGTCTGCGTCCGCTGAAACTCTAACGTCACCCGCTATCCTGACAGACCTCGGTCTCCTCTCACCGGCGAAGTTGTCGATCACAACCCTGTTCCGTTGGGCCTTGACTGACATGGGAAAATGTGCGTAGACGATCTTCAGCCTATACGTGAAGCCCTTCGTGACTCCGGTTACCATGTTCCGGATGTGAGCTGCGATCGTCCCGACTATGGCGACCTTTCTCCGTCTTTCCTGTCCTTCAGCCTCTACGCTGAGAGCACTGCCCTCTATCCGGATCGAGATATCACGTGCATGGGAGAAATCTGCCTCGATTGTTCCCAGTGGCCCTGTGACAGAAAGGGTCTTACCTTGGCCTAGGGCTATCTTGACACCCTCTGGGATGTTGACGGTCCTTGCTTCCACAAGCCTCTCCTCACGTGACAGCAGCCAGTAGCCTACCGCCGATCCCCTTCTCCCTAGCCTCTCTGTGAGAGATCACGCCCGTTGAGGTCGAAACGATCAAGATGCCCATGTCCCTCGAGGGTAGATACTGCTTCTCGAACCGTTCGAAGCCTTCGTGTCCAACCGCGAACCTAGGCCTGATCGCCTTGCACCAGTTGATCCGGCCAAGCAGCTGGATCCTGAACTTGCCCGTCCGGCCGTCCTCGATGAACTCGAACTCTCCAATGTAGCCATTCTGCTGCATTACCCTCAAGACTCTTCCTACCAGCTTCGAGGCTGGCCACACTATGCATTCGCGCCTGTTCCTTTCCTCACTGTTGGCCATTATTGAAAGCGCGTTTGAGAGCGAGTCGATGGTTCCCATCGCTGGCACCTCAGCTTAGCTTCGTGAACCCGAGCTTCGGCGCGACCTCTCTGAAGCATTGGCGGCACAGGTTCAAGCCGTATCGCCTGATTACCGGGCCATAGGCGCCGCACCTACGGCACGGCCTGCTTCCTTTCCCGAACTTCCTCCGCTTCTTTTGGTTCCCTTTTTCTTGGCTCATTCAGCTGCCACCTCTATGCCGAAGCTCTCCTTCAGGAAGCCTATCGACTCGTCTCTTGTCAGCCTGTGCTTTGCGCCTATCTCGGCGGCTCTCCAACGATGAGATACCCGCATGCCAGGCCGCGTCACGTTGACAGAGACATCCATGCCTACCGTCCCAAGCGCGGGGTCGTACCTCGTACCCGGGAATTGGAGGTGCTCCTTTATGCCGAAAGAGAGGTTACCATAGTTGTCAAAGCTTCTCAGTGGGACCCTGCCGCCTACCGCTTCGAACGCCTTCTTCAGAAACTCCTCGCCCTTCCCACGTCTCAAGGTGACCATGCATGCAATAGGTTCCCCTTCACGGATGCCAAAGTCCCTTATCGTCTTCTTTGCACGACGGGTACATGGCCTAGACCCAGTTAGTTGAGTTAGGATCCTCATGGCCCTTTCAAGCGGCTCACCCGACTTACCGAGGGAGATATTCACGACGACTTTCTCAACCCTGGGTCTCCTCATCGGGTTCTCGATACGCGGAACTGTCGAAGCAGTCTCCATTGCTACCGCCCCACTGGTAGAGCGATCAGCGGCTTGTCTGAACCCACAGGGAAGAGATTCATGACGGTCGTCTGGAGGTGGCCTCCGCCTGAGACCCTGACCGTTGCTGCGGGTTCACTCGTTGCCGTGCCCTGCTTAAGCGAGTCTAGGCTTCCATGGAGGCCCATATTCCGACCGGCCGTAATCAGAACGTAGGCTCCGGGGCTGAGCCCTATATGGTCTACCACCTCGCCCCCCTTCAGGTTGAACCTCAGGCTGTCTCCCACCTTATACACGTCTTCGACAGGCTTCCGAGCATCTGCTACGTTGACCACCCAGGCCGTGCCGTCGTGGAAGTTCAACTGGACGTTGCCGTGCTTCAGAGTCGTCTTTCCCACAATCTTCCTGAGCTTGAAGGAAGCTTCGCTCTGATCGATGCGGTGTGGCGCCAAGCCTCTTCGCGGCACCGGGAGGAATCGATAATACTCTTGGCTCTTCGGCATCGCAAGAACGTCCATGAGCCCCAACGGAAACCTCTTCTCCGCGATCCGTCTGCCGTCGACCTGGATCAATCCCTCGGAGACGAGGTACTCTGCCTCCTCGCCTATTCTCGCAACGTGCAGGATATCTCTTAGGACTACGAGAAGTGGTAGGCAGCCTCCGACCGGGTGCGGGCCTGGCACAGGCCTCGTCACCCAAGTGTGGGCTCTGCGCGGGATAGGCCAGGTGCGAGGCGCCGGCATTCTCTTCAATCTCTTCGAATAGGTCGTCTTCCCCATCTTTGAACCCCTACCTGCTCTGGCCACCGCCCGTCGCCGCGATCCGCTCTCCGGCCTGAGGTGTAGCCCTCCCTCGCTCCAGTGACCGAGCCCTTAGTTTATCCCCGAGGTCAAGCTTTGTCACAACAACCTTGGAAGGGTGGATCCACGCTACGGTAGGTCTGCCGTCTACCTTTTCTCTCGTTGCTCCTTCGATGTTGATTCTGCCTCTCGCATAGTCAACCTTGAGGACTTTCCCGGTTATCTCAGAGTAGTCGCCACGTTGCACCTGAACGGTGTCTCCTCTACGGATGGGGACCGAACGTCTCCCGTAGGTCTCGCTTAGGCTCGAGGAGAGGCGACCTGACAGGGTCTTATGTCTCTTCGTAAAGGATCCTTCTCGGATCTTTGCACGTTGCTTCCCTGGTTTTGCGGAGTCCTTCTTCAAATCCATCCTCCTCAGACGACTATGCTTGACACAGCTGCGACCCTAGGCCATCTCTCGGCGGCTTCAAGGGCGACTGGGCCTCTGATCTCCGTCCCCCTGAGCTCTCCTTCAGGGGTAAGAAGGACTGCTGAGTTGTCTTCGAAAGCAACCACAGTGCCCTCGGGTCTTCGATACGGCTTCTTCTGCCTGACCACAACTGCATGCATGACTTGGCTCTTCAGCTCCGGCGTCCCCTTCCTAACCGAGACAACTATAAGGTCCCCGACTGCTGCGCTTGGAAGCCTCCTCAGCCTACCCTTGTACCCTGTTACGCCGATGATCTTGAGCTCCTTCGCGCCTGTGTTGTCGGTGCAGTAGACCACGGCTCCCAACGGGAGAACCTTGGGGATCCTAGGCTTGTATTCCAAGACCCCTCTGGCCGAGACCGCCCTTGACTTGGGCACCCCACTCGACGCTCCCCTTCCGGGCGCCGATGTTCGCACGCCAGTCCTCGATCTCGCTGCCAAGCTAGCCTCCCTCTGTCCTGCCGATCACGACGAAGGAGACCGTCTTGCTTATCGGCCTACACTCTGCGATGCGAACTCTGTCCCCCTCTCGGACCTTCATGCAGGGGGCAAGATGAGCCGGTACTCTGCTGTGCCTCCTTTCGTATCTCACGTACTTGGGAACGTACAGGTAATGCTCTCGCTCGACTATGACAGTGTTCTTGGCCTTTGCACTGGCCACCCTTCCTTCGAGCACCATCCCTCTCACTGACAGCGTGCCGTGAAGAGGGCAATCGAGATCTCCACAGGTCTCACGGGACAAAGCCGTTGCCTCCCCAAGTCACCGTCTGAGGACCCTATCCTCGGGGTTCCCGACGAGAGCACCTCCATCAACTCGCGTCGAGGCCCCGTCCTGAAGCATGAACTCGAAGGTGGAACCGTTTTTAGGCACCATTCTCGGGCCTTTCACGGTGCTCACAACGATAAGGTTCCTCGTCTCGTCCAGGACTCTGCCTCGCAAGCCAACATTCCTTCTGTAACTTGACTTCAAGACCCTCAATTGCAGCCCTATGAGCTCATGCCTAAGAATGTTGCAGGCTTGAACCGGCGACAATCGCGTCGTCTCCTCCTAGCCTTGCCCCTGCCGCCCGCGATCCTCTGTAGCCTGGACCGTCTTGATCCGTGCTATCGTCTTCCTGATCTCTCTGATCCTGCCCGAGTCCTCCACGCCACCACCGGCCTTCACCATGGCTCTCAGCCTTAGGAGCTCTGCCCGAAGGTCTGAGATCCTACCGTCTTTCTCCGCGTCAGTGAGGTCTCTGATCTCTTTCATTCTCAGAATGGGCATCGTGGTGTCAACCTGCCTCCTGGTTTCCAGACTGCTCCGTGCCACCCTCAACCTTCTTCTCAGCGGGCGATGACTCCTCGTCTACTCGCTCTCCAGGTTGTTCAGCTGCAGTGGGTTTTTCCTTGACCGAGATCCTGTCAGGGAACACGCTTGTCGGTGGAAGAATGCTGACGGCTATCCCCCAGAGCCCGGGCTTTAGCTGAATGTTCACAACAGCGGTCCTTATGTTCTTCAGAGCAGCGTCTCCAACCTTGGGCAGATAGCCGGACTTGAACTTCTCGTGACGCGACCTCTCGCTCGTGAGCTTTCCGCGTACGGTTATCTCTGCTCCCAGAGCCCCGGCTTTCATAACCCTTTCCAGAGCCCAGAATCCGGCTCTTCGGAAATGGATGCCCCTCTGAGCAGCCTGTGCGATCTGGGAGGCCACGATGTATGGGTTTAGCTCAGGGACCGGAACCTCAGAGACAGATATCTGCGGGTTTGACAAGCCAAACTTCTCTCCTAACTCAAGGCTGAGGCCCCTGATCGTCTCACCACCTCTTCCTATGACGAGGCCCGGCTTCATCGCTTGGACCGTTATCCTAACCCCTAACGGCGTCTTGGCGATGTCCAACCCTCCATAACCTGCATCTCTCAGCCTAAAGCTCAGATACTCGTCTATCTCTGCCTTCTTGATCGCCCCGGAGATGAAGTGGTGAACGCCTGACACAGACTCTGACCGTCCTATCCCTACCTCGTCGTCGACTCTACGTGAACGAGTATGGCTTTCTGTCCATTCTCTTCGGCTAGTCTAGCCTAGGACGCTATAAAAAGGTTGCTTGCTTCGCGGCAACCGGCCCAACCTGGCGTAGCGCTCACAGCCCTCGAAAGCCTAGGTCTCTTCGACGGCGATCTCCACATGGGTCAACTGGTGGAAGTAAGGCGACGACCTCCCGAACGCTCGAGGGATATACTTCCTCACTTTTCTACCCCTCTCGCTTGACGCGTGGACAACCTTGAGCCGGTCCACATCTAAGCCTTTGAACTCGGCGTTTGCCTCGGCCGCCTCTAGGATGACCAGGATCTCTTTCGAAGCCTTCCTGGGATACCTGCCGCTTGGCCACCCCTGAAGCTCATGCCTATGGCCGATCTTCTTCTTGTACCTCCTGTAAGCAATCGGCCTTTTCCCCTCCATCACCATCTCCAAGAGGGCCTTGGCCTCGTCAAGCCTCATACCCCTTATCGCTGAGCAGACTTCCCTTGCCGCTTTAGGTGAGACCCTGAGGTCTCTTCCGGAGGCGATGGCGGTCTTGTCCGGGTCGAGGCTTCTAAAGGAGTATCCCCAATTTGGCAAGGTTCTTCGCTGATCTCCAGTGGCAGCTTTTGGCCACGTGGGTTTTTAACCTTTCTTTTCACGCCTTGAACCGAACCGCTCGGTTCCTTAGACTCTGTGAAGCCGAGCGCCGATCGCCTCTCATGTAACCTCGCCCTCCTTCGGGCGACTCCGGATCACCCTGCGGAAATATGCGTCGGTCAACCTCTTCCAAGAGTAGAGCCACAAGATACCTAAGGCTGCTCCCAAGATGACCCTGAAGGCTCCCACGAGCCCCGGAGGGGTCGTCTCGTCGAATGGCACTCTGGCCGCCAGTATTACGCCGAAGACCACGCATAGGCCAAGCATCATGCTGGACCATACCAGCAGTAGAATGGCGTAGAGACCGGTTACACCTCTCACCGACTGGATCCCCACATAGCTAAAGCCGTGAGAACCGCGAGTAGCGCTGAGAAGAGAGTCAGTCGGAAGAGCTCATGTGCGACCTCGTATTCGCGTTTGGGGCCGCCTGCAAGGATGATCCGCGTCAAGGTGATCGGGGCCTCAGGCTTCAGGTTGGCGTCTAGTCTGCCGTCGGGCAGAAGCCTTACAGGTCTGTCTGGCATGGTTGAGTGCTCGAAGAGTCTCCCTGCACTTGAGAGAATGCAGAAAGCGTTCATGATCTGAGGCATCATAGCCACGATGCCCACGACCTCAAGTTGGCCTATCACGACGAGGGCGCCGAGCGCCGTCCCGACCGAGAGGCTACCTACATCTCCCGAGAAGACTCTTGACGGGTAACGATTGTACCAGAAAAACGCGAGAACCGGGCCTAGCGTCAACGCGGATAGAACTACGGCGTTGTCTCGCCCGAGCAGAAGTGAAGCCACAAGCAGGGCGGCGAGGATGATGGCTGACGTGCCGCTCATTGCCCCGTTGACCGGGTCAGCCATGTTCATCGCGTTGGCCGTAACTGCCATGGCCAACGGCACAAGCAGGGGGTAAACTATCGTCAGCCTAGTCGCTCCGACGAACGGAAGCACTGGGTGCGGGTTGTATGTTCCAAGCAAGAGGATGGGAACTGAGCTCAGCGTCATCAGCAGGGGCTTTGTCTTCGGCCCCAACCCTTTCAGGTCGTCGACGGCACCTATTGCCGCGGCAATCAGGACAGCTGAGGTGAAGGCCAGAAACTCCGTCGCATATGTCCGGCAAACGACAGTGACGAGGGCGACTGAGGCCACCAGGCCCAGCACGATGGCCAGGCCGACCATCTCAGGGACCTCAGGGCGGCCCAGCTTGTGGACATCAACGCCCACCATCCCCTTTCGCTGCATATACGCAGCGACCTTTGGCACGAGGAGCAGGGTAAGGGCGAAACCCGCCGCGGAGCCCGCTGCAGTCAGTTCCATCTGCATCGAAACAGAAACAGTCTCCGACAAGAACCCTCTCTTTCCAAGCGGGTTCTAGTTACCGGAGTGAGTGAAGATAAGCCTATGCTCGGCGTGGGGCGGCCTCGTTTAGCGTCGACGAACTGCCCAACGATTTCCCAGTTGCGGTCGGGATCATCCTCGGAGCGAAGGGGCGACCGCGCAGCGCCTTCTCGCCCCGAGATAAAGGTCGTCCGCACGTCTACAGGCTGCGTCAGCCCGGCTTCCGACCTCCCTGGAGCGACAACGCGAAGAGTCTAAAGCCTGCCGCCGAGACTGCCGCTTCAATGGGAGGCGGTGTCGACGGTCAAGATAGAAGGTGGGCTCGCCTGGGCTCAGTTCGTGAGGAGAATAACCCACTTTCTGGGTTCGGTGCGACTCGACGGGCGGGAGAAGCGATGCCATACTCCGAATCCGGGGAGGCTCAAGGGGTTGGTGCAAGAGGCCCCCAAAGAACGAGTAAGGGAGGCTCAACCCAACGGGAACCGGTCAACGCCACTGGACCTCCTCGCCGCCAGAGACGACAGCGCCTATGTGACCGTAGACTCCCGCCTCCCGAACTTGGCAGCTGAGGAGTCCCCAGGCTTGGAAGACTGCCTGAGCTAGCTGGCTACGCGAAGGTCACAATCGAGCCCCCGTTTCAGCCGCAGCCACTTCGGTTTCCGCTTGGAAGACAAGGGTCGGCCTGGCCGCTGGAGGTGAGAGGCTGTAAACCAGTGCAGAACCGTGTAGCACCCTTTTCAGACGCGCCTACCAGCAGGGGAAAGCGCCACCTCGAACACCTAGCAGCAGCGAAGCGAGCGGGGTATAGGTCCTTCATTCTCTTCTTTGCTCAACGGGTACACGCCAAAGCTCTCACTCCAAAGGACGAGACAGACCCCACGTTCGGAGATGCGTTCAGAGACGCGGTCGACAAGGGTGTGGAGGCTCTCGCCTATCGTCTCAGAATACGGGGGAGAAATGTGGAGCTTTCTAGAAGGCTTCCTATCCTCCGAACCTCACGTCTGGCGGGAATCGGGTCTACTCCTGCCTAAGAGAGCTGCAAGCAATCGATCCGCTGAGTCACGCGCTGAGCCTATGTCCTCTCCAAGTCGCTCAGTTCTTGGAGCTCCCTTACGCGCCGAAGTCTGTGGCGGACAATGCTTGTCTCAAGCTCTTCCTTCAGGAGCGCGAAGAGCTCCTTGTGTAACCTAACGAAGTCTGGGTCTTCAGGGTCCCTCGGTCGGGGCAGGTCGATATCTAGGAGGGATTTCACGTGGCCTGGCCTAGAAGAGAGGACTACAACTCTCTCCGCCAGCTGGATCGCCTCCCCCAGGTTGTGCGTCACCAGCATGAAGGTCTTGCCAGTCTCTTTCCAGATATCTGTCACCTCTCCCCTCAAGACCTCTGCAGTGTACTCGTCTACGGAGCTGAAGGCTTCGTCCATAAGCACGATCTCGGGGTCAACGGCGAGCGCCCGGGCTATGCCCACCCGCTGCTTCATTCCCCCCGATAACCTCTTGGGGTAGGCGTCCTCAAAACCGGCCAACCCGACGAGTCTCACGAGACCTAAGGCGATCTCCCTTCTTTGAGCCTTTGGGACCTTCCTGAGTTCTAGGCCATACTCTATGTTCTGAACGACGGTCCTCCACGGGAACAACGCACAAGACTGGAAGACCATGCTGATCCTTGCCTGAGGCGCCGATACCTCTCTTCCATGAAACCATACGCGGCCAGAGGAGGGGCTTTCTAGACCCGCTAATATGCGCAGTAGCGTCGACTTTCCGCAGCCACTGGGACCCACGACCCCGACGAAGTCTTTCTCGTGCACGTTGAAGGAGACATCTCTTAGCGCGGCGGGGACTCTACCATCCTGGTAGAACTTGCTCACACCCTCAACTTGCATCAGTTCCATCGGCTATGCCCACCGTTTGACCCTCTCCTCAAGGAATCCGAAGAAGCATCTGTCGACGATAATGGAGAGGATGCCTATCGCGAAGATGCCCGCAAACGCAGCGTCGACAGTCTGGCGCTCTACTGACATATTGATGAATGAGCCTATCCCCGCTACTCGGGCGATTATCTCAATGGCTAGGATAACCTCCCAAACGAAGTCAAACGCCAGCCTCAGCCCCGTGATGGCCTGAGGCACAATCGCGGGCAGAATCAGTTTCTGCACGAAGTCGAACCTACCGGAGTGGAAAATGGTTGAGACCTGGAAGTACTCCGTTGGGATCGACCTTACTCCCTCTCGCGTCGTGAAGTAGATGGGGAAGAAGGCGCAGACGCCAGCCATCAGGATCGCAGCGAGGGAACCCTCGCCAAACCACATCATAAGGAGCGGCAGCAGAGCGAGGTCCGGAAGGCTTCCTGCAAGCATGATCGAGGGTGTGATCGTGGAGTCGACCTGCCTCTTGAGACCTGCCCAGATCGCGAGAGGCGCGGCCATAAATAACGCGAGGAGGATGCCCAGCGTCAGGTTGCTGAAACTCCGCAGGACCATCAGCACAAAGCTGGCTGTGCTCAGCTGGGAAGTGAGGGTCATGAGGACCTTTGACGGCGGAGGAACAAGTTCGGCGCGCACGATGCCGGAAGCGGAGAGAAGCTCCCAGCCCGAAAGTATGACTGTTAGCGGAAGCAGACAAAGGAGTCTGTCCTTGACATCCTTAAGCGGCGTGAGTCTAACAAGCAGCACTTTGGTGGGGAACTGCCCCCGCAAGGGTCTCCTTCGCATCTTCCCGTCGCCCCTCCTAGGCGAGAGGTTCTTCGCTGCCTTTCGAAGAGGTAGAGCGATAAAGGTTGATGTCACGTGGGCAACGCTCAAGTATTACGTCACGTTGTTGACCTCTCTTCATCTGATTGCTTGGGTTTCAAGAACAAGACTGGGTTAAGGGACAGAGAACCGGCCTTTTGACAGCTTTGTTGGGAGCGGCCCTAGGCCCTCGGGACTCTGCGTTCAGGCCGCCTTGACTTGGTGTTGAGCGACCGGTGATGGAGGAGTGTCTCATCTGGGGATTCTGACGGGCCGAAGGCGATGCAACCTAGAATATGGCGTGGTACGCCTTCCTTACATCACAGTCGGTGTTCCCGAGGCAGTCATCCTTGCATGTTCGGCAGAACTCGATGAGCCGCCTCCTTATCTCCTCACGCCCGCTTACGAGCTCCGATAACACCGAATAGTGGTGCTGCACAGCCTTGCAGAACCGCTCCCTTTGGATTCGGTCTTCTGCGGTTCGAGGCATGCCGTACGTCATGTTGGCTCCTCTGATGCCTAACATACCAACAGTTAGGCATTGATATAAGCCTTTCCACCGGTATCACCCTCAGCTCTTGCCATACAGTGCAGCCTAGCTGAGCCTCAGTGGCAGTCCCCAAGAGGAAAAGGGGCGCCGTCACGGAAAGTCTTATGAAGCGGTTTCCCCGCTAGCTGGCCGGGTGTCGTGCTTGTCCAAGAGATACCTGACACGTGAGGACCTCAAGGGAAAGGAGGTTATCGACCTAGACGCTACTAGGGTCGGAACTGTGAAAGACATCGTACTCGACGTTGAGACGCAGAAGCTCTTCGTGGCTATCACAAAGCGTGTCGAGGCTGGTGTCGAGGAGGAGAGCTACATTCCCGGCGATAGGATCGAGAAGATACGTGACGTTGTCCTTGTCAAGGCAGGCCAACCAAAACCTAGCTGACTCTCACGAACGCCTCAAGATGCCCCCTGCAACGATCGAGTCCATTCTCTGCTCCTGAGTCTTCGCTAGGCCTTCCACCATCGGAACATCATGTACTGAATACCGCCCGGGCCTCCCGTGGGAACGGCTATTATGAAGCGCTTTCGCACCGTGGTCGCGAGCCTCCCGGCCCTTACGAGCTCAGTGGCAGTTATCTCCTCCGCTCCTCTCTTGACCTGGACCATGTACGGGGCATGGTCGATTCCCGGCCCATGCTCATAGACGGCAAAGTCGCATCCGAACTTGATCCCCGTCGTCACCACATACCCCTTCTTCCTAAGGTTGCTGTACACCTCGTACTTCCCATCGAACTCATCTATGGCCTTCCGCGCGTATCGCCTCAAGCGTGCCCTGGTGATCCGGTTGCCCGTGAATTGGTCTACAACGTTGAGCATCTTCGCCTCGGCTAGATAGTAGCCTTCCATGAGGTCCAGCAGCAATGGTACGTCAAACTCAGCGGTCTTTGGCTTCGCGATCCCTACTGGCTTGCCGAAGTAGCCTGCCTTGTAGAGCTCTGAGCCTTCTGCTGGGTCCCATATGATGAGCCTGTCACCTAGAAGAGCGGCTTCATGCCTCTGACGACGCATGTCATCACCTAGTCTGAGAAGACAAGTATCTGAGCGTCGTCAGCTGCGTCCTCTGCCAAATCTGCTGCGTTCTCCAAGAAGAAGAGGATGTCGCGTAGGAGCAGTATAGGCGCGAGCCCCATCTTACTCGTGAGCACCTTGAGATCGGATGCCCTGTTTAGGGCGTCGACCCTCTCTTCCAGGACGCCTACGTTCTTCTTGACCTCGATGGCCTTCGAAGGGTTCATGCTCAGGGTGAAGATCGTCTTTGCGAGTTCTCCCGCTGTCTCAAGTACCGCCCCTGACATCTGCGTTATGTCTTCTCCAATATCCTTAAGCACTCTGTCTTCCATTGAGGACAATGCGGCTATCCGGTAGCCTGCTCCTTCAAAGCTGTCGGCCATCGAGGTGAGCGTCGAGAGCAGCCGCGTCACATCCCCTCTGCTAAGCAGCATCGGGCCGCTCTTAGCAAGCGCTAGGATCGTCTCGCGCTGGGCTTCCTTCGCCTGCTTAGTCAACGAGATCAGAGATTCAAGCCCCCTCTGAACGACCTCACGATCGCCGGCCATGTATCTGTCCCACATCACAGCCGCCTCCCGCGCCGCGTCCTGCACGTAGCGCACGTGCTCTTGGCAGAGGCTCAGAATCCTTCTCCTAGCCTGCTCATCAGACGCGAATGGGAAACCCAGATCCTTCACCGGCAGAAGTGCCAGAGCAACCTTCTTCCAGAAAGTTACGAGCACTAAGACTCTTAAGGCTTGTGAAATCGGAGAAACAAGGGGAAGAAAGCGACCTGCGCGATGCCTTGGCCAGCTCCGGTCTGCGATGACGATCCCTGGCCCCAGGCGTAGTCCGGCTGCGCTACGTCGAGGTAAGCGCGTACTTCGTATCCAAGGGCTGTCTTGGGCCTATCCGTTCCGCTTCATGGGAACACCCAGGTCAGCGAAGGAGGCTCTGCCGTCGCAGTATCTCCTGATGACATCTCCGAGCCCGTTGACAGGACTTCTCACCTGCTCCCACGAGTCCCTATCCCTCAACGTGACCGTGTTGTTTGCCAGTGTCTCATAGTCAACAGTTGCCGCTAACGGCACGCCCATCTCATCAGCCCTAACGTACCTCCTGCCTATCGAGCCAGCGTCATCATACTCGACGCACAGACCGGCGTCCAGCAGTGTCTTGTAGAGGCTTTCCGCCCTCTCGGGCAGGCCGTCTCTGCTGACCAGTGGTAGGACGACTGCTTCAATCGGCGCGATGTCGAGGGGTAGCGCCGTTATCAACCTGTCCTCTCTCTCTTTCACAGCGTACTCCATCGTCACGTATACGAGCCTCTCGGCCCCGAAGCTCGGCTCGACCACGTGCGGAATGAACCGCTCGCCTGCCTCCTCGAGCTGCTCCTCGAGAACCTCTACCTGGTCTGCGTAGACTCTCCCGAGGCTCAGCTCGTAGAACCCCTTCTCGTCAAGTGAGGCCTTGACTGCCTGGGCATCGCTCTGCTCAAGTGCGTTGATCACAGCAGGTGCATCCTGCTTGAAGGCGGGGCCCAGCTTCTGTGCAACAGGTCTGATTCTGAGCCGTTTCACGCTTCGCGGCTGTGCGAACGCTCTGAACACAGTCATGTCTTGTCCACTGAACTCCATGTGTCTCCTAAGGTCATAGTCGGTTCTGTACGCGTGCCCTGAGACCTCCACCCACCCCCACCTCTCCAATAGGACTTCTTGGTCGAAGCTCTGGGCCGCATAGTGGGCTCTCTCCCATGGAAGCTTCTCGATAAACCTCTGTCTCTCCGCCGGTACGCCAAGCTCCCTCACGAAGGCTTGGGCGAGGGCCATAAAGTAGGCCATCCACTCAGCCTTGATGAATCGCTGCTCGACCGCCTGTTGGACGGTAACGACCGTAGGTTCTTCGCTGCCGTTGAGTCGGTTCGTTTCCAGCACGAGCCTCAACTCGTCCCGTTTGACTTGGCTCAACTTCGGACAATGAGGCTCGGCTGGGTCAAAGAAGAACTCGAACTCCATGATCGTGAACTCCCTAAGCCGAATGGGGCCTTGCCTCGGCGAGATCTCGTTCCTGACAGCCTTTCCGACTTGGGCCACGCCCATTGGGAGCTTTCCACGCTCAACCTCGTGTAGTCGTTTGAAATCCGTGAACATGCCTTGGGCCGCCTCTGGTCTCCCGTAACCGACCGCCTCTGAGTACGGCCCAATGGTAGTCTTGAACATCGTCTGAAAGCTCGTAGGCTGTGTGAACTCTCCGCCGCACTCGGGGCACAAGATGCTCATCTCCCTCAGCCTGGTACCTAGCTCGTCGAGACTAAGCCTCTCGGCCTCTGAGCTGGGCACGCCTCCACGTTCGACTAGAAGGTGGTCTGCGCGGAACATCGCTCGGCATTTGCTGCATTGAGCCATTGGCTCGCGAAAGTGTACAATGTGGCCTGACGCGTCGAAGACGACCTTCGGCGCGAAGATTGGTGTCTCGATCTCCAGCATGCCCTGTCTGCGGATGAAGTAGTCGCGCCATTTGTCCTGAAGTTTGTGCTTCATCACGGCGCCGAGTGGACCGAAGTTGATGAAGCCCGCTGTGCCACCGTAGATCTCGTAGGACGGCCAGAAGTACCCCCGTCTCTTCGCCAACTCTGTAATCTTCTCATACTTGTCCTGTCTTTCCATCCCCGTCCTCCACGCCCAGCCTCGTATAACGATGCTGTTTCTTAAGCGTAACCAGCTCCTCGGCTGAACGAGTCAGAGCCTAGAGAACAGGTCCTCCGCGTAGGCGAAGAGTTCCTTGAAGAAACCCTCGCCGAGGGGCTTTCCCCTTCCTATCCCTGGGCAGTCGTCCTCGGTTCCGATGAATTCGTAGCCTCCGTTCTCGGAACACCTCAACTCGAACGGATAGAACCTGCAGACTAGGGGACGCGCCTCGTACACGGTACACTCTGTCCCATTGAGGAATATGCATCTTCCATCCACTTTCCTCATCGAAAAGGTGTAGGCCTGGGTCCCAGCGTTTGGGAGCGCGAATGTCGCCGATGGCACCCGGTTCGTAGCGGCGATGAGCCCAACCTCGGCCTCGAGGAGAACGATTCTCCGCTCTCTCGTCTTGGTGTCGGCGCAGCAACGGGAGCATCTTTGGCATTCAAACCTCAGTCCGACGGGGTATGTCAACGCCGCAGAGGCTTTGCCCCCACCTCTGCGCGCTCCTGATACCCTCCGGCGAGACACAGAGCCTGCGCCGTTCCTCCCGCCGGCCTCTCCCTTGTCTCCCTTCACCGTCCACCTCTGAGAGCTATGAATCCCAACAGTCTAACGAGCCTTGACTGTCTTGACGATCGCGGGCCTTACCTTCCTGAGTACCCTATAGCCGCAGTTCATGCACTTAACCTCAGGACTGGACATGATCTGCTCGTAGGTCATTCTTGCCCCACATCTGAGACAGGCATATGATACGCCCCCAACTTCCTCAGCTTGACCGACCATGTGCAGTCCCCTCCTAACCATCAGGCTCTGCCAGTCTGTTCAACGAGGACAGCTAAGCTTACTCTGCGCTTGCTCTGATTGGCAGGGCACCTCCATGCGTCAGATGGGGATACCGATCTGACTTACGGCGATGCCTCAAGCCCTCGCCTCGCAGAGTACATCGAACGCCGGAATATAAACCCGAGCGTAAACCCGAGCGCAGCCTCTCTCGGCGTTGCCTCCTTGCCTCGTCTAGGACAACGATCACGTGGACTTCTGCGCAAGCCAGAGCGAGAACGGTAACCCATTGCGTGTTTGTACAAGGAGCATGGCTGCGCTATCACGGTGCTTCCTATGCCTTGTTGCGCGGGCTTGTCGGACCAGAGGGAGCATTCTGATGGTGGCGTGGATACAAACCCATACCTTGTTGGCTTGGATCGCAACCCAGCCTAATGTCTCCGGAGAGTCCCGATTCACTTCCCTCTTGCCAAGTCCGGGAAGCCTGGTGTGCCGACACCCTTTGCCTCTTTGCCCGCTTCCTCTGCCCCTTCTCTGTGACGGCGCAGGAAGGCCTCACCCTTGGAACCTTGATTCTCGCTTGGAGACCACCTTCGCCTTGTGTAGTCCCTAAGCCGACTCACATTCGGCGTGGCTCTATGCCTCAAGGAGTTAAGACAGAAGCTGAGAGGACGATGAGAGGCCCGCCTCATGTAGCCCTCAGGCTAGGCTTGGGGGATCCGGAAACTAGTAGCGGAAAAGAGTGGACCGGTCGGGGTTCATCCCAAAGCGGTTTTGAGCGAGAACCAATAATCTGAATCCTTCTGTCAGCTACTTCATCTTTGCTCTTCGTAGTCCCAGCAGGCAACCCTCACCCCGTCAATCACGCACATCGGAGGCCTTTCTTTGACACATCTCTCAGAGCGCGCGCGTTGCGAGCATACACTTGCGTACTTGCAGCCTGGTGCTAGGAACTCCTTTATCTCCATCCCCGAGGCTCTTGTTCTTTTCAGCCATTCTTCTCTCTTTCCGGGCTCCGGTAGCGAGTTTACCAACGCCTGGGTATAGGGATGATGTGGCTCTCGGAGGACTTTCTCAGCGGGGCCTTCCTCCACAATCGAGCCCCTATACATTATGCCTATCTCGTCGCTTACATAATAGGCGGTTGCCAGGTCGTGTGTTATGTATATGAAAGAGATTCCAAGCTTCTGCCTTAGCTCCTTGAATATGTTTATTATATTCATCCTCATTGAAGCATCTATCATCGACACAGGCTCGTCTGCCACAATGAGCCTAGGTTTCGGCAGAAGCGTTCTAGCTATCGACATTCTCTGAAGCTGGCCTCCAGAGAACTCGCTTGGATGCTTACCCTCAACATCTTTAAGCGAGAGGCCCATAAACTCCAAGGCCTCTCCGACACACTTCGATGCCTCCGCTGGATCCTTCAATCCAAGCAGATTCCTCGCTGCCTCGTAGAGATAGGCGTCCACGTTCCTCATGGGGTTAAAGGTGTCATAAGGGTCTTGGAAGATGGCCTGCACCTCCCTTCGGAACCACAGCCTATCCTTAGGCTTTAGCTTGTGGATATCCCTGCCCTTATACAGAACTACGCCCTCGCTTGGCTCTAGAAGCCCCAGTAGTATTCTGGCAAGCGTGGTCTTTCCACAGCCGCTCTCACCGGCTATGGTTAGAATCTTTGGTTCATCCTCCTCGCGAAGAAACACGTTATCGACTGCTCGGAACTTAATCCTGCCTAGGAAGCCGTAGCCAAATACCTTGCTGACCTTCTCCACTTGAAGCAGTGGCTTCGCATCCATGCAGGTTCACCTTACGCATAGAGCCAGCAGGCAGCGTGGCTCCTGTCCCCTCTCCTGACGAGTTGCGGCTCCTCCCTGCTGCATACATCCATTGCATGGGCGCACCTTGGATGGAACCTGCAGCCTGCAGGGGGTCTTCGAAGATCCGGCGGTTGCCCTCCGAGGCCTGCCCTCTGCGATTTGTCGCCGAGTCTCGGTAGGGAATCGACCAACGCCCGTGTGTATGGGTGTAGCGGTTTCTCAAAGATCCCAGCGGTTTCTCCTATCTCGACGATTTTGCCCGCGTACATCACGGCTACTCTATCCGTGAGTACCGCTTGGACGCCCATGTCGTGGGTTACGAGCACAAGTGTGTTGCCTAGCCCCCTCTGAACATCCTTGAGGAATGTCAGGGCGGTTCGTTGGGTGATTACGTCAAGGGCTGATGAGGGCTCGTCTGCTAAGACCAGTTCGGGTTTCAGCAGTACCGCCATGGCAATCACGGTTCTTTGTCTCATACCACCGCTCAGCTGGTGGGGGAAGGCGTTGAGGGCGTCCCTGGGGAGACCTATACTTTCTGCGTATTCCTCGGCCTTAGAGTAGGCCTCCTCCTTACTCATACCCATATGGATCTTAAGCATCTCGGCGAAATGGGCTCTTGCCCTCATGGTCGGGTTTAACACATTCATCGAAGCTTGAGGGATGTAGGAGATCCGCTTCCACCAGACCGTCCTTTGATGCTCCTTCAAGCTAAGCGAAGATATGTTAATGGGTTTCTCTCCCCCAGTATAGAGTTCCACAGAGCCTTGCTTCAACGTCAGAGGCGGCTTAATGTGACCGTATAGTATCTTCAAGAGGGTGGACTTTCCGCAACCTGATTCCCCAGCTATTCCGAACACTTCGTCTCGATACAAGTCTATTGAGACATTGCTGACAGCGTCAATGTACTCCTCAGAAGCGAGCGTCGAAGACTGTAACGGAGACTGCAGCGTGTAGATCCCTTTAAGGTCTCTAGCTTTAAGGATCAGCTCCGTACGCTCACCTCAACCTGGGGTGTAAGTACTCACTTAGACCTACGGAGGTAAGGTAGAAGGAGACGAATATGAGCGTCAAGGCTACTATCGGCGATCCTATCCAATACAACATTCCCCTGAGCAGGGCCGAGAACTGATTCAGCGCCCAGTAGATCATAACGCCTAGAGTGTTCTCGCCCAACACTGAGAGGCCTAGTATTGCAAGACCTGCCTCCATACCTATCGAGAACAGTATGGTGTTTGTGAAGTTTATGAGGTGCCAGCCGAGTAGGTATGGCATGATCTCTCGCAGCAACACCTTGATCGTACCCATGCCTGAAAGCATCGCTGTGTAGATGAAGGTCCTCTCCCTGAGGCTTAAGACCATTGCCCTAACCTGTCTCGCAGGCCAGGGCCATGAGACTATGGATATCAGAGCCCCCAGCAAGGGGAGGGTCATCCACTGCTTGAGCACTGTCAAAACAACCATGAGCAAGGGTAGAGCCGGTATTATTATGAAAGTGTCCGTCATGAACATCAGTAAGCGGTCAAATATGCCGCCTCTTATGCCAGCTACTAAACCTATGAAGAGGCCTACGTGCGACGCTATCAGGGCCGTCACAAGGCCTATTATCAATGAAGTCCTTGTCGACGCAGAGAGTTCCCAGAACACGTCACGTCCCATCGTGGAGGTGCCTAACGGGTGCTCGATAGAGGGAGGCAGATCTTTTGGTAGAGCGTACCATGCACGAGGATCTATGGGTGCAAAGAGCGAAACAACGAAGCCAAACAACAGGATTGCTATGAGGCACGTGAACCCCAATCTGAACTTGCCTGTGGTCACGTAAATATCGCGTGTAACATTGTAGGCGTTTGTAATGATGGTTAAATACTTGCCCTTAGACATGTTTCTTTACCTGTACCTGACTCTCGGGTCTATTAGAGGGTAGAGGATATCTAGGAGGTAGGTTGCAGTGGCCACGGCTATCATCGCTGTGAAGACCACGGCCATCAAAGTGTTCAGGTCGCCTGAGTAGATAGCCCTATAGGCCATGCTGCCAACCCCCGGATAGGTGAACACAACCTCGGTCAGTAAGGCTCCACTGAATATCCCGCCCAGCCCCAGACCCAAGACCGTCATCTGCGGCACAAGTATGTTTCTGAGTATATACCTCCTCAAAATGTGGCTACCTGGCAGACCTCTTACTTCCGCATAAGTTATGTAATCTTCCGCCAAGGTTTGCAGCGTTAGCGTTCGAGCGCTCAGGAACGACCATCCTAAGGCTCCAATAATGACTAGTGAGAGGGCGGGGAGTGTCGCATGCCAGAGAATATTAAGGATCGTCTCAAGATTTAGGCTCTGGACGATTAAACTAGAACCTCCTCCCAAAGGGAATATCGGTACTATAAACGCAAATAATATCAGGAGAATGAGCGCCATTATGTAGTAAGGCATCGGGTATAGGGTTATGGCTACCGCCTCCAAAACCTTTGAGAATTTCCTATCCCTTAGATAGCCTCCTAAAACCCCCAGAAGGTTCCCTGCGACCCAAGAGATTAGGGTCGATACGAAGAGAAGTCCTATAGTCCAAGGCAGTCGAATGAAGACCAGGTCCCGCGCCGGCGTCGGGTAAGATATGATCGAGGGCCCAAAATCGAAGGTGAAGACACGTCGAAGGAATAGGAAGTAACTTTCTACGGGGTTTTCTCCTACTCCGAACATCTCATATAACGTTTTCCGTAACAGTATCAAGGCCTCTGGGTCGTAGACCATACCTACCTGCGTTATGCCAAATAGTATGTTGTCAACGGCGTTCACAGGCATAGCCTTAACCAGCAAGAACGTTATCGTTACCCCGCTGAAAATCGTGGCTAGATAAATGAAGGTTCTCATACCTATGTACTTTATTAACTGTTTTGAAACTTTTGGCTTCATACCTCAGATCGTCCCTCTGCGCGGGCTCGTGCAGAACAGCCCGCGGGGTGTTCCGTTGTCGGTTCATATAAATCTAACCTGATACTGGTTTCCACTTGAGCCTCCTTTTCGGCTGATAGGCTGTTGAGGGTATTCCCAAGGGTGGCAGCCCCTCGGCTTTAGCCGGACACGGAAACGCCTTTCGGCCTCAGCTACCACAGAGGGCTCCGCAGATTACAGCTGGGCCTAGAGGATGCGGGTTCTCTATCAAGGCTCAGCGGTTTCGACCTTCTACAGGTCGGCAGACCTGCTTGGGCAGCCTGACAGCTCGGTGAGGGCTTCCACGGTGAGGAGCCCTCTAGGCCTTACGGTGGCAGGAAAGCTAGTAGACGATGTGTGGGCTTCACTGCTGGCGACGCCCAAGTGAACTAGGGGCCCCTCTGGGCCAAGGCCCCGAGCAGGAAGAACACGGCATTAAGGCTCCCCATGGCACCCTCATGCCAGCATCGTCATCAGAACTCTGCGCTAGTGCCGCGGTCGTCAGCTTAATCCGGTTTCGCGACGTGAAACTGGTGAAGCTGAGGGCCTTAGTTTGACAACATCCCTTCGCCGACCACAAGATTTATAAGGTCAATGGGGGCACACCAAGCTCTTTAACGGAAAATCTTAGCGTTGGTGAAGTGAGAAATGAGCGCATTAAGGAAACAAACGCTTACCTTGATGTTGATCGTCGCTATGTTGAGCTCTCTAGTAACGCTTCCTACAGTGCCTAATGTTCAGGCTCAGCTTCCACTGCCGCCTGGTGTACCGAGAGGCGACGTGCTGGTCCTGGAGAACCACTGGGGGACATACCCGGATCCCACGGACTGGAACTACAAGATCCCTGGCAAGCCTGCTACTGGTGGTAGTGGGTTCCAGCAGGTGTGTGGAGCCTACCTATGGTATATCAATACGACAAACGGCGAGTCGATAGACTGGCTTGCAGCAGGGCCGCCAGAGTATTCGGCAGACTTTAAGACGGTTAGGTTCCGTCTCAGGAAGGAAGCCTACTGGAATGATGGACAACCGTTCACAGCGGACGACGTCGTATTCACGATAAAGACTGCTCTGAACACTAAGCAGTGGGGTATTTACTCCTTCGCTACCACATGGATCGAAGATGCTGTCGCCGAGGACAAACAGACAGTCTTCATAACACTGAAGAAGCCCTATCCTAGGTTCCATTACGCCTTCAACGTGATCATCTACGGCACCGGTTGGTGGATAGTGCCGAAGCACGTATGGGAGGGAAAGGACCCTGTCAGCTTCAAGTTCTATCCGCCGCTGAGCATAGGCCCGTACAATCTCGATGCTGTGGACCCTGCGGGCAACTGGTTCCTATGGAAGAGGCAGGAGAACTGGTGGGCAACCAAAGTGTTCGGGTACAAGCCCGCCCCGAGGTATGTCCTATACATAAACCAAGGCCCTGACGAGAAGAAGGCTCTCGCAATGATAAGGCACGAGCTAGAGGCATTGAGAACACTACTGCCTGAATCCGTTGAGGTAGTCATAAAGGGCAACCCATATGTGATCGGGTGGAGACGGACACCGCCATATGCATGGCCCTTCGACGCCTGCATTAAGGGTGTAGCCTTCAATAACCTGAGGTATCCGTTCAACATAACAGAGGTCAGGGTGGCTTTGAGCCACGCCATAGACTTCCCGGCGCTCTACGAGGCCTTCAAGGGAGTCGACGGATCCTACCCAACCACCTCGGTGCTTCCTGTCATTAGGACACCGGTCGTAGACGATCTGTACTATAAGCCTATCAAAGACAAGCTAGTTGCGCTCGGCATGGACCCAAAGACCTTGTTCTGGACGTATGACACTGCAAAAGCCGAGACCATCCTTACTGACGTCGGGTTCACGAGAGGCGCTGATGGAAAGTGGAGACTACCCAGCGGTGAACCCTGGGTTATCCACCTGATCACCACGGCAGGCTTCGAGATGGAATCCCAGAGGATAGGGTTCCTCGTAAGCGACCACTGGAGGAAGTTCGGCATAGATGTCGTCACAGAGCCTCTCGAAGCGGGAGTATGGTCTCCTCGAGTCAGCAAAGGAGAGTATGAGGTTGCTACCACCTGGCCTGGATGCTCACTCCTGATAGATGAAACACCGCACATACAAGGGTGGAACAGTAAGTACTTCGACCCACTTGCGGCAGGAACCGGCTGGGCGAATTACAGCTTCCCCAGAAGAGCGGAGTTGAACAGCATAATCGACCAGATGGAGGCTACGTCGCCTATGGACCGGGAGAAGGTCATAGACCTGGGTAGACAGGCCCTGCTGATATGGGCTGAGCAGCGGCCTTGGGTAGGCCTCTTCCCCACACCCTTCTGGACCCTCCAAGACACCTACAACTGGGAAGGATGGGCAACCTACCCTGAGAACTACTACATGGACCCCGTCTCATGGTGGGCTCAGCACATGTTCATCATAATCAAGCTCTACCCGACAGGTAGAAGCCCCACCACATGGGTGCCCGTAAAATACACGAGCGTCTGGATGACCGCTGCCGTCCCAGTCTTCATAGGTGCCGACGGCAAGACCTATGGACCATATACGGCAGGCATGTTCGACACCATACCTGAAGATGATGCTACAAGGCTGATCGGCCAGGGCCTAGCCTCGCACACACCGCCTCCGGCGCCACTACCGAAGGAGCTTCTGGAAGCTGTGAA
>CAYRUY010000017.1:6820-27472 GCA_964427455.1 uncultured Candidatus Bathyarchaeia archaeon | reverse complement strand
TACAGTACTCGCAGGCGTCGCAGGGCTTGATCGTCTTATCGTGAAGCGTTATCAGGTCCGTCGTTAGGCCTTCGCCCTCCAGCACCTTCAAGGCTTCGCTCACGAGAAGCTCCGTGTTCCCACCTTTCCTCGGGCTGCCGACGATGCCTAGCACTAGGAAACGTTCAGACATGTGAGGACCTCCAAGTGTCCCATGGGGCGAAGCCTCTGATGCAGAGGGCTCTATTAAGCCTGACCTGGTCAAAGCCTGGGGCAAGGCCTAAGCCCTGCATGCCAAGCAAGGCATATATGTCTCGGAATTTCATCTCTGCCTTACCTAGCACCGCTTGGTAGGAATGAAGGCTTGGCAGGCGATCGTTTTCCATAACCCCTCAGCCGCAACGGAGGGGCCGAGCCAAGAGATCGAGGTCGAAGGCCACCTCATCGACTCCATGATCCTTACGAAGATCTTCGACCGCATCATGGACCTGGGCGGAGACTTCGAGGTTCTCGAGTTCCGCATAGGAAAACGCAAGACTGAGCCGAGCTACGCGAGGCTCCTCCTGAAGGGGCGGAACGAGACCCACCTCAGCTTCATGCTTCAGGAACTCTATAGGCTTGGCGCGTCAACCCCTAGAGCCGTCGAGGTAAGCCTCGTACCAGCCTCGGCGGACATGGTTCTTCCAGACGAGTTCTACTCTACATCAAACCATCCGACGGAGGTCTTCGTCGGAGGCGGATGGGTGCCTGTTGAGCGACAGGCGATGGACAAGGTCATCGTCGTCAGCCCAGAGGCCCCTAGGGCTGTCTGTAAGGCGATCCGCGAAGTCAAGAGGGGAGACCTCATCGTTGCAGGTGAGGCAGGAGTCCGCGTTAGGCCGCCTGAATACCCCAGGCATGGCACAGGCGTCTTCGAGTTCATGGGCAGCAAGACCTCGTCGGAGAAGCCGTCCTCCGCCCTAGTCAGGCAGATCGCGAAGGACATCGCTGAGTTGAAGCGTCAAGGAGGCCGCATCGTCGTAGTCTCAGGGCCAGCGGTCATCCACACAGGCGCAGCCGATGCCTTAGCCCGCATCATCAGGTTGGGCTACGTGGACGCGCTGCTCTCGGGAAACGCTTTGGCCGTTCACGACGTCGAATCCGCGCTCTACGGGACGAGCCTAGGCCTATCCTTGACGAACGGCTCGTCCACGCTGCGAGGAAACAGGAACCTCCTAGCGGCCATCAACGACGTCGCGAAGGCTGGCTCGCTGAAAGAAGCCGTTCGAAGAGGTGTATTGAAGAGCGGCATCATCTACGAGTGCATCGTCAACCAGGTCCCCTACGTCTTGGCAGGCTCAATACGCGACGACGGGCCTCTGCCCGACGTCATAACCGACACGGTGGAAGCCCAGAGGCAGTATAGGGATCACCTCGAAGGCGCGTCCCTAGTCCTCATGCTGGCCTCGATGCTCCACTCCATCGCCGCTGCGAACCTCCTACCGTCGACCGTGAAGACCATATGCATAGACATCAACCCCGCCGTCGCGACGAAGCTCCTAGACCGCGGCACAGCCCAAGCCATAGGCATCATCTCAGACGTCGGCACCTTCCTCCCGCTCTTAGCGGATGAGCTTGGGAAACTCAAGGCCTCAACCATCTGACGACACGGATGCCAAAACCAACACGTCCAAGAGCTGCGACCATGCACGCTTGACCCAGCCCCTCGGCTTGAGAAAGCGAAGGACATGCTTAAGTTTCCAAGCTCGGCAAGGATCAGGGAAGCTACCATGCAGAAGGTTTGGGCCGCCAGGTTGCTTGCCTTCTCCGCTGTGATATCGCTCTTGGCTCCTATTGCCTCCACTAGAGCCCGCGCCTCATCTCCTCTGAGCTTTGCGGGCAGCGACGCCGCTGAGTATGCGTATTATGCCTACGTGCCAAGCAACACGTCTTCGCTGGACATCGTCGGTATCCAAGACTCGACTCGCGTGGTCGTCTACGACCTGGCGACGGGTAAAGAGCTCGTGGAGTTCACGGTTGGGCGCATGGAACTCCGCTCGTTCACGCCGGCGAATGACACCTATCTCAAGGTCGTCTCTGACGGAGCTGTGGCCCCAAGCCTGAGTGCTAGTGGCGCGTTCAGCAGCTTCGGCGGCAACGTCTTCTATCCTGCGACGACCGGAGGCTTCGTCGGCCGAGACTTCGTCTTCATGGCCTTCTACACCTTCTTCAGACACAATATCTTCACGCTTGAGGACGCCGATGTGACTGTCTACGATGCTACCGGCCACGAGGTTCAACGCTTAGCCCTCAAGGCTCACACCACGGAGCCCTTGGGGCTGAACGCTAGAGCCGTCTACCACATCACCTCCACAGGGAACGTTCTCATCTCGACTTGGACCGGGAACGCGTTCACCTACCTTCCATCACTGACGGGAAGCTTCGTCGGAAGAATGTTCTACGCCTATCCGGGAGGAGCCGGCCTAACGATGGTCTTCGCGAACGAGGACGTCAAGGTGAAAGCCATCGACCCTACCGCGCCCGGGTTACAGACGCAGCTCTTCCCGACGTTGAGCAAAGAGCTCAAGGCAGGCGAGTCTTTCTACCAGTCCGTGAGCGAACGCCTCATCTTCATCGAGAGCACAGGCGACATCTCAGTTCTCACCGGAGACATGCAGGGAGGTGGTAACCCCGAGAACCTCGGAGACGACATATCGATCCTCGGCGCCCGGCCGGACCAAGAACTTCGATTCTACGCTCCAACGAAAGCGCTCCTCTTCGCCCCTAGAGACCTGAGAGCCGAGGTAGACGGCCTGCTCTCGGTCATCCCGAAGGACGCGCTCAGGGAGCTAGGGCAAGGATACCACGTGGTCAAAGCGGACGGCCCAGTGATAATCGAAGTGCTGGGACGCGATGAGGGCTTCGACGACTGGGGCGCCTACCTGGTCTCAAGCCAAGACTTGGAAGCTACGTACCCCGCGCCTCAGCCACCCCAGACCGACCAGACCGCCTACCTCAGCGTCGCCGCGGTTACCACCCTCGTCATCGCACTCCTAGCGGTGCTCACCTTCGTCATGAAAAGGAGACGGCGCAAACAATAGAGAAGCCGCAGGCCCCTTGCCATTCCGTGGCCGACCCTACAGGCTCAGGACAGCGGAACCCCGGCCTAGACCATGCGGCTTTGAAACCGCTATGGAAGGACTAGAATCTTGAGCACGTTCTCTCGCTTCGCATCTATGAGCCTGAAGCCTCGCTCAACCTCCTCCAGAGGAAGCCTGTGAGTTATGAGTCGGCCGACGTTTACCCGACCCGAGTTGATCGCTTGGACCGCCGCAGGGAAGACGTTCGCATACCGGAAGACGCCCTTGATGTCCAGCTCTCTCTCGATGACGCCCAAAAGAGGCGCCGGGACTGTCCTCTCGGCGTAGAGCCCTATAAGAACCACCGAACCTCCCCTCTTTACAGCCTCGAGAGCCTGAGCCATCGCTACGGCTGAGCCTGAGGCCTCTATGGCTACATCGACGCCCTCCCCGCCCGTGAAGTCCCGAAGCGCCTCCACGACGTCCTCTTCCAGGGGGTTGAGCACGCGGGACGCACCTGCCCCTTTGGCCTTCTCCAGCCTCCAGGGATCGATGTCCACCACGTAGACTTCACCTGCCCCAGAGGCCCTCGCCGCTTCGCCGGCCAGCAGACCGATAGGACCGGCGCCCATAACGGCAACCGTGGCTCCTAAGGTGATGGGCGCGCGCTTCGCGGCGTGGATCCCAACGGCTAAGGGCTCTACCATCGCGCCTTCCTCAAACGTCATCCGTTCAGGCAACCTGTGGAGGAAATCCTGAGGCACGGCAACGTACTCGGCGAAGGCGCCGTTCACGGGCGGCGTCGCCATGAACCTCATCTCGCCGCAGAGATTGTACCTTCCTTGCTTGCAGTAGGCGCATCGACGGCAGGGCACGCCTGGCTCTACAACGACCCTGTCGCCGGCCGCAAAGGACGAGGGCCCAGGCCCAAGCTCCTCCACGACGCCTGAGAGCTCATGCCCGAGGATCAGGGGCGCTTCTACCACATACGAGCCGACTCGACCATTCTTCCAGTAGTGGAAGTCAGAGCCGCATATGCCCACGGATTTGACACGGACGAGGGCCTCACCCGTCGCCGGTCTAGGCTCAGGAAGCTCCTCAACTCGCATGTCCAAGGCCTTGTACAGCACCGCCGCTCTCATGCCCTCACATCCCTGCGGCTTCCCGCAGAGGCGCCTACGCAGTAGGCTGGACGTTCAGATATGAACGAGCCTGTTCACCTCACCTTCTGCGGCGCTTCACGCTTATGCCTAGACTCGTCAAACATCTCCGCTACGCGTTCGACCAGGTCGACTAGAACTCCTGTCAGCCTGCTGACCTCCGCGGGCGGAAGGCTTTTGTCGAACAAGCCGACGAGGACTGGGTCAAGCATCTCATAGTCGAGCGGTAGCTCGTCAGAAGCCTTATGGCCCGGGTAGAGCTGTGGGCTGCTCGGTTTGTATGCTATGCGTTGGGGAACGCCTACGTGCTCCGCAAGCCTCCGTACCTGCGTCTTGTAAAGGTGAGCGATAGGCTCGATGTCAACCCCGCCGTCACCGTACTTGGTGAAGTAACCTATCAAAGCCTCGCTGCGGTCTCCCGTACCGGCGACAAGGAGGCGCTCTAGGTTCGCGAAGTAGTAGAGGACAACCATGCGGCATCTCGCCAGGATGTTTGCCATGGGCTTCCTGAAGCGCTCCAGATCCATGCTGCAGCCCAACTCATTGAAGAAGGCCTCGCTCATCGGCTCGATGTTGACGTGCCTCGTCCTGATGCCGAGCTGGCCGGCGAGGGATCGAGCGTCCTCAACGTCCGCAAGCGGCGTGAAGCTCGTCGGCATTAAGACGCCTAAAACCCGCTCCGCGCCTAGCGCGCGAACACACAGCGTAGCGACGAGGCTGCTGTCGACGCCGCCACTCAAGCCTACGACTACACCCCGCGCGCCTGCAGCGTCAACCCTCTCCTTGATGAAGCCCGAGATCTCGCGCACAGTCAGCTCTGGGTCCAGCTCAGGCACCGTGAGCGGTGACGCCTCCGTAGGCGACAAGGGCTCGGTCTGCCTCCAAGCGCGGCTCTCTATCAGAGCTCAATTTATAAGCGTTGGGACCGTGCGCAATGGAGATCTGTTCGCTGCAACGAGCTATTTCTGCCCATTCGTCGAGTCGCCGACGGATGGACTTCGGGAGTCAGGCGAATGGTCCCTGGGCACACGTGTTCCGCTGCTCTTGGTGAATCACTCGACCGCAGAGGCGCCTGGTATGCGGACGCTGGCGCGCTATATCCAAGAAAGTTTCCCAGATGTACCGGTCAAACAGATCCCGTTAGGCTGGATTTGCACCAGAGCCTATCCTCGAGCCAGGACACCGCCGCCCTGAATGACCACGCATCTCGATCAGAAACAGATAAGTTCCGCCTACCTGAACAGGAGGACGCAAGGTGGCATGGGATGGTTGTATCCTTTGAGAAGTTCCTGAGGAACGGTAAGAGCGTTCTTCTAGCCTATGACCACGGCTTGGAGCACGGCCCGACTGACTTCAACGAGAGGTCTGTGGACCCTAGCTTCGCCGTGGAGCTCGCATGGAAGGCGGGCCTGAACGCTATCGCCCTGCAGAAGGGCGTAGCTGAGAAGTACTACGACGGCAAGGTTCCGCTCGTCATCAAGCTGAACGGGAAGACCAACATCCTAGGTGGAGAGCCGTTGTCGAGGCAGATCTGCTCTGTGCGGGAAGCGGTCTCTCTCGGCGCTAGCGCGGTCGGTTACACCATCTACCCTGGCAGCGTCCACGAGAGCGTTATGCTGCAAGAGTTCGGGAAGATCGTTGAGGAAGCCCATGAGAGGGGCATACCGGCCATAGCGTGGGTCTACCCGAGGGGCGCGGCTGTGAAGAATGACACAAGCAAGGAGATAGTCGCGTACGCTGCGAGGGTCGGCCTCGAGGCTGGCGCTGACGCGGTGAAGATCAAGTACACAGGGGACCCCGCCTCGTTCAGCTGGGCGGTTAGAGCAGCTGGGAAGGCAAGGGTCTTCATGTCAGGGGGACCGAAAGCCCCAACGGACGAAGACTTCCTGAGGCAGCTGAGAGGCGTCATGGACGCTAAGGCTACAGGCGTCGCGGTGGGCAGGAACGTCTGGCAGAACGAGGACCCAATGCGCATGGCTAAGAGGATCAAGATGATCGTTATCGAAGACAAGAGCGTAGAAGAGGCCTTAAAGGTCTAGGCCCGTTCCCTCCGCCTCTCCTACCTGGATCTTAGCCCACCTAGAACCCAGCGCGACCGTCACGAACATCTCATACGGAAAGAATGAGCGACCAGGTCTCCGGGGCTCTCGCTTTATTGAGGAGCGCCTCGTTCCTTAGCTCACGGTAGCTCCGGTGTTGCCGGGTGGAACATCGAGATCAGGGTCTCGGTGTGGACGACGTTAGGGTGCTGCGCGATGATCTCGTAGACGATCTTGTTGAGGCCTTCTAGGTCCTTCGCCTCGACGACTACCACGGCGTCATATCTGCCGAAGACTGAGTTCGCGATCTTCACGCCCTTGATGCGCCTAGACCTCACGATCTCCTGGGAGGTCCCAGGCTTCGTCGTTACGAGTATGAAGGCCCTCAAAGGGGTCGTCAAGAGGCTCTTACTGCTTGGCAATGTGTCTCACGCTCCTAGAACAAGCATATGGAGGTTTCAGTATGGACGATGGTGGGATGTTTCTCCACGATCTTGTAGACGATCTCGCTGATCCTCTCTATGCTGGGGGCTTCGAGGACAGCTATGGCGTCGAACCGGCCGTAAACGGAGTCAGCTTGGACGAGGCCCTCTATCCCTATGGTCTTCCTTAGGTCCCGCACCAGTTCCTCGCTTGTTCCCGGCTTCGTCACGATAAGCAGGTATGCTCTCATCGTTGCATGCTCACCTCCTTGTCTAGTAGTCTAGATACTTCATGATCTCCCACGGGGTCACGTAGAGACAGTACTGGTTCCAGTCGTTCGTCTTCAACTCGATGAACCTGTCGAAGATGTGGCTTCCTAAAGCCCTTTGGATCACCTCGTCGCTCTCCATCTCGTCAAGGGCGTCCCTCAGGTTCGTAGGGAGTTCGCCGATCCGCATCGCCCGCTTCTGCTCCGTCGTCAGGCTGTACACATCCATGTCGACAGGGTCTCCGGGGTCACTCTTCTTCTTTACGCCATCCAGGCCCGCCATAAGAATGCATGAGAGCGCCAGGTGCGGGTTACAGGAGGGGTCTACGGCACGGTACTCGACGCGCTTCGCTTTTGCGTAGCGTTCTCCCTTGAAGTAGACTGGAAGACGGACCAGCGCTGACCTGTTCCGGCGACTCCACATGACGTATATGGGCGCCTCGAAGCCTGGAACCAGCCGCTTGTAAGAGTTTACGGTGGGACAGCAGACCGCGGTCAGAGCCTTCGCATGTTCGATCAGGCCGCCGATGAAGTACCGCCCCGTCTGGCTGAGCTCCGCATACTCATCCCCTGCGTCGTACATCACGTTGGTCTCGCCCTCCCAGAGCGAGGCGTGAACGTGCATGCCGCTTGCATTGTCCAGGTAGACCGGCTTCGGCATGAACGTCGCTATCAACCCATGCTTCTTCGCGATGTTCTTAGCGACAAACTTGTAGTAGACCACCCTGTCAGCGGTCTCGATGAGAGGACCGTACTTGAAGTCTATCTCGACCTGCCCCGCGGTCGCGACCTCATGGTGATGCATCTCAATCTCGAAGTTGAAGGAGTCTTGAAGCGTCGAGGCGACCTCGTTCCGGTACTCGATCGTCGTGTCCTCAGGCGGCAGCCTGAAGTAGGCTTCCTTCGGCCTGAGCGTGAAGGTGCCCGGCGTTATCTCCGGGGACTCGGGGACGACGCGGGGGGCTCCCCAAGAATCGCCCTTGCCGCCTGCCGGGCTGACCCAGAGGTCCCAGGTCAGCTTTGTGGGATCGATCGACTTGAAGACGAAGTGCTCCACCTCGGGGCCGAAGAGCCCCGTGTACCCCATGGCTTTCGCGGCGTCAACAGCTCGCTTGGAGACATAACTCCTCGGGCAGACCTCCGACGGTTGCGCGGCTCCGTAGGCTTCGTACACGTCGCCCAGAACGATAGCGCTCTTCTGGAACCCCTCGCTCGTCCAAGGCAGGACCGCGAGCGTAGCAGGGTCTGGCTTCAGAATCATGTCAGACTCGTCGATCTCCTTGAATCCGCGCACGGAGGAGCCGTCGAAACCAGTCCCGACGGTGAAGCAGTCTCCTTCAGTGAATCTAGTCGCGGGAAGCACCACTGCCCGTAGGGTGCCGCGTATGTCCGTGAAAGCCGTGTGAACCCAGCGGACGTCGTGCTTCTTTAGCAACTCGACAGCTCTTTCCTTCGCGTCCATTTGACCGACACAAGCCCAGCTGACAGGGTCATTTGCATATAAAGCTTTCTCTTCAATGGACGTCTGTCTCCGGAGGTGTCACCGGGATGAACGAACGGCTGCCGCTCATTCACTTGGAGAGGTCAACGAGGTCAACGGCCTTCCTCTGAGGTGAGAAAGAGTGGCCGGTATGCTGTGGTGGTGGGTGGGCTGACTAGCTCAAGGTGAGAACGTCCAAATGCGCGGGACGGTACCGCTTTGTCAGGCTAAGTCTTGGGGCTCCTTCCTGACGGCGACGCTGGGAAAACGTTAAATGGCGGTTCGGCATACGGTTGCCGTAAGCCGTCCGCGGGGGGGCGTGCGGGCCACGAGAAGGATCTACTCCAACGAAGAGCTCTGCATGGGTTGCGGCCTGTGCGAGGTCTACTGCACACAGGAGCATTCTCGAACTAAGGACCTAGTGAAAGCGTATCGAAGAGAACAGCCGAAGCCCTTCAGTCGAGTTAGGGTTGATCGTGACAAGCCCATCTCCTTCCCCGTCCAGTGCCGACAATGCCAAGATGCGCCATGCGTTATGGCCTGCCTCTCAGGAGCTATGCACATGGACGAACGGACAGGCCTCGTTTCTCATGACGCCGACAGGTGCATAGGCTGTTGGACCTGCATCATGGTCTGTCCCTACGGCGCAGTTAGGGTCGACCCTCAGACCGGCGGAGTCGCAGCGAAATGCGACCTTTGCCCCGGCTTGGAGACGCCTGCCTGCGTCGCCAACTGCCCCAATGAGGCATTGACGCTCCGAGAGGTGAGCGTGTAACGGCAAGGTACCTCCTAGTCGGCGGCTCAGTCGCCGCCATAGGCGCCGTAGAGGCGATCCGCGAGGTCGACCCTGAGCGAAGCATAACCCTAGTCGCGGAGGAACCTTTCCCCAGCTACTCGAGGCCCATGATCTCGAAGCGCCTAAGCCTTGAAACCGACCTCGAGCGGATCGCGTATCGACGCGACAGCTACTGGAAAGAGCAGAGGGTTGACGCCTACCTAGGCAGGAGAGCCGTCAAGCTCAACCTAGAGGCTAGGGCTGTGGAGCTTGGCGACGGCAGTTCTCTAGGGTTCGAGAAGCTCCTCCTCGCGACGGGCGGCCGTCCGATCGTCCCAAGGATGGAAGGCATAGGCAAGCGGGGCTTCTTCACCTTCACTAGGCTTTCTGACGCCGAAGCCCTGAGCGATGCCATCGAGAGGGCTCGGAGCGCCGTGGTCATAGGCGGGGGCCTCATTGGCGTAGGCGTAGCAGAGGCCCTTTCAAAGCGAGGCGTCGAAGTTACCATAGTGGAGCTGAAGGAGAGGCTCCTAAGCCTCCTCTTGGACGAGGAAGCATCCCGGATCGTCGAAGAGGCGGTCAAAGCTGCAGGCGTATCGATTATCACAGGCCATTCAGCTCAACGAGTCGTCGGTCGAGAGGATGACGAGGCTAGAGTCGGAGGCGTAGTGCTAGACAACGGCGCCCAGGTGTTCTGTGACCTAGTTGTGGTCGCCATAGGCGTTGTTCCAAGAATCGAGCTTGCGGCTGGAACCCCCGTCAAGACTAGGCGGGGCATCCTCGTCGACCGTCACATGGAGACGACCGTGCCCGGCGTCTACGCAGCTGGAGATGTGGCTGAAGCCTTGGACTTCATTCAAGGTGACGACCGTGTCCTAGCGCTCTGGCCCGTAGCCCACATGGAGGGTCAGGTCGCAGGCTACAACATGGCCGGCTACCGGCGGGAGTATGCGGGCGGGACGGCGATGAGCGCGATCGACTACTTCACGGTGCCCGTCATCTCTGTAGGGCTAACGCAGCCCGAGAGACCTGAAGGCTACGAGCTTCTCGTCAGGAGAAGGCCGGAACGACGCGACTATAGGAAGATCGTTCTCAAAGACGGCCGGATCGTCGGCCTGATCCTCGTAGGCTCCATCGAGAAGGCAGGGCTCTACTTCGCTCTGATGAGGGACCATGTCGACGTGAGCGGCCTGAGGGATAAGCTGCTGAGCGAAGAGTTCGACTTAGCCTCGTTTCCCGAAGCCTTACGGAGAAAGATGATGGAGATGAGCTAGAGTGAAGAACCTAGAGCGAGTGAACAACCCGTACGGTGACGATAAGGTCATAGATGCCTGCAGCCTCTTCGGAGTAATGGATGTCACGGGGCGGAGATTCTCCTCCAGAGACCCGGTCAAGGCTATCGCGAACATGCATGAGCGTGGAAACGGCCTCGGAGGCGGCTTCGCGGTTTACGGGCTCTATCCTGAGTATGAGGATTACTACGCTTTCCACATCATGTACACGAGCAAAGAAGCAAAGGAGCGGGCTGACAGGCTGATAGCTGGCGGTTTCGACATCATCTACGACGAGGAGGTGCCGACAGACCCGACCGCGAAGGTCTGGAACCCACCGATCCTCTGGCGATACTTCCTAGAGCCCGTCAAGAGCAGCCTAGGCGAGAGGATGCCTGACGATTACGCCATGCAGCACGTTACGAGGCTTAACGCCGAGACTGATGGAGCCTTCGTCTTCTCCAGCGGCAGAGACATGGGCGTCTTCAAAGGCGTCGGTTTCCCCGAGGACATAGCCCAGTACTTCCGGCTAGAGGAGTATGAGGGCTACCTCTGGGTCTGCCACGGACGGTTCCCAACGAACACACCGGGTTGGTGGGGAGGAGCCCACCCCTTCAACATGCTCGACTGGTCGGTGGTCCACAACGGCGAACTCTCCTCGTACGGGATCAACCGCAGGTACCTTGAAATGTACGGCTACAGGTGTACGATGCAGACTGACACAGAGGTCCTAGCCTATGCCCTAGACCTCCTAATGCGTAGACAGGGCCTGCCGATTGAGGTAGCCTCAAAGGTTCTCGCCCCCCCGCTCTGGGCGGAGATCGACACCATGAACGACAGAGAGAGGGCACTGTACACGAACCTCCGTCAGTGCTACTCGAGCCTCCTGATGAACGGGCCCTTCAGCATAATCGCAGCCCACAACGGCGAGATGATCGGTCTCACCGATAGAGTAAAGCTAAGGCCACTGACCGCCGCGACGACAGGCAACATGGTCTACCTATCCTCTGAGGAGGCGGCGATACGCCTCGTCTCCCCCAACCTTGAGAGGGTTTGGAGCCCGCGGGGCGGCGAACCGGTGGTTGCTCGGCTGAAGTCTGCAGGAGCCCCGTCGTAGAGGTGCGTATGGTTGAAGAGCTACCTTGAGCCCGAGTACATCGTTGAACGGGATAACGACCGATGTATCCGTTGTAAGGTCTGCGTTAACCAATGCACGTTTGAAACGCATTACTACGATGTGGAAGACGATGTCGTTCTCAGCAGGGATGAGAACTGCGTCAACTGCCATCGCTGCGTCGTCTTATGCCCTACAAAGGCGATCACGATCAGAAGGAACCCTACGGTATATACGGAGAACTGGAACTGGAGCATGGAAGCGATAACGGCGGTGAAGAAGCAGGCTGAGACGGGCGGCATCATTCTCACCGGGATGGGCTGCGATAAACCGTACTACACCTACTGGGATAGGCTTCTCCTCAACGCGAGTCAGGTGACAAACCCTTCGATCGACCCCCTAAGGGAGCCCATGGAGCTTCGAACCTTCCTAGGCGCCAAACCCGACAGCCTCAAACTGGAGCTCACAAGCGGAGACCTAGTCCTCGAAACGAAGCTTGCGCCCCAAGTCAGCTTGGAGACGCCCATCATGTTCTCAGCGCTCTCATACGGCGCGATAAGCCTCAACGTGCACAAGGCCCTAGCCAGAGCAGCGACGGAGTTTGGGACGCTCTTCAACACAGGCGAAGGGGGCCTCGATAGGCGGCTGTTCAAGTACGGCGACCATACCATCGTGCAGGTCGCCTCAGGCCGCTTCGGCGTCTACCCGGAGTACCTGAACGTGGGCGCCGTCTTGGAGATCAAGATAGGTCAGGGCGCGAAGCCTGGGATAGGCGGCCACCTGCCCGGCGAGAAGGTTGGGCCTGACATCTCGCGGACGAGGATGATCCCCGTGGGAACCGACGCCTTATCGCCGGCGCCGCAGCATGACATCTACTCCATCGAAGACCTGAGGCAGCTCATCTACGCCTTGAAGGAGGCTACCGACTACACGAAGCCTGTCTGTGTGAAGATCGCGGCTGTACACAACTCTACGGCTATAGCCAGCGGCATGGTCAGAGCGGGCGCAGACATCATAGCCCTAGACGGCGTTCGAGGCGCCACTGGGGCTGCGCCGAGGATGATCCGTGACAACGTGGGCATACCGATCGAGCTAGCCTTGGCGGCTGTGGACCAGAGGCTGAGAGAGGAAGGCATCAGGAACAAGGCTTCGATCATGGCTGCAGGCGGCATCAAGAGCAGCGCGGATGTAGTGAAGGCCATCGCCCTAGGCGCAGACGCGGTCTACATCGCCACGCCGGCCCTCGTCGCGATGGGGTGCACCATCTGTCAGAAATGCCACACAGGCAAGTGCCCTTGGGGAATCGCTACCTCTGACCCATGGATTGGGAAACGCGTCAACCCCGACATCGCTACGCGGAGGCTTGTCAACCTGCTCAGAGGTTGGAGCCTAGAGATCAAGGAGATGATGGGAGGCATGGGGATCAATGCGATCGAGAGCCTGAGAGGGAACAGACTGCACCTGAGGGGCGTAGGATTGACTGACACGGAGCTTAGGATTCTAAGTGTGAAGATGGCAGGGGACTGAGCATGGCGCGCGTTGGTGGAACGATGGGGGAGGATGAATCACCTCCGTTCTGCGTGAATTCCGAGCCGGTCAGGCTCCGCGATGGGGTGGCAGAGGTTGACGCCGAGGGGCTACATTACCGCGACTTGAACGCTCTGCTGAGGACTTTGGGCGGCGGACGCGTCAAGCGGATCGAGCTGCGCAACGTGTACGGCCAGAGGTACGTGGGGACGAGTCTCCACGGCGATGTAGAGCTTCACATTCATGGGATGCCGGGGAACGACCTAGGAGCGTTCATGAATGGGCCTAGGGTAATCGTCCATGGGAGCGTTCAAGATGGCTGCGGAAACACCATGGATGACGGCGAGATCATCGTCCACGGCAGGGCTGGGGACATCGCCGGCTATGGCATGCGTGGCGGCCGCATCTTCATCCGTGACGACGCTGGTTACCGCGTCGGTATCCACATGAAGGAGTATATGGATAAGAAGCCTATCTTCGTCATCGGTGGGACAGCTCGGGACTTCCTAGGCGAATACATGGCCGGCGGCATCCTACTCCTGCTGGGCTTGACGCTTCCAGGAGGGCAGACCCACAAAGCGAGGTATGTGGGGACGGGGATGCACGGCGGCACCATCTATGTCAAAGGCAGTGTAGCCCATCTGGGCAAGGAGGTCGGCGTTAAGGAGATGACTGAACAAGACCGTGAACTCGTCAAGAGCCTAACCCAAGACTACTGCCGATTCTTCAACGTAAGCCTTGACGAGGCCTTGGAAGGCGAGTTCCGGAAGCTTATACCTGTCTCCACAAGGCCGTATGGAACGCTCTACGCGTACTGAGCCGAGTAAACGAGGAGAACACGCGCAGATGCTTACGAGGAGAATCATCCCGTGCCTTGATGTCCTAAACGGCCGGGTCGTCAAAGGCGTGAAGTTCCACAATCACAGGGAGGCCGGCAGCCCGGCCCTTCTCGCGAAGGCCTATCAACAACAGGGAGCAGACGAGATCGTCTTCCTAGACATAGGGGCGTCGCCTGAGGGTCGGAAGACACTGGTCAAGGCTGTGCGAGAGACCGCGTCTGAGATCTCCATACCCTTGACCGTAGGAGGGGGAATCCGAGGCTTAAGCGACATCGCTAGGCTCCTTCGAGCCGGCGCCGATAAGGTCTCTGTGAACACAGCTGCCGTCGAGAAGCCAAGCTTGGTCGAGACAGCCTCGTTGCGCTTCGGAAGCCAATGCATAGTGGTTGCCATGGACGCTAAGAGACGAGAGCAGGGCAAATGGGAGATACACACCTACGGTGGACCGCCTATTCTAGGAAAGCCGACGGGTATCGATGCACTCATCTGGGCGAGGACAGTTGAGAAGCTCGGGGCTGGGGAGATACTAATAACGAGCATGGACAGCGATGGCACATGGGAGGGGTACGACCTGGAACTTACCAGAGCCATAGCAGAAAGCGTGAATATACCGGTGGTAGCATCGGGTGGCGCCGGCAACGCCGAGCACATCTGCCGTGTTCTAACGGAAGGCCGCGCCGACGCAGCCCCAGCAGCCTGCATCTTCCACTATGGCGTGGTGAGCGTCCAAGACATCAAGAAGTACTTGGAGGCGAGAGGGGTCTCCGTTCGCCTTTAGGTGACTCCCTTGTCGAGCGACACTTCTCCGAGAGGTATGGAGTCCGATCAATCCCTAGCGGAGGCCGAAGGGCTGCCCAGCCACGCGGAACGCGCCAAGGCTAGGTTCAGGCGTAGAGCAGAGATGGCTCGTGCTCGTAGGCCGAAGATACCCGTAGTGAACTACGGGGTCGGCAACCTCTGGAGCATAGCTAATGGCTTGCGACGCGTGGGCGCCGAACCCCGTCTCCTGAAGCACCTAGTCGACCTCCCTAAGTTTGATGCGGTCGTTCTGCCCGGCGCAGGAGCCTTCAAGCCCGCGACTGCATTCCTCGAAGGTCAACGCCGTGACGTGGAAGAGGCCGTGGCGCGAGGTCAGCCCCTCCTCTGCGTCTGCTTGGGCATGCAGTTGCTCTTTGACGAGAGCGAGGAGGGAGGGCTTAACAAGGGATCAGGGTTCATCCGTGGCAAGGTCAGGAGGCTCCCGGCGACTATGAAGATACCTCATATGGGCTGGAACCAGTTGGCGGTCCTGAGGCAAGACGCGTTTCTGGAGGGCATCCGGTCAGGTGACTACTTCTCCTTCGCGCACTCCTATTACCCCAGTCCTGAAGAGCCCAGCGTGGTCTTGGCATCCACGGAGCACGGCGTGAGCTTCCCTTCTGTCGTGGCAAAGGGCTCCTTGTATGGGACGCAGTTCCACCCTGAGAAGAGCGGAGAGAAAGGGTTAAGGATCCTCAGGAACCTCGTCGAGATCGTTCAGGAGAGGGCAGCTTGAACTCTCAGGGTTCATCGATAGACGCCGCAGCCTTAGCCGATCAAGTCGCAAGGCATACCCGCGAGCGTAGCGGGATTCGGCCTCAGAATCGTGTCAGCCGACGTTCACCAACGGCGAAGATGATCAGGTTGAAGCCTGACGCTGTCCTCGTCCTCGACTTCGGCGGCCAATACTGCCACCTTATCGCTCGGAGGATCAGGGAACGGGAGGTCTACTCTGAGATCGTTCCGCACGGCATAACGTTGAAGGAGATCCGTGAGTATGAGGAGAGGCTAAACGTCAAAGGCCTTATACTGTCAGGTGGGCCCTCTTCCGTTCACGAGGCTGAGGCCCCGAAATGCGATGGCTCAATCCTCGCCTCAGGCCTGCCCCTCTTGGGGATCTGTTACGGTCATCAACTGCTAGCCGAACTCGCATGCGGGGAGGTTACACCCGGCGAGAGACGGGAGTATGGTATCGCCTACGCGTCGATAGACCACGCGGTCGGCGTGCTGAAGGGGCTCGGACCCAAGGAGAAGGTCTGGATGAGCCACGGCGATCTCGTCTCCGCGCTACCTGAGGAGTATGAGCCCATCGCTCACACAGATAACTGTCCCATTGCGGCCTTCAGGCATAGGTCGAAGCCTATCTACGGCCTCCAATGGCATCCCGAAGTAGCGCACACGGAGAACGGCGGCAGGACGCTTGAGAACTTCATCTTTGAAGTCTGCGGCTGCCAGGCTAACTGGAGGATGGAAGACTTCGTCAAGAAAGCCATAGAGGAGATCAAGCAGTCGATAGGCGAGGAGAAAGCCATAATCGCTCTAAGCGGAGGAGTCGATTCAAGCACCGTTACCGCGTTGGCTTCCAGAGCCCTAGGCAGGAACCTGACCGCCGTCATGATAGACAATGGATTCATGAGGGAGGGCGAGCCCGAGGAGGTAAGGGAGACCTTCGCGAAGATGAAGCTAGACTTCATCCTCGTCGACGCCAAGGAGAGGTTCCTTCGCAGGCTGAGCGGCGTCATGGACCCAGAGATGAAAAGGAGGATCATCGGAGAGGAGTTTGTCAGGGTCTTTGAGGAAGCCGCTCGAAGCGTGGGCGCCGCGTACCTTATCCAGGGGACGATCTACCCGGACAGGGTCGAGTCAGGGTTCAGGAGGTTCTCAGATAAGATCAAGACGCATCACAACGTGGGCGGCCTCCCGTCGAGGATGGAGTTCAAAGGCGTCGTCGAGCCGCTTCGAGAACTCTACAAGGACGAGGTCCGTGCGGTCGCTCAAGCCTTGGGGCTTCCAGACGAGGTCGTGAAAAGGCAACCCTTCCCGGGGCCGGGCTTAGCGATCAGGGTTATGGGGGAGGTCACACGCGAGAAGCTCGAGATAGCGCGCCGAGCGGACAGCGTCGTAAGAGCTGAGATCGAGGCGAGCAGCGTCAAGGATAGGCTGTGGCAATACCTTGCGGTGGTAATGGACACGAAGAGTACGGGTGTGAAGGGTGACGCGCGGGCCTACGGCTACACCGTGGCGGTAAGAGCCGTAGAGAGCAGAGAAGCCATGACCGCAAGCTTCGCCAAGATACCTTACAGCTTGCTGGAACGCGTCTCGACGAGGATCACAAACGAGATTCCCAAGGTCACAAGGGTCGTCTACGATATAACCCACAAGCCACCCGCGACTATAGAGTGGGAATAGCATCATAACAAGCTTCACGGTGGGCCTGTCTGCCTCAAGTACCTGAGAAACTCTTGGAACGCCACCTTGAAGCTAGGCGTCTATGACCCTTTTACCCCGGCTCAAGTCTTATGCGTGCTATCTCACGGTAACGCTTTTCGCGAGGTTCCTTGGATGGGGCCAACTTGGCTTAAGCGAAATACGTCTTTCGTCTCAGAGGGATAGGGTACTCTCTTCGAAGATGCTTAGGAGAGTAGGGAAAGAATACCATCTATTCATCCGCCGCACGTTAAAGCCCTCGCCGAGTGGCTCCGAGGGCGCTCTGACTCGATCCTAACCGATCTCGTGATCACCAGGGCAGCGCGCGCCGGTTCCTCAACTGATCGGCGTCAGTAGCAAGCGCCATGTCCTCATGAACGAAAGTCTGAGCTTGGTAAGCCAATTCATCGTGCTAAAGGCATCGGCCGGTGTTATCAGGAAAGGCTCCGGGCGAAGCCATTCCCCAAACTCCTTCGCGGCTGATCCCCGTGCGATATGGAGAAGGGGGCCCCTCCCTCTCCGCTTTCAGAAGTCTACCTCCGGCTTCCGGCGATGCGCCGTACCGTGGCTGCTCTGACGGCTGGCTATGTGATCGAGCTGAGAAGCTCGATGTGACGACTCAGTCCAAGGAAACTCGTCGGGACGACGACTGCGGGTCGAGAGGGATATCTGAGAACGTGTCTATCGGGAAGGTAACGCTTATATAGGGCGGCGCAGGGCGCTCTTATGGGCGGGGCAGAGGCAGAGAATCCATGGAACTCTGACGGAAAAGATGGAGTGGGGCCCCGAAGAGATCCCTACGTCTGAGAGGGCGAGCGGCTGAGGTCCTTTGACCGGAAGCTGCTCACGGCTGTGAATCTCGTTCGTGCCCCGCCCTCTTGGAGGTAATCATCATGGTCGAGGCTGTTCGGAGCCGAGTTCCCCCGTCGGGTGTGCCCCTGGAGGGTGTAGAGCCGAGCCTAGGCGGGGAGCCTAAGGCCAAAGCCTCGCAGTTGAAGGGGCCTCCCCGTTGTCCTGAATGCGGGAGCTCTGAGCTTGTAACCGATCTTGAGCGAGGAGAGGTTGTCTGCGGCCAGTGCGGGCTGGTTGTGCGAGAACAGATCCTGGCTACGCTGCCTGAGTGGAGGGCACCGACGCCTGAGGAGAAGGCTCTCAGACAGAGGACTGGTCCAAGCACCTCTTACTCGCTCTATGACAAGGGCTTGTCGACCGTCATCTGGGTTGGGCGGGATGCCTCAGGCCGTCGGCTCACTCCTGGGGTCCGACAGAGAATGTGGGCGCTCCAGCGGTGGAACGTGCGGATGAGGCTACGCTCCTCTGAGAGCCGAAACCTAAGCCAGGCAATGGCAGAGTTAAGGCGGCTTCGCGATGTGCTTCACATCCCGTATGATGTGCATGAGAACGCGGCGATGGTCTACAGGAAGGCTTTGAGGGAAGGCCTTGTCCGTGGAAGGTCCATTGCCGGCGTGGTCGCGGCGTCTCTTTACGCGGCATGTCGTACAGCGGGCACCCCGAGAACGCTGAGAGAGATAGCGCAGGCCAGTATGCGAAGCTGGAAAGAGGTTGCGAGGGACTACAGACTGCTAGGCCGGAGCCTAAGCTTCAGCACTCCCTCGGACAACCCTGAGAAGTTCGTCTCAAGGATCGCGTCAAAGGCGGGGATCGACCAGAGGACTCAGGTTCAGGCGATCGAGATTCTCCGCGAGGCTAGGCGGAGGGACGGCATCGTTGGAAAGCATCCTCTAGGCTTGGCCGCGGCCGCCCTCTACATGGCAAGCCTTCGGGCAGGCGAGAGGAAGGCTCAGAAGGATGTGGCTTCTGCCGCAGGCGTCACGGAGGTCACGATCCGAAACAGGGTGAACGGTCTCAAGGAGACCCTGAACGTGAAAGAATAGCCCGCCTTAAAGTGAAGTCTGCCAATAGGTGAGCCCCTAGAGCATCATAGCTAAGGGCTCTCAGGGAGCCGAGAAAAAGATATGGGCAGGGGGGGTCTATTCGCTTTGACGCATAACCTTAGCGAGGTGTCTCAACGATGCGTCTAACGAAGGTTGGCGAGAGCTGGGCTGCTCTAGCCAATGGTTTCCCGCTCATTCTCTCAGTCTGTCTGGGGGCGATCAAGTGCCCGGAGGCTTAGCGTGTGAGTAGACGCCTCGAAGATCTGGTTGAGGAGCTCCGTCGGCAGGACATCAAGCCAATCCCAGTCGAGGAGGTTAGAGGCTTCCTTGAGGACGATAACGTCTCGCTGCTCTTGAAACGCGAGTACAGTCCTCGCCTCGACGAAGACCCATTGCGAACCGTCAAACGTAAGCCGGCTTCGTTCATCCTCCAGGATGCTCTTGAACGCGGGTCTCTTAAGGAGGGCCGGGTTGCGATCTCAGCCTCGTCAGGCAACTTCGCGAAGGAACTGGCTGTCAAGGCGAACCGGGTGGGATTCAGGGTCATCGCGGTTGTACCGCCGCACATCCCCGATGAGAGCGTCGCCGTTCTGTTGACTCTAGGCGTTGACGTGGTGAAGGTTGGGGAGGGCTTCAATCTCCACACCAGAGAGACCACGGTTTTCCTCGCCCGAGCCCTCGCTGAGAAGCATAGGCTGACGTTGACGAATCTAGACCAGTACAACAGCTGGCAGAACGTGTTATCTCATCTTGCAATGACGTGGCCTGAGATCCTAGAGGAGACAGGCGGAGACCTTGACTATGTCTCTGTGCCGATGGGAAGCGTGGGAACCTTGATGGGCCTAACGCTAGGCCAGACAAGCTCTGGGGCAGATGTGGAGATTGTAGGCGTCCAGCCGCCGCAAGTCCATCACATGCCAGGTGTCCAACACATCGTGGACGGCTGCGAATGGAACCCAGAGATATACTGCCCGCTCTTCGGCAAGGAGATCGTGACTATAGACGATGTAGAAGCCTACGCTGCTCTCATTGAGCTCTGGGAGCTAGGCTTCAAGGTGGGACCGTCAACAGCGATCGGCGCAGCCTGCGCCAGAAGACTTGCGCACAGGCTGAAAGAGGGCCGAATCCTCACCCTTTCAGCAGACAGCTCATTCGCCTATCATGACTACGTGAAGACCTTCCTACATGAGCATCAGCGCGAGATCCTAAAGAGGTACCCTCACCTAGAGGAACCCTTGGAGAGATGCTTGAGTTCGCTCTCTCGCAGCGAGAGCCTCAAAGAACGGCTAGCCCGAGTAAGAGACGTGTACAAGCCTCGTAGGGACGGCCAGCTCTGCTCCGCCGAGGACCTGGACGATGAGAGGCTCTCCCAGCTTGTGAAGGGGAGCTGAAGCCTTCGGAAACAGTCACCAGACCATCATCAGCGGCCAAGCTTAGCTGCGACCACGGAGATCCGAAGTTAAGCCCCCGCGTACGGAGCGCGCACTTGCTCGATGGTAGTTAGCGCATGAGAGCTCCGGGGCTCCTTCGATGTGATGATTCTCTCGCTACGGTTCAAGCTGTTACCGGCCCGGTGGCCTTGGATTCCATCGGGTACG
>CAYRUY010000017.1:0-6720 GCA_964427455.1 uncultured Candidatus Bathyarchaeia archaeon | reverse complement strand
CTCGCTACGGTTCAAGCTGTTACCGGCCCGGTGGCCTTGGATTCCATCGGGTACGCATAGGCTTTTAGGCTCTGAGGGCTACACCTCGCAGTCAAGGAGGAATCCCGCTTGAAGATCAAGGAGATCAAGGCGATGAGGCTTGAGCTGCCTGAAAGAAAGGGGCCTCGCACCCAGCCTAGGCGTCCTTCTTGGGCTGAGGACGCTGAGGTAGCCAATCAGATGTCGAAGTACCCGAGGTACAAGCGGTATAGGAGCAGCTGGATGCCCCGATGGGGCGGGGTCTGGGTTAGGGTCACGGCGGAGGACGGTACGTGGGGATTGGGGCCTGCAAGCTATGGCAGGCCCGTAGCGGCGATAATCGACGACCATTTCGCGCCTATGCTTCAAGGCGAAGACTGCTTCGCGATTGAGAAGCTCTGGGACATGATGTTCAGGCTTTCCAAGCCCTATGGGTCAGAGGGCCTAGCCATGTGCGCCATAAGCGGCGTGGACATGGCTCTCTGGGACCTAGCGGGCAGACTGAAGGGTCAACCCGTCTACGAGCTGCTCGGGGGACCTGCAAGGGACGAGATCTTCTGCTACGCGACAGGCAACGACACTGATTGGCAACTGGAGCTAGGCTTCAAAGCGGTTAAGCTGGCATGCCCTTACGGGCCGGCTGACGGACTATGGGGGCTCAAGGAGAACGAGAAGCTCGTAGCGAAGACCCGGGAACTCACCGGGCCAGACATCGATATCATGCTAGACTGCTACATGGCTTTTGACGTAGACTACACCGTACGCCTTGCGCGGGCGCTGGAACCGTACAAGCTGAAGTGGATCGAGGAGTTCCTCATCCCCGAGGATATGGACGGCTACGCGGCTGTTAGAAGAGCTGTGAACTGGGTCTCCTTGGCAGGAGTGGAACACTGGTTCTCGCCTTGGCGTTTCAGAGAAGCCATCGAGCGAAGATGCTTAGACATCCTTCAACCGGACCTCCAATGGGTCGGAGGCATAACCGCCTGCTTGAAGATATGCCATATGGCCGACACCGCTGGGCTAATGGTCTGTCTCCACGGAGGAGCCGGAAGCCAGCACGGGCTGCACATGACCTACGCCATGCCGAACATGCCCTGGGCGGAGTACTTCATCGCGACTCCCCCCGGCGTACCGTTACAGGAAGCCCGGCGGATGCTCGACGCTCCGGTTCCGAAGAACAGCTACATCAAGCCCAATCCTGGCCCTGGCTTCGGAGTACCCATCAAAGAGGAGCAGCTCAAATCCTTCTGGGAGAAGTAGGAAGGAACAGGGCCCCAATCGGGACCTCTTCCCGACCTATTCTGCCTCATCCCTCCTGGAATCCGCGGAAGGACAGCGATCGACGTTAATGCTCGGTGAGGGGGTAAGGTGTTCCGCTGCTTCGGTAAGTGGCGCCCGGGATCAGGACCACCCGGGCGTCGTTTCCTTGAGCCTCTAGGGCCTCCTTGAAGGCTTCGTCCACGTCCCTTGCCCGGGTTCCCAACCATTTTACTTCCTCGCTGGTCAGGCTGTGCGTGGCGACGATCACGTTTCGGCTCTTCGCCAGCCTTGCAAGGAGGCATCCCTTCATGCCCAGCTCTAGGTATGGCATGGCTCCGCGCATGGTCTCGGCGAAGACCTCTTGCTCCGTGGCTCCGGCCGCAAGCAGCCGCAGGAGCCCTTCAGGCCTGCCGAGTTCGCCTCGGCCGTCGAGTTGATGCGCTCCCTTCGGGTACCGGTAGACGCCCTCATGGCAGGAAGCGGCGAGGATCAGCGTGCCACCCTCCTTCAAAGCGGCCATTGGAACGACCTGAGTGTAGCCCTTCCCTATTGCCTGCCAGAGGGTCTCATCTCTGGGCCCGAAGGCCATAATGAGGATGTCCGCGGCCTCCGCGATAGGGTTCTCGTAGATGCGCCTCGCCTGCTTCACGCCCTCCCTATGAGCCTCAACGTAGTGCCCGGCCACAGCGCCCACGATGTGTCCCTCTCCGTCGTGGACAGTGTTCACGATAAAGTCTAGGCCGACGATGCCAGCGACCTCTTCTAGGTCGTGCCTCAACGGGTTGCCGTCCACTCTGCCAATAGTAGCCTTCGCACTCAAGCCGATCAAGTGGTTGCGGCCGACGGCCTCCCAAGCTGAGACGCCGGGCATGATGATCTTGCCGCCGCCTCCATACCCTGCCCAGGGATGCGGCGCAACGTTGCCGATGCCGACCCTTCGATCAGCGGAGGCAACCTCGGCGTTAACCCAGGCCGGTGTCCCAGATGAGGAGACTCCTAGGAACGTTAGCCTCCCTTTCGCCAAGGAGTTGTGAAGCTTTACGCCTAGGCTGAAGGCTTCAGGGCCTACCTTCCGCTCCACATCCTGCCTAGACGGTTCCTTATGCGTGCCAACAGCCATCACGACCCTTATGCTCTTCGCGTCAAAGCCTAGACGCTTCAGCCTCTCCAGCAGCGGCGGGAAGACCCTGTAGACAGGCGTAGGCCGGTCTAGGTCATCCACTACGACTGTAGCTGTCTTCGCCCCGGCTAGGGCTTCGGAGAGCGAGCCTACACCGATCGGGTGGTCTAGGGCCTCAGCGACTATGGACACGTCGCTTCGCGGCTGGGGAGCCGGCTTGGGCTCCACGACGCAGACAAGGTTCCGGCGCGGGATCTCCAACGTCTGTAGAGTATCCCTGTAAGGCAGCTCGACGTGAATGGACAAGCCCAGATCCGTTCTCCGCAAGCCTTCGAGCCCAGCTCAACTTAACTCTTAGCTTCTTACGGAGAACCTCAAGGGCTAGGCCAAGCTTTCAACAGAGCGGCGTTTTTAAGCGCTGCCGCCGAGTACTATCCTGCTTACGTTCTATGGTTACGAATCTGCCCGTCAAAGCGAAGCTCAAGTGGGCTGAGGTTGAGGCCGCGCGGAACCCGAGCGAGAAGGTCCAGTTGATGCGCGAGTTCCTCTCGCTCTGCCCGAAGCATAAGGGAACCTCGAAGCTTCTGGCGCACGTGAAACACCAGATCGCGGTTCTCGAACGTGAGATCGAGGCGAAGCGGCAGCGGAGAAGAGGCCGGGGTTCACGCTTCTTCGTCGAGAAGCAGGGCGCCGCGCAGGTGACGGTCCTAGGGCTTACGAACGTAGGCCGAAGCAGCCTTCTAGCCGCGTTGACGAACGCGAAGCCTGAGGTTGGCGAACACCCTTACAAGACACGTGAGCCCATCCCAGGGATGCTGCCATACGAGGACATCCAGCTTCAACTCGTTGAGGCTCCGGCCGTCGTCGTGGGCTCAGCTGAAGGCAAGGCGGGAGGCCTACAGGTCCTCGGCTTGGCGAGGAACGCAGACGGCCTCCTCATCATGGTTGACTTGGCAGACGACCCCTTGGCGCAGTTCAAGACGGTGGTCGAACAGCTGGAGAAGACACATATCCTCGTGCAAGAGCCCTCAGGCCAGGTTGAGGTCGTGAGGAAAGGCTCGGGCACAGGCATCCAGTTCGTCGGAACCGGCATCCTAGTGGACGCCACAGCGGAAGACGTGAGGCGGCTCCTGGCGGAGTACAAGATTCGCACGGCCCTCGTCAAGCTCTGGGGCAACGTAAGCCTAGACGACGTGGAGGCCTCGATCTTCGCCGACACCGTCTACAGGCCTGCCATCGTCGTAGCGAACAAGGCAGACATGCCCGGGGCTGATGGAGGGCTTGAAGCGCTCAGGCAAGCCCTAGACAATAGGCTGAAGGTTCTTCCCGTCTCATGCAGAACGGGCGACGGGTTACAGAAGCTCGGCGAAGCCCTGTTTCAAACCCTAAGCCTCGTACGAGTCTACACCAAGGAGCCGGGCGAGAGCCAGCCAGACCCAAGGCCTATCATCGTCAAGCAGGGAGCCACCGTGGCTGAGGTCGCGAGGCAGGTACACAGCGACTTCGCGAGACGGTTCAGGTACGCGAAGCTCACAGGCCCGAACGCGAAGTACCAAGGCGAGAGGGTCGGCGTAGGCTACGCGGCAAGAGACCGAGACGTACTTGAACTCCATGCGTAGAGTCTTCTCGGGCAAACCTCAATAGCTTGTACGTCGTTGGACGGTGAACGTATCGGTCACCCTTCGGCCGGCTCAAGGGAGGCCTTGCGCATGAGTCGTCGAGAGAGGAAGAGGGCTTACCGAAGGCTCAAAAGGTTGAGGAGCGACATCCGCGTCGTTCTCAAGAGGATAAGCCGTTCACGTGGGCAGGACATAGATCGCCTTGAGCGCGAGGTCCGGCTTCTCACGAAGAGGAAGAGGAAAGCGAAGAAGCGCTTCGCGTTACTCAAAGCGAGCGCTCCTAAGGAGGCCGAGCCCGCTAAGCAACTGTGAGGCTTGATGGCCCCCGGTGAGCGCCAAGCCGTTGCTCAACCCTTCCCAATCGCTTCCAGGAGGCTCCGCGCGTCTTCTGGGAGACCTCCAAGTCGCCTCACTATGGGCTTTGGAAAACTCCTTTTTTCCACGTCTTCGGTGAGTCTCTGAAGCTCGTTCTCGGCTCTTTCGGCTACCGGTTTCGCTAGCCAGCCTTGTTTCAGGGCCTCGTCGAACTCTTCGCGGTCCAAGACCACGTATCGTCCATCGGGGAAGACCCAGAGGTCGAGGAACAGGTCCGTTGTCTCATAACCGTCCGGGCGGCGCTCCACAGGCTTGAGGATGTCGCAGTAGTAGCCTTTGAAGCGCCCAATGCTATCATAGACTACGCCGGTGTCGTACCAGGCGTTGGGGAAGATGAACCAGACGGCGAAGTCACCTCGTTCGACGAGGACCGAGCCTTCAGCCACGATGGGTTTGTAGGGCATCAGCCGATCTAGGGAGACTATCGCCTCGTCGCATTCATGAAGAAGAACCTGGGGGTATCTCTGAACACGGTCCGGCAGGTGCTTGTAGATCACGTTTACGGTCTTCATGCCAGGATGAAGCTTGAGCACAGCCTAAAAGCTGTTCTAGCGTGGTATAAGTCAGGCTTGGGGTTTCCGCGGTTCAGCTAGCGGTTTCTCCTGCTGCTCCAGCCTTGCAACCTCTAGGTTTACCTCGTCTCTCAGCATGCCGTCGGTGAACCAACGCTCGCATTTTACGCAGTAGTGAACGCTATGCGCGTGCAGTCCCGGTATTCCTATCAGCCTGTGGCCTTGAGGACACCGTGTCAATGGGAGAGAGAGCCCCTCCGCGAACTCTCTTAGCTCCCGAGATGAAACCTTCAACGCTGCGGTTATCTCGAAGAGCGGGTAACGCTCCAAGTAGAGCGTCAGCAGCGCCTTCTCCTTCGAGGTCTGCTCCCCTAGGAGCTCGCGGGCCCGGTCTATGATAGGCTTAGCGCCCAGGGCTGGTCAAGCCTCCCTTCCCGCTGTCCTTGTGAGAACGATGTGGGTGTCCGTGCCCTGAACACCGCTGGCCTTCCTCAACTCATAGATGACCTTGTTCAACTCCTCCATCCCGGGCACCTCGATCAACGCTATAAGGTCGACATCGCCCGTCACACTATAGATGTCCTTCACGCCCTCGATACGCGAGGCCTGTTCGGTCACATCCCGCTCGGTGCCTACCACGAGTGCGATAAAGACGAAGGCTAGCAGAGAATCACCTGTGATCTGCACGGGAGGACCGTAAGAAAAACCTACCGGCCCCGCCACTAGGGGAACTGAGCCGTCTCATCGGTCTCAGGCATCGTCGAGCCCTTGAAAGCCTATCTACAACGTACAGGAGGAGAGGTTGAACGGTGAAACCTCATGAGCATAGTCGATGTGACCTCGACGGTTCTTAAGTCCTACGAGTACCCATTCGGAGGTTGGCTTCTCGTCCGTGTCAAGACAAGCGAAGGCGTAGAGGGCATTGGAGAAGCCTTCATACCGAACCGGACTGGAGACGGCGTCTGGGCCGCCAAGGTCCTGGTGGACAATGGGCTTAAGCCGCTTCTCGTAGGCGAGGAGGCGCTGGGCATCGAGCGGCTCTGGGAGAAGATGTACGCGAACGCCAGCACGCTCTATGACCGCAGAGGCCTGTCGATCCACGCCATCAGCGGCGTCGACATGGCCCTTTGGGACGCAGCGGGCAAGGCCCTCAAGCTTCCCGCCCATACACTGTTAGGCGGTGCTTTCCGAGACAAGGTCCGCGTATACGCGAGCGCGCTCTTCAACCTGGAGAAACCGGAGGTAACAGTCCGCGAAGCTCAACGATATGTCGAGGACGGCTTTACGGCTATGAAGTTCGGCTACGGTGGATTCGGCCACAACTATCACAAGAGCGTTGAACTCGTTAGGCGGCTAAGGGAGACGATCGGCGACGAAACAGACCTGATCGTGGATGGACCTGCAAGCCTCAACGTGATTGAGGCTCTGAGACTAGCGAGGGCCCTTGAGAAGTATGACGTGCTGTGGTATGAGGAGCCGTTGTCAAGAGATGATCTAGAAGGATACGTGAAGCTCACAGCCGAGGCCCAGGTGCCTATCGCCGCCGGAGAAGGCGAGTTCACCCGGTTCGGGTTCAAGGAGCTCATCCTATCGAACGCTGTGGACATTCTGCAGCCCGATGTCTCCTGGGTCGGAGGCTTGACCGAGGCGAAACGGATCGTCGAGATGGCCGATACGTGGCATGCGCCGCTCGTTCCGCATAGCTGGGGCTGCGCTATGAACACCTACGCGAGCATCCAGCTCGTCGCGTCTATGCCGAGAGGCTTCCTATGCGAGTTCCCGATAGGGCCACGAACTCACGAGGCCCAGCTGACCG
>CAYRUY010000016.1:0-29821 GCA_964427455.1 uncultured Candidatus Bathyarchaeia archaeon | reverse complement strand
CTGACAGTGATCGTCATCCTTGCAAGGTCAGGCGCTTCCGTCGGCCCAACCGATATGCTCTCTATGTTGAAGTCTCTTCTTCGAAACATGTTCGCGACCCTGTAGAGGACTCCAGGCTTATGCTCGACGATCGCCGCGATCACGTGGCTCTCACTCATGGCTTGTCACTCCCACATCATGTCTCGCAAGGCTCCTCCGGCAGGAACAAGGGGGAAAACGTTCTCCTCCGGTGAGATAGGGACATCTATGACTGTGGTCACATCGCTCTTGACCGCCCGTTTCGCAGCCTCGACAAACCCGTCAAGCGTCTCAACCCTTGCGCCCTTGGCACCGTAGGCCTCTGCCAGCTTCGCGAAGTCTGGGACGTTTCCAAGCTTCACCGCCGAGTATCTCTTGCTCCGGGCGCCTCCAATGCCCATCCTCTGCCACTGCGCAACCATTCCCAGTAGGCCGTTGTTCAGAACCACCACGGTGACGGGGATGTTCTCTGTGACCGAGGTTGCGAGGTCCTGCTCCGTCATGATAAAGCTGCCGTCCCCTGCGATATCGACGACAGGCACCGTGGGCTTCGCAACCTTAGCCCCGAGAGCAGCTGGGAAGCCGAATCCCATCGTACCTAGGCCGCCTGACGTGATGTAGGTGCGGGGCTTTAAGACACGGAAATGTAAGTAGGCCCACATCTGGTTCTGACCTACCTCGGTCGTCACAACCGCGTCCTCCGGGAGAATAGCTCTGAGCTTAGAGATGATGTTCCGCGGGTTTACGGCACTGTCGTTGTTCTTTGTCTCCGCTGCGACCTGTCGTCTAAGGTCCTCCACTCTGCGCAGCCATGCTGGGTTCTCCTTCTTCTCAGCCCGCTTGAGCAGCTCTGACCGGATGGCCTCAAGGGTCCTCTTCGCGTCTGCGACGATCGGGATGTCCACCTTAGCGTTCTTCCTGATCTCGGCGCTATCTATGTCCACATGGATGATCTTTGCGTCCGGGCAGAACTCGTCAAGGCGCCCCGTGGTTCGGTCAGAGAACCTAGTCCCTACAGCTAGCAACGCATCTGCTTCAACGATGATGCTGTTCGCTTCTCTCGCGCCATGCATCCCTGCGCCCCCAAGCCAGAGAGGGTGGTTCTCGGGGATGGACCCCTTCCCCATCAGGGTTGTGGCAACCGGCGCGGAGAGAAGCTCAGCCAAGGCGAGGAGTTCGTTGGTTGCGTCAGATATCATGACGCCCCCTCCGGACAGTATCATAGGGCGTTCAGCCTGCGATAGGATGTCGGCCGCTTTCTTCACCTGAAGTGGGTGCGGGTCGTAGGTGGGCCTATAGCCTCGCAGCTCGGCATTCGAGGGGAAATCCATCGAGGCGGTCTCCATCTGCACATCCTTCGGTATGTCGACCAAGACTGGGCCTGGTCGGCCTGTCGCCGCTATGTAGAAGGCCTCTTTGACAGCCCTAGGTATGTCGGCTGCCCTGCGAGGCTGGTACGTGTACTTTGTGACCGGGGTCATTATCCCTACGATGTCGGCTTCTTGGAAGGCGTCCTTACCTATCATAGCTCTCGGGACCTGCCCTGTGATGGCGACCACCGGGCTGGAATCCATGTAGGCGTTGGTGACAGCTGTGACTAGGTTCGTCGCGCCGGGGCCCGAGGTTGCCATGCAGACCCCTACCTTGCCGCTAGCCCTAGCATAGCCGTCGGCCATATGTCCCGCGCACTGCTCGTGCCGTGTCAGGATATGCCTGGGACACGTCTCATCGAACACGTCGTAGATCGGTATCGTGGCTCCCCCGGGGATGCCGAAGATGACCTCGACTTTTTCCCGTCTAAGCGCTTCTAGCAGGGCTTGGCTACCTAGCATGGGCTCTAACGCGTATCGCCTCCGCCGCCAGCATTCTTGTAATCCGTCATGAGCACGTTCATGCCGCTGATCATCGCTTCTACGCTAGCCATGACTATGTCTCCTCTGGCGCCTAGCGCGGTTGCGATCCTGTCTCCCTTCCTAAGCCTCACGATGACCTCGACCAACGCGTCAGTGCCGCCGGTGATAGCCTTGACATGATACTGCTCCAGCTGTATCGGTTCAACAGCGGAGACCGCCTTCCGGATCGCGTTGATTGCCGCGTCAACCGGGCCGATCCCAACAGCCGCCTCTGTGAGGCTCTTGCCGTTGAGGACCAGTTTCACGGATGCCGTCGGGGTCACCTTATCGCCTGTCACAACAGTCAACTCGCTCAGCTGGATCGTTCTCGACCCTGGGAGCCCCATCACCGCCTCAGCGATCACTTGAAGGTCGGCGTCTGTCACGATCTTCCCTCTATCCCCCAGCGTCTTCACCCTTCTAATGATCTCCTTTAGCTCCTCTGGGGACGGGTGCATCCCCATGCTCCTCAAGCTTGCCGCGATCCCGTGTGACCCAGCGTGCTTGCCCGCTGCAAGGCGTCTCCTAGCCCCAACCATCTCGGGCGGAATGGGTTCATACGTTAGCGGATGCGCCAGGACGCCGTGTGTGTGCATGCCAGATTCATGCGTGAAGGCGTGGTCCCCAACAACCGCTTTGTTAGCTGCGAGAGGCATGCCTGTCAATCTCGACACAAGCCTCGAGGTATCGTAGAGAAGCTTCGTCTTTATGTTCGTCTCGATTTTCAGAAGGGCCTTCAACGCTACAGCGACCTCTTCCAGAGCCGCGTTGCCGGCTCGTTCCCCAATCCCATTCACTGTGACGTGAACCTCGCTTGCGCCGGCTTCTAGTCCTGCTATCGAATTCGCGACAGCCATGCCGAAATCATCGTGGCAGTGGACGCTTATTGGAACCTTGAAATCTGCGCGAAGCTCTGAGAAGAGCTTTCCAGATCGCTCGGGCGTCAGGACACCTACGGTGTCGCAGGGACATATCCTATCCGCTCCCGCCGAGATCCCCGTAGAGAGCATCTGTTTGAGGAAGGACAGGTCGCTTCTGGTCGCATCCTCAGCTGAAAGCTCGACGATCAACCCATGCTCCTTGGCGTAACTAACACAGTCCTCAGTCATCTCGAGGATATTCTGATATGTCTTCCTGAGCTTCCTTCTGATGTGCAACTGCGAAGTGGGTATGACGAGGTGGATACTCCTCACCTCGCTCTTGAGCGCCTCATCTATGTCAGACTTCACTCCTCGTGTGAAGCTGCAGACCTCGGATCTGAGGCCCTGCCGAGCGATCAACCTGATCGCCTCTTGCTCCCCTAGCGACGCCGCTGCAAACCCGGCCTCAATGATGTCTACGCCTAGCTCATCTAGACGCTGAGCGATGCGCAGCTTCTTCTCAGGGGTCAGGGAGACTCCGGGAGTCTGTTCACCGTCTCTTAGGGTTGTATCCAGAAAATGGATTCGCTTAGCACCGTTGCACGATAAAATGATTCCCCATTTCGCTCCCTCTCGGGAAACAGATAGGTTCTCGTAATGAGGCTGGTCTCTATAAAAGAGTTTTGCAACGGGCCAACCCACCCCGGCCATGCGGTGACTTCTCGTGATCTAGCTATGCCTAAGCATGTCCTGTGAGACGGACTGTGTGGAGAGTACGGGCCTAGCTCTCAAGGCTTAAGTAATGGGTTGATGGAACGTGCGGCCGGGCGCATGCAGCGTGCGCCTGATGGTTATGAGAAGCGAAGATGTCAAGAAGGGCTTGGAAAGAGCCTCTCACCGCGGCCTCCTTAGAGCCGTAGGCGTCTCTGGGAGTGATCTTGACAAGCCTTTCATCGGCGTCGCGAACAGCTACAGCGCGATCGTCCCCGGCCACTTCCACCTCAGGGCCGTTGCGCAAGCCGTCATCGAAGGCATCAGAGAGGCCGGTGGCGTCCCCTTCGAGTTCGGCACCGTAGCCGTCTGCGATGGAATAGCGATGGGACATGAGGGCATGAGGTACTCGCTTCCTTCTCGAGACGTAATCGCGGACTCTGTTGAGTTGATGGTCCAAGCCCATCGTCTTGATGGCGTCGTCCTCGTAACGAGCTGCGATAAGGTCACCCCTGGAATGTTGATGGCGGCTGCCCGCCTAGACTTGCCCTCCATCGTCGCAGTGGGTGGGCCGATGCTCTCAGGGCTACATCACGGCCGTAAGGTTGGGATCTCGTCCATCGCGGAGGCACTTGGCAGGGTTAGGTCGGGCAGCATGGCTGAGGAGGAGTTGGCTGAGCTAGAAGCCGTGGCTTTCCCAACTTGTGGCTCATGTAACGGGCTCTACACAGCGAACACAATGGCGTGCCTCAGTGAAGCCTTGGGCATGGTCCTTCCCGGAACTGCCACGATACCGGCGGTGAGTTCAGAACGGATCATCGCGTCGCGCGAGAGCGGCAGCCAAGTGGTAGAGCTAGTAAGAAAGGGGATCAAGGCGCGCGACATCATGACGGCCGAGGCATTCGAGAACGCGATCGCGTTGGACATGGCCCTAGGCGGCTCCACCAACACGGTTCTCCACCTGCCCGCGATCGCGAGAGAGGCGGGTCTCCACCTGGACATCGACCGCTTCGACCAGGTGAGTCGCACGGTGCCGCATCTCTGCGACGTCGTAGGCGTGGGAGGCCAGTACGACATGCAAGACTTCGACTTAGCGGGAGGAGTCCCGGCCGTTTTGAAAGAGATCGAGGCTCTTCTCTACCTTGACGCACTGACCGTCACAGGGAAGCCTCTGAAAGCCAGCCTGGAGTCTGCACGTGTCCTTGACAGGCGGGTCGTTCATCCCCTCTCGGACCCCGTCCACAAGGAGGGAGGGATCGCGGTTCTAAGAGGCAACCTGGCACCGGAGGGCGCTGTTGTGAAGACGGCGGGTGTTCCGGCAAAGATGGTTAGGCATGAGGGACCGGCTAAGGTCTTCGACCGAGAGGAGGACGCCGTGTCTTCCGTGCGTCAGGGAGACGTAGCCGCAGGAGATGTGATAGTCGTCCGCCACGAGGGGCCGAAAGGAGGCCCTGGTATGAGAGAGATGCTCATCCTAACCGGGACCATCGTAGGCATGGGACTGGCTGACCAAGTCGCGTTGATCACTGACGGCCGCTTCTCAGGGGCGTCAAGAGGCCTATGCGTCGGCCATGTCTCCCCGGAGGCGGCCGAAAGAGGACCGATAGCCGCCGTCACCAACGGCGACATCATCGAGATCGACCTAAGCAAACGTGTCTTGAACGTCGAGCTGGACTCAGAAGAGCTCTCCGAGCGACTCCGTGCCTGGAGGCCCACGACGAAGGCATTGACGGGCTGCCTCGCTCGCTACGTCCATTGCCTCAACCTTGAGGCTTAACCTGTGACATATGCCACTTGGTCTCACAGGCGACCTTCACTACGTCGGGCGGCGAGAAGAACCTGCCCGAGCTGAACCGTAGGTAGACAAGGGTCTCGTCCCCTGGACGCGGCGATCATCGCTTCTCCGACAGCCGCGAGTCAGATGATAACCTTGGTGATCCAGGCAGAGTATCTCTCTTCTTCGCCTCGAACAACCTTGAAGAATATGGCTTGAAGCCCCCGCGCAATCGGGCCGGGCTCGCCGTTGCCGACGGGCCTCCTATCGATGCTCACGATGGGAGTGATCTCGGCTGCAGTACCTGAGAAGAACGCCTCGTCGCAGACATATAACTCGTTTCGCGTGATCATCCGCTCCAAGACCGGCTTTCCCATGTCTTGGGTCAACCTCATGATTGAGTCCCTGGTGATGCCTTCAAGGATCGAGGCTGAGATGGGAGGGGTATGGATTACGCCGTTTCTAATGATGAAGATGTTTTCGCCCGTTCCCTCGCACACGTAGCCGTGAGAGTCGAGGAATATCGCCTCGTCATAGCCGTCTCTCAAAGCTTCCATCTTAGCTAAGGCCGAGTTGACGTAGTTCCCCGATGCCTTCGCGTCGGGCGGAAGCGAGTCGATCGGTATCCGTCTCCACGATGAGACGCAGCAGCTAACGCCTTTGCTCGGGTCTAGGTACTTGCCGAAGGGAAACGCAGCTATCGCCGCGTGGACTTGGCTTCTTGAAGGGTCTAGGCCTATGACCCCGTACCCTCGGTATGCAAAGGGCCGGATGTAGCAGTCCTCTTTGATCGCGTTGGCTTTCAGCAGCTCAATGATGGCCTCCCTCAGCTGTTGTTTTGTGTAGGGGATCTCCATAAAATAGGTCTTAGCGGAGTTGAAGAGCCTAGTCAGGTGGTCCTCCAGCCTAAACACATGGACGGCCCCGTCTCTCCAGTATGCTCTAAGGCCTTCAAACACCGCTGTGCCGTATTGCAAAGCATGCGTTAGAATGTGCACCTTTGCATCATTCCAATCTACTAGAGATCCGTTCATCCACACATACTTGACTTCCCTGATCGCCATGGTCCTCCTTCACCCCGGCTACGCCTATCGTCACCGTTCGAAGCTATAAAAACCACTATTGCGCGGTGATTCCGGCGTGAGGCGAAAGTAGACCCGCGCCGCGTATTCCAAACGATGCCAAAAGCTGCTCACACCGGAAAGGCAACGAAGTTTCAGGCTCGTTCAAAGCCTATCCTCGCAAGCGTTCATCGTACCTGAAGTCTATCTCTATTCCTGTGGGAGCGCCTTCCTCAGCTTTCGCAGCCAGTTTCCGTGCATTATGTTCTCTATGTCTTTACCGCTGTATCCTCGTTTCTCGAGTAGCCGCGGGATGTTCTGGAGATCCGCTATCGTATCTAGGTCGTGGGGGCACTGTTCCTTACCGTAACCGCCATCGAGGTCGCTTCCTATCGCTGCGTGGCTGGTGTCTCCCGCCAGACGGCATACATGGTCTATCTGGTCTGCGACGGCCTCTAGGCTAACGACCTCATTCGAGGTCACACCCTTAACCCATCCCGGATACAGCATCCAAGCATCCACAGCTACACCGATCACGGCATCCCTTTCGATTAACGCCTTTACCTGTTCGTCCGAGAGCTGCCGGTCGCCTGGAACTAGGGACCTACAGTTGTTGTGGCTCGCGATCAGGTCTCCCTCAAAAGTGTCCATGGCATCCCAGAAGCTCTCCTCAGACAGGTGCGTGACATCCAATACCATGCGTAGGGACTCCATCCCTTCGAGTAACTCATGGCCGAGAGGCTTTAACCCTCCTCGACTACCCGTGCCGTGAGCGTAATCGTTCTCTCCGTAATGCGTCAAACTTAGGACGCGCAGACCGTTGTCCCACCAACATTCAACCTGATCAGGAACGATGATTGGGTCAGCCCCCTCCATGGCTAGGATGAAGCCGAGAATGGCCGAACCCGGGGATCTCGTCCATTCTTCTACATGAGCATCCAAGCTCTTACGGTCTTGGACTACGCGGATTAGGGCCTGTGATTGAAGGATCCTGTAGTAGGCGAGCTGACCATGAGCCACAGCGTAAGCGATTTCTCTGCTTCCGAATCCGTCTAGGTTTCTGCCCTTCACTCTGGCGTGCAACGTCGCTAGACACGTGCATACCTCCCCCAGCTTCATCTCTGGGAGAGCAACCGTGTTCATGGCTCTCCCCTTCTGCTTCATCCCAGCCTCATCCCTGCGTATCTCGAGAACACTTCTCGTCAGGTCCCTGTTCCAGATGACCGCGTTAGACGCCAGGTCAAGGTGTCCGTCGACCAGCAACATACCCTGAGGCCTCGACCAGGGAATCGGTTTCCGAGTATAGTAGGCTACGAGGCTGTCTGAAGGAAGAGCTAACGTTTGCTGGCTGGCGTATCAGTTGGGAGCCCCAGGCCACATCCAAGCCCGAGGCTCGGTTGACCCGGACTTCTAGCCCTACTTCGCGAGGTCAAAGTACTCATAGGCCGCTGCTCCGGCGTCGAAACAGTATTGGATGTTCTGGTGACTCTGCATGAGCTGAGCGACGCTCGCTCTGACCTCAGCTGGCTCCCTCCCTCCCTGCAGGACGTCAGCCATCAGGTCGGCTACCTGGATCATCTCGCTCTCCTCCATCCCGAGCCTAGTGATTTCTTGTACCCCTATCCTTACAGCAGACCCGGCTTCCTGATCCTTGTCCCAGGGTAGAGGCATAGGGTTCGTCACGATGTTGGCCTGTTCGAGTAGGTCGCTCGCCTCGCGTCCTCTTTTCTCGCCGACATCGATGATCAGTTGATGCGACTGCGTGAAACCGAGGTCTGCGCAGAGGACCTTCACTCCCCTCTCGTGGAGAGCCTGTCCGAGAGCCTTCGCGTTCCTCACGACTTGCTGAGCGTACTCTTTCCCGAAGACGAGCATCTCGCAGAGCGTTATTGCGAGCCCAGCAACCCTGTGGATGTGATGGTTGTTCACCATCTGCCAAGCGGAATGGTCGATCGCTTCAGCATGCTTCCGCGTGCAGAGAATGATGCCTCCTTGGGGCCCGAAGAAGGTCTTGTGGATGCTACTCGTCACGATCTCGGCTCCTTCTCTGAGGGGGTCTTGGAACTCCCCTCCGGCGATGAGGCCGAAGACGTGAGCTGCATCGTAGACCAATGTTGCTCGCACAGCGTCCGCAACACCTCTGAGTTCTCTGACTGGGTGCGGGAACAGGATATCTGAAGCGCCGAGAAGCACGACGTTGGGCTTCACCTTCGTTATGAGCCTCTCCGCCTCGTCCACATCGACGTTGTAGCGAGCCCCGTCCATGGGCAGAGGGACCATGCTGACGCCGTGTATCCTAGAGCATTCCCTGAAGCTGCTGTGGCCGCCATCCATCACGCTCAAGGCCGCGACCACATCCCCCGGCCTGGTCAAGGCGTTGAACATGACCAGGTTTGCCACCGTTCCACTGGTGGGCACGTAGTTCACATGCTCAGCCCTCAGAAGCGCCTTGGCAAGGTAGTTCGTTATCTCCTCAATGCTGTCTATGTACTTGCATCCGCGATACATTCTAGTGTACAGGAACCCGATCGCATATCGGTGCCCGAGGTCGGAAGCCATAACCTCTCTGACGAGGGGGCTTGTAACGTTCTCGCTAGCGATCAGGTTCAGGCACTGTGACCTGTACTCGTGATGCCTGCGAACGTTCTGAATGACCTCACGAGCCATGCTTTCATACTGCAACCCATCTCGCCTTCCAAGGGAAGAGTTATCTGAGTGAGCGATACTGTATTAAGGTTTGTCAAACCTGCGGAGCGAAGACCTGCCATGGACGGCATCAAGCTGAGATGCCCTGCCACCACTGCGAACCTTGGGCCCGGGTACGATGTCTTCGGCCTAGCCTTGGAGGAGCCGTACGACGTATTGGAGGTCAGAAGAACCTCCGATGCACGCATCAAGATTCAGGTCTCAGGCTACCCTGTTCCTTCTCAGCCTGAGGAGAACTCTGCTGGCTACGTGGCCCTTAGCATGCTGAAGGCGTTTGGGCTTCCCACAGGCTTAGAGGTTCGTCTGCTGAAAGGCATCAAGCCCGGCAGCGGCCTAGGCAGCTCGGCGGCAGCAGCAGCGGGGATGGCCTACGGATTGGACAGGCTCTTTGACCTCGGCCTCGGGAAAGAGGCGCTTGTGGAACATGCATCTCAGGGCGAGATCGTGGCCGCGGGAACAGCCCACGCGGACAATGTCGCGCCCGCCCTCTACGGTGGATTTGTCATAGTGCCCTCACGCAGTCCGCTCAAGGTCGTCTCCATCGCGCCTCCTGCTGACCTTGGCATTGTTGTTGCCCTGCCAAGCGTTGAGAAGGGTTCGACGAAGCTGGCCCGAGAGGCTGTACCAAGAGAGGTACCGATCGTGGACGTGAGCTACAATGTGGGCCACGCTGCTCTAGTAGCAGCTGGAATGGCTTCGGGGAACCTCAGCCTTATTGACCAGGGGATGGAAGACCACATAGTGGAGACAGCCCGGGCTCGAGCAGGCATCGTGAAAGAGTACGAGGCGTTCAAGAGGCTGGGGAAAGAAATGAAGGCAGGGATCGCCGTCAGCGGAGCAGGCCCCGCGATGCTGGGCGTCATAGAGATGGCGAGAAGGCATGAGTTGGCGGAGGCGATGAAAGGCCTCTTCGAGGGGAGAGGCTATGCGTGCGAAGTCTATGAGACTCGACCAGGCGGGGGCGTCCAAGAGATCTGATAGAGAACGAGGGAGGTGCTGCGACCTGTTGAGCGAGGCTTGGTCGGACCTGGCGCTTTGGTGGTATTGGTGAAGAGGGCTCTGCCGCTGAAACTGGCGCGGTCCTTCATCTCCTATAAGCTTCGCCGACCTAGGCTTACATACGTCGTCTATTGCTGCACTGCCAGATGCAATCTCCGATGCGTTTTCTGCGATTGGTGGAGGCATCCGAGGCCTGAGCTCCCGACGGAGCAAGCGCTGAGCATCATCGCTCAGCTTGCGGACTTCGGCGTATGCACGATAGACTTCTCAGGCGGCGAGCCTACCCTGAGGCGGGACCTTGCAGCACTTGCCTCCGCAGCACGGGACCGCGGCCTACTCGCAATACTGAGCACAAACGGCACTCTGCTCGACGAGGAGAGGGTTCAGGAGGTCAGCCGTGTCTTTGACGTGGTCAACGTTTCGCTTGACGGATTTGCGGCTACGCACGACGCGACAAGAGGGGTGGCTGGAACCTTCGAGAAGGTCGCCCGGGCTCTCCATCTTCTCTCTGAGCTCGGGAGGGTGAAGGTAGGCGTCGACCTCACGGTTCACCGTGGGAACGTGGGTGAGGTCCTCGAGCTCTTCAACGCCTTAAGGGGAAAGGTGGACTTCGTATCCTTCCAGCCTATTCTACCCTACCCGCCTCCTGCGAGCTACGCGATCACGGAGGCTGAGGCAGAGGCCCTATCCGATGGACTTCTGGCGTTGAAACAACAAGACCTCTCGTACGTGGCTCCTTCAAAGAGTTACATCTCGCTCCTGAAACCCTACTTCGCTGGGACCATGGAGAAGCACTGCGACGCAGGGGTGCTCTACGCGATGATAGACCCGTCCGGCGGCCTGCTAGGATGCACGAACTGGCCCCAATCGTACATAGGGGACCTAACCCGAACTTCACTCAGGGACCTGTGGGGCTCTGAGCTTAGACAGAACTCAGTCAAGGCTACGGTTTCCTGCCCGGGATGTGTGTCCCAGTGCACAACCTTGGTCTCAATGTCCTATGAAGGCGAGATCTCGACAGCCGACCTGAGAGGCATGTTGGCGCTGAGTAGGAGTGGTAGAAGAGCCTGACGCTACATGGGCCCTGTAGAAGTCTCCGTTATCGTACCGACCCTCGACGAGGAAAGCTATCTCCCCGCCCTTCTCAAGTCGCTCAGCAAGCAGACCTTCAAGGCATTCGAGGTCTTGGTCGTCGACGGCGGAAGCCAAGACAGAACTGTCGCCGAAGCGCTCGAGTTCAAGGCCAGGGTCTTGGTGAAGAAGAGCAACATCGCTGAGGCTAGGAACATCGGCGCAGCCCTAAGCTCGGCCCGGTTTCTGGTATTCCTGGATGCAGACACGGTAGTTCGTTCCGATTTTCTGGAGACCGCAGTGGCCACCGTGAGACAAGGTGGCGCGGGTCTCATCATGGCCCGGCCTGAACCGCTGGAGCCGTCGCTGACTGGCCGTGTCGGCTATCTTCTGGGCTGGGCTCTCTGCAGGGCGAAGCTTACGAACCCCTGCTACATGGGGATGGGGCTCAACAGAGAGGTGTTCAACCAAGTCAACGGCTTCGATGAACGTCTTGCTTACAGCGAGGACTTGGACCTTCTTCGCCGGGTGTCAAAGATCGTTAGGCCGCGTTTCCCGAAGGGCCTCGTTAGCTACAACAGCACACGTAGATGGATGGGCAGAGGGGCGATGGGGAAGCTGGAAGTCTTTCTCATCCTAGGCCGCATCCTTGAGTATTTTCTGCTAAGGAGATCACGGAGTAACTATCCCATCTACCACAGGCGACAGGCCGAGGCGGCAAACTCGCAGGCCCAGAGCGGTTTCCTACAGCTCAAAGCTTGAAAGACTGTTGGGCTTCCGTTGGTTCGGCTGCTTATCTCTTGAACGGTCGGACCTCAGCTTGGATGAGTCTCAGTTTCCTGTCAAGAATCGACCATTTTACCTCCCATGCCTCACTCCGATTGATGCCTAGCTCCTTTATGATCGATGCAGGAACCGTTGTCATGCGGGTATTGGTGTTCCTCATTGGCCGAAGCAGGGTCACATTCGTCCCCAGCTGGGCTGGCCCTATTCGCGGCCTAATCCCTTTAGCGCCAAGTGCGAAGTAGACCCAATGCTTTGGCACACCTAGCTCTCTTACGATTCGAGTGACACTCTTCCCTGCCTCATATTCCTTCACGATACGTTCGACCTTCTCATCTGATGCCATTGACGTCTATCTCCGTTTCCTCAGGGTTTCCTAAGCCCTTCTTCAGGCTGAGGGATGGTATGAGCCTTCGCATAAAAGCCTTGACAGCCCTTGAGAGCGAGCGCGATGAGGCTAGATCCGTAGTCATTGATGGGCCGCCTGTTGCCTGGTTACTACGCTGATGTCTCCGCTGTGGAGTCGTTTGCCGCATTTGTGGCAGTACTCGGCGTCCATTGGGTTGGCGCTGCGACATCGACTGCAGAGCAGTAGATCCTTTGGCTCTCCCAATGTGCCAGTCGGATCAGTGAATTCGCCTGTCACACTCATCCTAGCTGCCGTCGGAAGAGTCCCGGCTTGGAGAGCTTTCTTGTAGGAGTAGACGTACGGGATCGCGAAGTCTAACTTCTCGCTCTTGCTGAACTCCTTGAAGATTCGCTTTGTGATCTCATGTGTTATCCGCGGCCTATCTGTTGCCAGGGTTATGTAGCGTAGCCTCAGCCAGACGCCGTAATCGTACATGTCCGACCGGATGTAGGGCTCCTGCCCGGTTTCCTTAATGATGTCGGCTGTGACCTCTCTCGCCGCCTCGACCAGTATCCGCTCTGCCTCGTCCCAGTCTGAGTCGAACGTGATCCGGGTTACAACCTCGTCGAGGATGTATGATGATGGCTGTTTCTGCGTCGTCAGCGCTGGTGGAGACCCCTCATCTCGTCTTGGCGTGTAGTTTATCACAAGATTGCCAAACAGCATCGCGTTCGGTATCAGAACGTTCCTTCCGACCGGCTCCTCGCTTCCTATAGCGCCGCCGACTTGGTTCAAGACCGTGTACATGGGGTTCACGTCCATCACGTCGCCAACGAGGCCGAATGAGGGGAGCTGGACTCTATCGCCGACCTTGAAGGGTCTCTTCAGGGTGACAAGCAGCCAAGCAGCGGCTCCACTGATGGGTTGCTGTAATGACCACCCCAGGAGTAGCCCTCCGAACGCTCCGAAGACCGCTGCGATCACTCCTTGGAAGAAGTAGCTTACCAGAAGAAGCACGGTGGCGAAAGCCACGAAGATCTTCCAGAGGCCTAAGAGCATCTTCACATCGCCCTCGGTCCCCTTCGCTCTGATTATCACCCCTTTCAGAGCCCGAGAGGACAGCATGTAGAAGACCAAGACTCCACCCAAGGCTACCGAGACCACGAGGGCCGATCTCAACGGCCCTGGTTCAAGCAGGTGCGGTTCCCCTTCCAACACGTACGCTGCGATTGCCACCACGGCAACTGTGAACAGGATCGCCACTACGTGCTTGTCCATGGCTCTTCGAGCTCGCAGCCTTTGAGACTACTCATACTTGGCGCGTTGCTATAAAGGTGTCACGGGTAAGCTGCTGTACGCGTTGAAGGGGGTCTCCTCAAAGTCTGCCCTAGTGATGCTGTTGGTGCTTAGGCCTACGTTTGTGATCGTTCTGTCTCAAAGGGCCAGCTGCATGATGACCGCGTCCTCTCCATCGTCATAGTACGAGTGGGCAATGTGGGATGGACTGAATCCTGCTCCGGCGTACAGCCTTTGGGCTGGGAGATTGCTCTTTCTAACCTCAAGCCTGATCGATGAGGCTCCCCTCGACTTCGCGGTCTCGACCACCTTCCTGAGCAAGGCAGAGCCGATCCTGCGGCATCTACGTTCTGGATGGACAGCAAGTGAAAGGATGTGCGCGGTCTTCCCTCTCATCGAGAAGACGGCGTAACCGACGATCTGGTCACCGAGGCCCGCCACGAGGAAAGTATCCGGGCTTAGATGCGCTAACGTCTCGAGGTACGACGGCGGGTAAGGGCGTGTAAAGCTAGACCTCTCTATCTCTAGGACCTCTTTCAGGTCCTCTGCCGCAACCGGTCGTATGCTGATCGGCTCCGTGTCCTCTCGGCCCTTAAGAGATGAACCTTTATCTGCATTTAGCTGCCACGGTTCCTCTTGGGCGTCCCGGTGAGGATTCTCGCAAAGGACCTTAAGCATGGGAGGATCAAGGCTGTGCCGGAGAGCCTCGACGACCTCTGGCACCTTTTCAACATACTACGCCGCGGCGATCTGGTTCAGGCCAGGACCACTCGCGAGGTCAAGGTTGGCGGTGGCGAGACGGGCTCGCCTGAAAAGCACCGTTTCCCCATGAACCTCCTTCTCAGAGTCGAAGCCTTGGAACTCGACAGGTATGTCCAACGGCTTAGGGTTCGAGGAGTCGTGTTGAAGGCACCGGAGAAGTTCCAAGGAGTAGAGGGAAACTACCACACCTTCAACGTCAAGGCAGGGGATGGGATCGAGGTCGTGAAGGAGAGATGGGCGGACTATGACTTAGACAGGCTAGAGGAGGCCACAAAGTCTCTGCGGCCAAGGCTGGTCATCATAGCGATGGACGACGAAGACTTCTGCGCTGCACGATTGCGGGAATTCGGCGTCGAGACAAGGGCGGAATGGAAGGTCAGATTACCAGGCAAACTTCAGCCTAGTCAAAGGGAGGCTTCCAGAACTGCCTACTTCAACAAAGCCGTCGAGAACCTCACAGGATCCTTGGATGTCGAGCCGGGGATTATCCTCATCGTTGGACCGGGCTTTCTCAAACAGGAGTTCAGAGACTACCTTTCCAGGAAGCGACCGGACCTATCGGGGGCTACGCGCCTAGGCAATGTTAGCGTTGGCGGCTTGGCGGGCGTAAATGAGGCACTTCGAGCGGGGCTGATAACCAGGTATGCCTCCGAGGCGAGAGCGGTTCTGGAGACGCAGCTCGTGGAAGACGCGTTTCTGAGGCTGGGCAGAGAAGATGGCACGATCGCGTATGGTAGGGATACGATCGAGCGAGCCGCCGACTATGGAGCGGTAGAGAGGCTACTCATCTCAGACAGGCTGCTCAGAAATGCAGGCGAGGAGGAATGGCTATCGATAAGGAGGCTGATCGAGACCGTGGAGAGAAAGAAGGGAAAGACGACCATCATTACCTCAGAGACGGAGGCAGGCGACAAGCTCCACTCAATCGGTGGCTTGGTCGCTGTGCTGCGTTGGCGACACTAGCGGCGGCTTCCCTTGATGATGGATGCCCTCACAGCCACGGTTTCGAGACCCCTTTCCTCAGCCCCGTGTTCCCGCAAACGTTGGGGCGTCTGTCTTAGGGCTGCTCCGTTCCCGGCCTGGCCCGGTTCGATGGCAGAGCACGCCAACCCTCTCCTTCGAGAGGGCCGCCTGCACCGCCCAACCCTGCGGGGCGGGGCCTCCTCGTTGAGGGGCCTCAGCCTATGACCGCTCAGGTCATCGCTCCTCAAGGTTAGCGGACCCCTGCGTATAGCCCGTTTCAGGCAACAGGGCAGGGCTGGCTCCCCGGTCCTTGTCCCGCCGCCAATACGCTAGTAGCTCTTGCTTGATAAAACCTGTTCGGTGAGGCTCGCCCATGTCCTGACCTGGGTTCGCAGTCAACCCCCGCTGACCGGCGCTCGATCGAAGCGTCAGGAGGCCTCGGTGAGGAAAGGACGCCAGGCAAGTAGTCGTGAGACAGCCTGGGCTTGTACATGCTAGCTCCGCCGTAGGCCGTAGAGCCTCGGCAGCCTGAGGTTCGAGGGGAGTTCGCAAGTTTTATATGCTGAGCGCCGGTAAGCTACAGTCCGTTGGATGGTGGTGCGTCACGGTCAACCGTAGGGAAATCCTAGACAAGCTCAAGGATGGTATAGTCGTCTTCGACATCGAGGGCGTGAAGAAGGCCGCTGAAGAGGCGCTTAAGATGAGGATCTCGCCGTACGAGGCAGTGATGGAAGGAATGTCCAAGGGCATGGACGTGGTGGGCAAGAAGTACGAGGAGGGAGAGTACTTCTTGGCGGAGCTCATCATGGCGGGCGAAACGATGAAGGAGGGACTTTCAGTTCTCAAGCCCTACTTGGACAAGGAGAAGAGAGCCCCGGTCGGCGTGGTCGTCCTTGGAACTGTTCAAGGAGACCTGCACGACATCGGGAAGAACGTCGTGTCTACGCTCCTCACCGCTGCGGGGTTCGAAGTACACGACCTAGGCGTCGACGTGCCACCTGAGAAGTTCGTCGAAGAGGTCAGGGACTCAAAGGCACACATCCTCGGAGTCTCAGCTCTACTCACCACGACCATGGTGAACATGAAGGCTATCATTGAGCAACTGGAGAGAGCAGGCGTGAGGAAGCAGGTGAAGGTCCTTGTCGGCGGGGCGCCTTTGACCGACGAGTACGCCAAGAGCATCGGGGCCGACGCGTATGCTCGCGATGCCGTGGCTGGCGTCGAGATCTGCAGGGCTTGGGTGAAGAAGCGGTAAGGGCAAACCTCCTTCTTCCGGCCTGTCGCCCCGCTAGGGCCATTATGCGCACTACGGCCGGAGGCTCCGGAGGAATCACCTGGCGTGCTTGCCGGTAGCCCTGGGTCTCGTTGCGCAGAGTGGGCATTGCTTTTTACGCGGCGCCTAGCACGTCGTAGGGGGATTTGAGTCGAGCGAGCAGGATGCGCCCGACAGCCCTGTGTTCACCATTTCCGGCGTGCGCGGCGTCGTAGGCGAAACGCTAACTGCCCAAGCAGCCTTGCAGATATCGGCCTCCTTTGGGGCTTGGCTGGGCAGAGGTCCCGTCGTCGTCGGGAGAGACACTAGGCCTACCGGCCAGATGATCGCTGCCGCGGTCTTCGCCGGCCTCGCCTCCGCAGGACGGGATGTCTTGGACCTCGGGTTGGCTCCCTCCCCCAAGGTCGTGTTCGCGACCAAGTGCCTCGGAGCTGGAGGAGGCATGATCATCACCGCATCCCATAACCCGCCTGACTGGAACGGCTTGAAGTTCATCGGCCCCGATGGACTGCCCTTGACCGAGGCCGAACTGTTAACGCTCAGAAGAGACTGGTCTGAAGGAGTCTTTAAGCCCGCCAACTGGCACAGCGTTGGCCGGATCCTGCCAGGTCGGCTTTCAGGGCGGTACGAGAAAGCGATCATCGACTGCGTCGATGCTCAAGCCTTGAGGAAAGCACGGCTGAACGTTGTCGTTGACCCGGGCAACGGCGCCGGCAGCCTCGTGACCCCGTTTGTCCTAAGGCAGCTGGGCTGCAATCTGACGGCTATCAACGCTTCGCCCGATGGAACGTTCCCTAGGCCTATAGAGCCGACGAAGGAAGCTCTCAGTGGTCTCGCTGAAGCTGTGAAGGCGTCGAGCGCTGACGTGGGGTTCGCTCACGACTGTGACGCTGACCGACTTGTCTGCGTGAGCGAAACCGGGGAGGTTCTACCTGAGGACATGACACTGGCGATCGTGTTGGACTCTTTCCTCCGGGCGAACCCTGGTTCAGTCTTCGTCACCAACGTGGCCTCCTCGAGCGTGTTCGACGATATTGCGGGGAAGTACCATTCCAAGGTCCATAGGACCCGCGTAGGCGAGAGCTTCGTCGTGCAGAGGATGATCGAGACCGGGGCTCCGATCGGCGGAGAGGGAAGCTGCGGTGGTGTTATCCTGCCGAACCTCTCGTACACCCGGGATGGAATACTGGCGGCAGCAAAGGTTCTTGAGGCCCTGGCCGAGACAGGTGAGACCCCGTCGGCGGTCACAGGTCGAATGCCGAAGTTCTTCTCTGTCCGGACGAGGCTTCCTCTCTCACGAGGAGACGCTGACCGAGTCATCGAGGCTCTACTTGAGAGACACCGCGGCGAGGAGATCGACACCACCGACGGCTTCAAGCTTCTCAGACGAGGCGAGTGGGTGCTCGTCAGAGCCTCAGGGACCGAGCCCATCGTCAGAATCATGTCTGAGGCTCAAAGCATCGAGAGCGCTCAGGGACTGAATGATGAACTCCGAGCAGAGGTGGAGGAAACAGTAGCCTCGTTGAGGAGAGACCGAGCCTAGGGGTCAAGCCCTTGGGGACCGTGGCCCTGCGTACCTCAACGAGGTCAACACTGCGGACTCCGCTATTGTGAGCCACAGGCTCGATCTCACCGACGCAACCGAGGCCCAGGCCAGTAAGCAGCCGCCTTCACTGCTGGCAGACGCGAAACAGTCGGTCGAGCGAAGAGGTGGACAGCGACCTGCTTCTGTAGCTCGTTGCAGCTCGCATCTTTATACGACTCGTGCCGCTACTCGCATCGAGAGACCAAGGTGTGTTGATTGGCAGACCTTACGACCGCCCTAGGCCGCTTGGAGCTGAAGAACCCGGTCATCGCGGGTTCAGGCACAGAGACCGGGAATGCGAAGCTCATGAGCAGGGCTTTGGAAGCCGGAGTCGCCGCGGTGGTCGGCAAGACAGTGACCTTTGACGCTTTCCATCAATCCTATCCGAGGCCTCGTTTTCACCTCACGCACAGAGGGGCGATAGGGGAGAACGACTGTTTCTCGTTGTACTCGGCTGAGTTGATGGCAGCGTACAAGCCTGAGGATTGGAGCCGGGAGATACGGGAGACAGCTAGAGTTGCATCGCGCGAGGATGCGAAGGTGATCGCGAGTATCGCTGGGAGAGACCTTGGTGAGTGGTGCAAGTTGGCGGTGATGATGGAGGACGCAGGCGCGGACATGATAGAGCTGAACACGTCATGCCCGCACGTTACCGTGGAAGCTATGGGTCGAAACGTCGGCTCAAGCCCGGATGCTTCCTTCGAGGTGATAGAGTCGGTCAGGGAATCCACCTCGCTTCCCGTGATGGCGAAGCTGACGCCTGAAGCAGGCAACCTTGTGCCTGTAGCCGTTGCACTGGAGAAGGCGGGCGTAGACTGCCTGGCCGTGATGGCTAGGTTCAGAGCCTTGATCCTTGACATCGAGAAGAAGGAGCCGATCCTTTGGCGCTCATACGGGGGCTACGGCGGGCCCTGGATGGTACCGCTTGGCCTAAGATGGGTCTCCGAGGTCGCCGCGGCAGTACGAACGCCGATCTGTGGAGCCCCCGGGATCTCAACCTGGCGGGACGTGGTCTCATACCTGATGGTGGGTGCGAGAGCCGCTCAGGTCGTGACGGCCGCGATCGTGAACGGATACCAGGCGTATGACCGTATGATCAGGGGCCTGGAATCCTACATGGATAAGCAGGGCTTCTCCAAGACTGAGGAGATGATCGGCAACGCCCTGGATAAGATCGTCCCGTTCCGCGAGATCGCAAAGGAGGAGGGCGTGACCGCTGAGATCGACGAATCTCTGTGCACAGGCTGCCGCATCTGCGAGGCCTCCTGCTTCTGCAATGCAATACGATGGGTCCCGAGCAGGAAGGTGGCCCAGATTCACCCCAATAGATGCGATGGGTGCGGTCTGTGCGCGACTAGATGTCCTGCTCACGCGGTGTCAATGGGAAAGGCGCGTTGACGCAAACACTTTTCTTAACCTAGCCCTCTGTCGTTCAAGCGATCCTATGCTTTACCGTGACCCCTGGGGCACCTTCAGAGACGAGTGTCAAACCCTCCTCCGAAACGCCCTGACGCAGGTGCTGGGGGCAGTGGAGGAGGTCCAGTTGGTCCTTCAGAGGCCGCCAGGGCCGGGGTTCGGCGAACTGAGCTCCTCTGTCTGTCTGTCCCTTGCAAGACAAAGGGATGAGAGCCCGCTCGACCTCGCCGAGAGGACCATTGGCGCCATGAGTACCTCCGGGCTCATCTTCGCAAAGGAGGCAAGGGTAGCTTCGCCGGGATACATCAACTTCTACGTCAACCGTGATAGGCTGATCGTTGAAGTGTTGCGGTCAGCGATCCAGCTTGACCGAGAATGGGGCTTCGTCAAGGCAGCTAGTACGCAGAGGGTTGTTGTCGAGCATACGAGCGTCAACCCCACGCACCCGATAGATATCGGCCATGCTAGGAACACCTTCCTCGGCGACGCGCTGGCCAGAATCCTCAGGGCGAGAGGCCACGATGTCTCGCGCCACTACTACGTGGATGACGTAGGCGGCCAGATGGCAGTCATCGCGTACGCCTACGACAAGCTTGGAATATTGAAGCCCACAGAGAAACCTGACGAGTTCATCGGCGAGCTTTACACGGTGGCATCGTGCATCCTCGAGATCGAGAGGTTGAAGCAGAGGCTTGAGCGCCTCTCTGAACCGGTCGATTCAGAGGAGGCTCGACGAATCAGGTCTGAGCTAGATGAATGGATCTCGGTCGCCGCCGAGGCGCAAGCCCGACACGCGGAGCTCTTCGATAAGCTTCTAGAAGAGATCAGGAGCGACTCAGACCCCTGGCGTACAATCGGGGCGCTGAACAAGGCTTACGAAGACGGCGAGGACGCAGCGAAGACCTTGATCAGAACGGTTGCAGAGCTCTGCCTTGAGGGCTTCAGGCAGACCCTTGCGAGAGTGGGGGTGAGCTTCGACTTCTGGGATTGGGAAAGTGAACTGGCCTGGACAAGCAGGGTCAACAAGGTGCTCAGCAGGCTTGAAACAAGCCCGTACATATCATGGGTAGGCGGTGTGCTCGAGCTTGACGCCGAGAGGGCGGCCGAGGATCTGGGCCTGAAGGAGGTCCTCGGTCTTCCCAAGCGCTATTCCATCCCTTCGTTGACCTTGACGAGAAGCGATGGTATGACGCTCTATGCTACCCGGGATATCGCCTACAGCCTGAAGAAGTTCGAGTCGGCCGACCGCGTGATAAACGTCGTCGGGGCTGATCAGACCCATCCTCAGATCCAGCTTAGGGTCGCGCTGGGGATTCTAGGCCTTAGAGACCTAGCTGTGAGACAGCACCACTTCTCCTATGGAATCGTGAGGTTCCCTGGGGTCCGGATGTCGAGTAGAAGGGGCAGATACGTGACTCTCGACCGGGTCTTAGACGAAGCTGAGAGCAGAGCGAAGGCCGAGGTTCAGAAGCGTTCTCCGGAGCTTGACGCGGCGAGGAAGGAGGAGATCGCGAGGATCGTCGGAAAAGGGGCAGTTAAGTATGCTCTGATGGTCGTTGAACCGATCAAGGAGGTCGTGTTCACCTGGGATCGAGTACTCGACTTTGAGAAGAACAGCGGGCCTTTCATCCAGTACTCACATGCCAGGGCCCGCAGTATCCTGAGAAAGGCTGGCTCACTGCCGCGGTCTGTCCCGAAGAACATCCTGAAGAGAGAGCAGGAGCATGATGTGGCACTCGTCTTGGCGCGTTACCCTGAGGTCTTCGCCAATGCGGCTGACCATCTGAGGCCGAGCCTCCTGCCTGAGTTCGCGAACGAGTTGGCCAGCTTCTTTAACACGTTCTACGATAAGCTGCCCGTCCTGAGAGCTGACCCGGAGGAACTTAAGGCAGCAAGGCTATGCTTGGTAGAAGCGACGAGGATAACGTTGAGAAACGCCTTAGAGATCGTTGGCATAGGGGCTCCGGAGACCATGTAGGACGGTTGGCACCGCCCTCCTGACGTGCTTCACCAGTCTGCCACGGAGCCATCATCCTTGTGGTAAAGCCTAGGGTTCTCCCATTCTCCGTCGTAGAGCTTCTCCCGGACGGCGTCTTCGTCCAGCTCGATGCCCAGTCCGGGTCTGGTAGGGAGGTCCACGTAGCCTCTGTCCAACCGGAAGGGCTCCTTCAAATAGCCCTCTCCGAGCGTTACGTGCTCTTGCACGAGGAAGTTTGGGATGCATGCGTCGAGTTGTATGGATGCAGCGAGGGCGATCGGCCCCAAGGGGTTGTGAGGTGCCACCGCCGCGTAGTAGGTCTCAGCCATAGCCGCGATCTTCTTGCACTCAAGTATGCCCCCGGCATGGCATAGGTCTGGTTGAAGTATTGCCGCAGCCTGTTTCTCCAAGACCTCTCTGAAACCCCACTTCGTGAAGAGTCTCTCACCCGTCGCTATTGGGATAGGCGTTGAACGTGCCACGCGGGCCATCACGTCGACGTTCTCCGGGAGGCAAGGCTCCTCAAGGAACATCGGCGCGTAGGGCTCGAAGGCCTTAGCGGCAAGTATGGCCATCGAGGGGCTGAGCTCCCCGTGGCAGTCGACCCCTATGTCCACCCCGTCACCGACGGCTTCCCTCATGGCTCGAAGCTTCGCAGCGGCCTCGTTGATCACTCTCGGCGCGTCAACGATCCTCGTGGCGCCGAAGAACCCCGTCTTGAGCGCGGTGAAGCCCTGCTCTACCTTCGCCGCCGCATTCCTCGCGTACTCTTCAGGTGTCCTGCCGCCGACGTGGGCGTACATTCTGATCCTGTCTCTGCATGCTCCGCCGAGAAGCTGGTAGATGGGAACGTTCAACGACTTGCCTAGGATGTCCCACATCGCCTGCTCGACGCCGCTCAGCGCGCTCGTAAGGATTGGGCCGCCTCTGTAGAAGGCGTGACGGTACATAGACTGCCAATGGTGCTCGATCCTCCGCGGGTCCTGCCCGACCAGGTATCTTCCAAGCTCCCTGACAGCCGCCTCAACCGTCTTAGCCCTCCCCTCTGATACCGGCTCGCCGTAACCAACCAGGCCCTCGTCAGTATGCATCTTCAGGAAGAGCCATCGTGGGGCGACATGCATCATCTCCAAGCCTGTGATCTTCATACGCCATCAGCCGAAAGGCAGGCATAGGGCTTAAAAACACTGATCCCTGCTCGGTCGCGTCTGTGGAGAGGCCGTCGACCCGGCTGTCCCCTTTAGGCCAAGACGGCCTGGGAGCTGACGCCCCTATCGTCGCCCCTTCATTATCGAGTCGTTTGAACCGCTAGGGCGGTCTGTCTGCGGCTTATCATGGTCTCCCACGCCTGTCTAGCTGTGACGCCTGCTTTCCTTGGGAACTCCCTCGTGTCCATCTCAGCTATTATCGGGAACGGGACGGGGGAAGCCATTCCCCAGAGCATGGCTTCGTGGTCGGCGAGTCCCGGTAGGTAGTCGCTGAGCCTCTCGTTGCCGTACTCTGAGTACCTTATGATGGCCTCCTGGTCGTTGCCCGACATCAACCTGAAGCACGCTATGGAGTTGCATTGAGAGATGATGGATTTGCTCACGTAGGCTGGGCGTTGCGTAACGATAAGGAAGCCTACGTTGTAGCCTCCCGCCTGGCTTACCGCCTCGACAAGCTCTCGGTCTACGCCGATCCTTTCAGGGTTACCGACCTCAATCTTGAGTCCTTTCTCCGGGGCCAGGTATTGGGCCTCCTCGATCACGACGACGACGGCGAAGTCACCGTTACCTCTCCTTCTCATCGCCTCGTCCACGATCGTCGCTATGATGTTCCTAGTCGTGGCGTGTTGTTCGTCTATGTCAGTGTCCACTGAGAAGTCGATGATAAGAACCTCATTGGCACGTATGGCTTCTACCAGGTCTATCCTCTCCCTAGCTTCGTCGAGGAAAGCCCCCTTGTTTCTGACAGCCCACTGGATCCTCGCGAGGGCGCCTTCTCGGTCCCGCGCGAGGACGAGGGGCGCGATCTCCCGCGTCTTCGCCGCAAGAGAAGCTTTGGTGACCTCCTCGCCCTCGCTTGCGAGGACATCGATCGCCTCAGCTACGAGTTTCCCCGGGCCTGTTCTAGGGTTCAAACCGAGCCTCGACGAAAGGGCTTCGCCGCTGAACCGACCGGTTCTTGGCAGAAAGGACTTGTATGAGATGACAGCTGCACCGTACTTCGTGAGAACCGAGTACTCTGACCTCCTGTCGAGTATCACAAAGTGCGGCCTGGGGCTCAGTTCCAAGGATCTCGCGACGATGTTTATGACAAAGCTGCTCTTGCCAGACCTGGTCATGCCTGAGATGAACATGTGTCCTCGGGCTAACGCGTTCAGGTCTAGGTAGACCGGTACCTTCAGGCCTCGGTGACGCCCAACCTTCAGGAGGTACGGTAGAGAGTCCACTGACGTTCCACTGCTCGAAAGCAGCGAGAAGAAATCCCTAACCTCGACCTCTGAGGGTTCGAAGACGGGGTCCCACGTCCCTGGGCTGCACTCTAGCCGATACCATTTCCCTCTCTCATTCACATAACCCAAGATCTCAGCCCACGCGATGTCGTACTCCAGCGTCTTTCCGTACTGGGCTCTCTCGCCTTTCTTACCGGCGATAGGCCCGAAACCCCCGATGCTCATCTCAGGATTGTACGGTGTGACACGGAATACCCTAGCCAAGACCGAGACAACCTCTGCATAACCTCCCTTCTCGCCTCTCGCGGACCTGATTGGATGAGGGAGGAAGTAGTATTGGTTGATGAACGCCTTGTGGCCCTCCTTCACGACGAAAGGCACTATTGACTGGCTGCAGCCTGACATCACGTAGCCGATCTCGATCAGGGTATTGCAGCCTCCATCTGCCGCTCGGCCAAGCCGCTTGACTGGATGGCCCATTCCTGTCCATGCTCCAATGTGAGTATGTCCAGGTCGTCTGTCTCGATCTCGCCCGTTCTGACGAGGTCTAGGGCTCTTGAGAAGAGGACGAGGCTGTGGATGTTTGATGTCGGCCTTGTTATTCTCGTCAGCCTGTCCGCCTCGTGGATGGCGTATGGGATGCCTTCCGAATCCGCTGCTGTACAGAGCACGGACATGAGGTCATCGACTTTTGGGAGGCAGAAGCGTGCCACCTCCACCCTATAGGGCATCAGCCCTGTCTTCACGTAACACGAGTGAACCTCAGTCGCTTCTGAACCGTATCCTAGGTCTTCGGCTAGTCGCTGATATGCAGCCGTCACCTTGTTCGAGACCTCGAACGGGTCTGTGTATTCGCTCTTCTTGAGAAGGGGATTCAGGAAGATGGCATCCCTGAGGCTGGGGACCTCCAGCATTCTGCCATAATGATTCATCTGCGTCCTCTTGACGAAGCCAGCCAAGACCACGCCTTGGTGCTTGCACGTCGCTAACAGGTCTAGGGCATTGGCGCACGCGCAGAAGAAGTCGCCCTCATACCCAGCCGAGTCTTGCGGCCTGGGCTGAAGCCTCGGGTTCAGTATGATCCCGCCGTCGAGGAGCACGTAGTCTGGGTTCCAGAACTCGACGGCTCGTCTCGCTATCTGATACTCGAGCGCCATGTGGAGGAGGCTCTCTCTCCTCTGGGGGTCGGGTTCGGTGGGCCAGATGTCTGGCGCCCCGGACATGCAGACGGGTTCGTCCCGGATGACGCAGGCCTCGGCGAGCACTGCCACGGCTCCGTACAGGGGCACGTAGGCGAATTTGTACGAGGTGCCATTCCGGCCGGCGTCGACCCCCACAACTCTGCCTGCGGCAGGGCCGTCTGGGTCGAGCCTCGCTTTTCTTACCGTGATTCTGCCTTGCAGCTTCAACAGTGCCTCACGCCTCTCTCGTGCGTATCTCCTCAGGCTGCTCAGCAACGCCTCGGTGCCGTAGTCAATGAGGTCATTGTACAGCTTGGAGTATGGGCTCGGCGCGGTTCCGTTGCTCAGGAAGTCTGCGGCTCGGCCGATTAGCGAAGGCTCGTTGGGTGAGAGGGGTATCGACGAGAAGGAACTGAGCACGCGGGCCAAACATGGCTCCTCCTTGTTGTGCAACACTTAAATTGTGCCAACAACAACTAGGGGGGCGGTGCGCGGTATATAAGTGTTGTTGTGCACTCAACATGAACAATCAACAGTGACCCCCCCTGTGTCAACGCCTGGGACCATCCGGATCAAGCTGAAGATTGGAAACGTCGAGGCTGAGATTCACTGTGAGGAAGGCCAGTTGAAGAAGGCTGTCCAGGACTTCATCGATGCTGTGCAGGAGAAGACTTCGGCCTCAGCTGGGGCCCAGCCGATCCCGACGCCAGCTGTGGAGCCTTTGGTGCGCCTCACCACGTGCAAAAGCGTTCTCCTGGCGCTCTGGCAAGAGGGATTCTTCCAGGTGGGAAGAAGCCTCTCTGAGTCGCACGACGAGATGTCTAGACGAGGGTACCACTACGACAGAAGCGCCGTGGCCCACACCCTCACTGAACTGGTGAGGGATGGTGTCCTCTCCAGGGAGGGAAGGAAGGGAGAATACTCGTATGTTCAGAAGAGGCCTCCCTCTTAACGTGTCGGTTTCAGCTAGCGCCCTTCGTTCAGTCATCTCAAAGGTAAACCTACCATCTTACCCGCTCTCCAGCCACAACGGTTCCTTGCGGTCCTCGGTGTGGCTGGCCGCAGCGGCGCGGCTGATTGCCCGTATTAAGGAGAGGTGCCGGTGACCTCGTTGACGAGGTTGGGGCATCTAGCCGAGGAGACGGCTCAGCCAGGAGTTCCGGTGGGACTGGCGAAAACGGTCTGCTTGCTGTCCGGAGGAATCGATTCACCCGTTGCCGCCTGGTTGCTTATGAGACGCGGATACCTGCCCGTCTTCCTCTACTTTGACAACTACCCGTTCACAGATGACACGACTAAGGCCAGAGCCCTAAACGTTGCAAGCATGCTCTGTCGATATCTTCCCGACCGCAAGGGGCGACTCTACGTGATACCGCACGGCCGGGACCTAGCTGAGATCCTTAGAAGATGCCCGAGAAGACTGACCTGCATCCTCTGCAGACGCATGATGTACCGGGTGGCCGAGAAGGTCGCGGTCAAGGAGAACGCTGCGACAATCGTTACCGGAGAGATCCTAGGCGAACATGCAAGCCAGACATCCAAGAGCCTAGAAGTGATAAACGGTGCCGTCGAGTCAGTCGCTGTCTTAAGGCCGTTGATCGCGATGGACAAGGTGGAAGTTGAACGCCTAGCGAGAAGGATAGGGACCTACACTATCTCGACGAGCCCGGGGCTCTGCTGCAGTGGCCCCCCGAGGCATCCCGCTACCCACCCCAAAAAGGAACTGGTCGAGGAGGCGGAGAAGTCCCTTCCTATCGAGGAGATGGTGGCAAAGGATCTCCTTGAAAGCAAGATCATCGAGCTCACAGAGGTTTAGGTGACACCTACACCAATACCCTCTTGGGCTCGAGCAAGGTCTAGGTTTGCGTTGCATTCGTTAAGGCCGTTGACACAAGGTTGAGGAGCTCTTCCGCGATGGCTCTGGCGACAGCTTGGCTCTCTGCTTTCCTGATGATCAGCCTGCCGTCTTGAGCCATTGTAACCTCGATATTCACTCTCCTCAGCACGATGAGGTAGGGGGTGAAGACAACTGTCTTATATGCACCGCCTTGGGAAACGATGGCTTCGACCTTTCCCAGATCGTACCTTTGCGGTCTCGCTGGTCTTGCCTCGTATGCGACCCTGTCAGAACAGAGCCTTACCAAGACCCGATCTTGCGTCGTTGATGTTCCCCTCTTTGCTTCCTCTATGGAGTCGGGCAAACGCGTTCCTCCCAGCCCTGGTTGCGTAATCTCCAATACGGGGGAAGCACAAAGGCTTTCTTTAAGCTAAGCCTAACACACCTCCGGAGAGCATGTCAGAACGGAAACACCGGGTTCTGCTCCTCCTTAACGAGATGGGTAAGTCTGTCAGGCCTAAAGAAGTAGCCGAGAGACTAGGCATGGCGTCAAGATCTGCAACGGCGTATCTATTGGTCCTGCTGAGGCAGGGATATGTTGCGCGAGAATCTCCGGGAGTCTTCATCCTGACCGAGGCTGGCAAAGAGTTTGCCGCTCGGATTGGACGGGCGTCTGAAGAGGCGGCGAAGCTTCTAGGAGAGGTGCCCTCTGAGAAGGGGTTTCACTTCTACTCGGCGGTAGGCCGTCCCTCGGGCATCGTAGCGAGAAGCCTCACCCAGTTTCACGATGTCCTGCAGAAGATCGATATGCAATCACTGAGCTTTCACCTTCAACGAGACGACTTCGAAAGATGGCTAAGCTTCATCGGAGACAAGGTTCTTGCAGAGAGTGTGAGCAAGATGAAGTCCTTGCAGCTTCAAGGTGAGGAGGCCAGAAAGAAGGTCCTCGAACTCGTCGGGAACCGGATTGAGGGACTGAGATCCGCGCTTCGCTAGACGTTGAAGGATGGCGCGCTGAACGCATGGGGTCTCGGTTCATCCCCAGAGGGATATACGTCCCGCATGTGACCCCGTTCGGGCCAGATGGCGCCGTCGACGGCGAAGCGTTGAGGACGCTGGTAGAGTTCTGGGTTAAGGCAGGCGTTCACGGCCTGGTGCCTTGTGGCAGCAACGGTGAGGCCCCGTACTTGACAAGGGCGGAGAGGAAGGCTGTGGTCCAAGAGGTCGTCGGGGCCGTGGAGGGGCGCACTAGGGTGATCGCTGGCACTGGCAGTGTCTCAACAGCCGAGACCGTAGAGTTCTCGAAGGACGTTCAGGACGCCGACGTGGACGCGCTCCTAGTGGTCACGCCGTACTACTTCAAGCCAAGCCGAGATGAGCTGTTAGACCATTACCGGGAAGTCGCGAAGAGCGTCAACCTACCGGTGATGCTGTACAACGTGCCCAAGTTCACGGGGTTCAACCTAGAGCCCAGCGTAGTCGCGGAGCTAGCGAAGGAAGAACAGATCATAGGCGTTAAGGACAGCAGCGGGGAGATCGGTCAGATAGCGGAGATCATCAGGCTGACTCGTTGGAGAGATGATTTCTCCGTGATGGCAGGGACGGGTAACGTCATCTTCCCAACGCTGGTGCTTGGAGGGAAAGGCGCCGTCGTGGCGGTAGCCAACGCCTTTCCACGAGAATGCGTCCGGATCTACGAGAGCTGGGAGAAAGGAGACATGACGGGAGCCAGGGACTTGCAGCTCTCGATCCTAGAGGCTAACAGGCTTCTGACATCGAAATACGGCGTTGTGGCGGTGAAGGAGGCGCTGAACCTGCAGGGGCTCCCCGCAGGCTACCCTAGGAAGCCTCTTCGGCCGCTGCCAGCCGAGGCGAGACAAGAGATCGCGAACCTTCTGCGCCGGCCTTGATGTCTCTTCGGGCTAGCTCTGAACGACCGCTGCTGTCTCGTACGGGGTCAGGTCTAAGCCCAAACCCTTTGCGGTCGAGGTGATCTCCTCCCAGGTCTCGTCCTCCACGTAGATGCCCTCGGCCAGCCGCCGCTCTTCTTCACGCAGCTCAGGCTCGCCCGGCAGAAAGATGTATTTCACGCCAGGGGCTTTCCTTGACGCCTTAATCCTCGCTACTAGCTCATCAACCCTCCTCTTGTAGTCGTCGAGTCCCGTGAAATCGCTGATGTTCACCGCCATCATGAAGACCCCGTTCCCGCCCCTGAACTCAGGGCTGGACGCGCAGCCTGAGCCTGTGAGCGCGCCGCTCATCAAGTCGACGAAGAGACCCAGACCGAACCCTTTGTAGCCCACCTCGCCTCCAAGCGGCAGTATCGCGCCGCCCGCGTAAAGATCAGCCGGGTTCTGGGTGGGCCGTCCCTCCTTGTCGATGATCCAGCCCAGCGGAACCTTCTCCCCGCGTCGGAGCTTCACACGGACCTTACCCTCAGCTACAACAGAGGTGGAGATGTCTAGGAGGATCGGCTTCTGGCTGCCTGCAGGCAAGGCTACGCTTATGGGCCCCGGACTGAACATTCGGTCTATTCCACCGAAGGGCGGCACGCTCGGAACGCCATGGCACATCATGACGCCGATCATATCTCGGGCCGCAGCCATAGCCGTGTAATCAACAAGCCTGCCTACGTGGTTACAGTTGAAGACGCCCACCGCTCCGATCCCGTTTTTCTCCGCCTTCTCTATCGCGATCTCCATACTTCTCTTCGCAACAACCTGTCCGAATCCCCAATTCCCATTGACCAACGCTGTTGAGCCTGTTTCCCGAACGACCTCCACCCCGGCCCCTGGCTTCATCTTTCCCTCCTTCATGAGCCTAAGATACTGCGATATCCTTATCACGCCGTGGGAGTCGTGGCCCGCCA
>CAYRUY010000015.1:7448-30119 GCA_964427455.1 uncultured Candidatus Bathyarchaeia archaeon | reverse complement strand
CGGCGTTCTTCGTCGGCGACGATTGGGGCTTCAAGAACGGCACGATGATCTCGCCTAAGATGATGCGTGAGAAGGTCTTCCCTTGGCATAGGCGGTTCGCGGAGATAGCGCATAGCCACGACGTCTTCTACCTGCTCCATTCCTGCGGCAACCTTTCAGCGGTGATGGACTACGTGATCGACGAGGTCCACATAGACGGCAAGCACTCGTACGAGGACACCTACCTGCCCGTAACAGAGGCGAAGAAGCTGTACGGCGACCGGATCGCGGTCATTGGCGGCGTCGACGTCGACTACCTCTGCCGGCACAACGTTAAGGAGACCGAAGCCTACGTCGCCAAGGTCCTGGAGGGCTGCATGCCCGGGGGCGGTTACTGCCTCGGCACCGGCAACAGTGTCGCCAATTATATCCCTGTCGAGAACTACCTGACGATGCTCAGAGTCGGCCTAGACGAAGGCACATACGTAGACACCCCATCATCCCTCCTAGCGGCTAGGTGAAGAGGCTGACAGCTAATGGCACGATGAGGCCTCTCAGAAGCCGCGCGCACAGAGACCTGAGCTCCGAAGACAGAGTGAAGGCCGCCGCGAGCATGACCGTCGTCGCGGCGGTCTGCATCGAATCGATCAAGGAGCCCGGCCTCTCGGAGGAGGAGCTCATATCGCGGGCGAGGGCCCGGTTTATGTTTGGTCGCGAGCGAAGGCAGGCTTGAAATAGTTTAATATGGGCATCTTACGCTGATAGCCTCTTTGTCTTAGGAAAGAGGGGAGGCGAACTGTTTGGCTAAGCTCTCATGCAGCAACTATGGCTATAGGGAATGGAGGCTTAGGGAGGTCATTCCGAGCATCGCGAAGATCGGGTATGGGGCGATCGAGATCGTAACCCATGGGCTTGGTTGGCCGACGGGCTTCCATTTGAACCCGGATTTCGACCAAGGCTACGTGAGGAAGATGATGGAGCTCCTTGAGGCTCACCGTGTTAAGGTTTCCTGTATCTCGCCGGGGAACGACTTCTTCAGGCCTACTCGGGGCTCGGTGGACGAAGAGGCTCGGCACGTGAACCGTAACGTAGACCTCGCCGTTAAGGTCGGTGCGCCATGCCTCAGAATACAGGCGACGACGCTACGAGACATTCCAGCGGGTCTCAGCCGCGAACGCTTCATCACGACGATAGCTGAGCCCTTGGGAAGATGCGTGGACTACGCAAAGCCGCGTGGAGTGAAGTTGGCGATCGAGACGCACGTGGGCTTCTGGGCCGCCGTGGCCGAGAACATGGCGGATATCCTCCGCGCTGTCGAGTCAGACCACCTAGGGATCTGCCTTCACACCGATATGGGCTCTGGGCCGCTCGTCAAGGCGTTGAGTTCGAAGGTTTTCCATACGCATCTCTCGGAAAGCCTGAAGGTTGAACGAACAGCTTGGGAGGCGAAGAGGCTTATGGCCGAAGGCTTGACGGAGGCCGCGGTTACGGCTAGGCTGGGCATCACGCGTAAAGAGCTAGCCGAGGCCCTAGCTTGGAAGCCGCGCGAAGTCTACCTAGGCGAGGGCGAGATCGATTTCCGAGGGATTCTCTCAGGGCTGAGGGACGCCGGTTACGCGGGCTGGTGGAACTTCGAAGGCCACTCTACGGTAGACCCTGAGAAAGACGCAGCGATGGGCTTCAGATACCTGATAGGCTTGCTGAAGGAACTCGGCGTGCCCTGAGAAGGCTTGAAAGAAGGCTGTAGCCTCGTCTCTTCTCCGAAACTCTTTTACCTGTTGATCTTTGAACGGCTGAGATAGGTGTCCTGTATGGTTGGAGCTTTACGAGTCGGCGTTGTAGGCGTGGGAACGATCGGGAAGCACCATCTTGAGCTCTACTCTGGAAGCTCGAAGGTGAAGGTGGTCGCGGTCGCCGACGTGGACAAAGCCCAGGCTGAGTCGGTTGCCGCGAAGCATCGCGTCAAGAAGGTCTTTACGGATTACCGTGAGCTCTTGGCTCTCAGTGAGGTTGAGGCGGTGGATGTCTGCACGCCGCCCTTCGCTCACATGGCGGTTACGTGCGACGCTGCGGCTGCGGGGAAGCACGTGCTGTGCGAGAAGCCTATGGCTTTGAACTCGCGGGAGGCGAGGCGGATGGTAGAGGCCTGCCGGAAGGCAGGGGTCAAGCTGGGCATAGCCTCTTCGCGGTCCCGTTTCAGCCCTAACGTGGAGATGGCGTGCAGCTACGTTCGATCGGGCAAACTCGGGAAGCTCTACTATGCCAGGGCGACGACGCTTCGTCGACGAGGTCGGCCGGGCTTGGACATACTCCAAGGCTCGAAGTGGTTCCTAGACTCTTCGAAGGCCGGAGGCGGCGCTTTGATCGACATAGGCTGCTATGATGTTGACGTTCTCCTCTACCTCGCAGGCAGCCTGCAGCCTGAAGCCGTAACCGCGGCGACCTTCAGGGGCGTAGGTAAGCTCCCAGCGCTCGATGTGCCCTATGACGTGGAGGAGCACGTGACGCTGTTTGTGCGCTTTCAAGATGGCTTAGCGGCCACTTTTGAGACGGCGTGGGCTTCGAATATGCAGGGCGCGGACAGCATGCTCCTGTTCGGGTCGAAGGGTGGGCTACGGGTCTCGCCGTTCACGTTCTACACGGAGCAGAGGGGGAAGCAGACAGCCGTAAGCTTTGAGCTCCCGTACGGGAAGCGGGAGGCCTTCATCGAAGACTTCATTCAGGCCTGCAGAGGCGGCGAACCGAAGACGCCTGGCGAGGACGGGTTGAAGGTCATGCAGGTCATCGATATGGCCTATGCCTCCGCCCGCCTAGGAAGGGAGGCCACACTCAAAGACATATAGAGCCGCTCCGGATCGGTGGTAGAATACGGCGGCGTGTAGGCTTGTCATCTACTTCCACGCCTCGATCTCGGCGTGCATAACTTCTAGGCCAGCGGTATCTGTGCCGCTGTTCTGGGTTTCCTGAGGCTCAGTAGGTCCGCAGCATTCCTGCCCGAGGAGGCTTCGTGCGAGGTTCTGTGCATGCTCCTTGGGGTAAGCCTGCTGGTGGACGACCTCGACGTTGGTGAAGCCTGCACGCCGGATCTTGTCTAGGTACTCTTCAGGGCTTATGGCTCCACCGATGCAGGCTGCATGAGCTGCGAGGCTTCGTTTGAACGCTTCTGGCAACCCATGGACCATTATGTCTGAGACGAGGAGTCGGCCCCCCTTCTTGAGGACCCTGTAGGCTTCCTTGAAGACCTTCTCCTTATCCGGTGAGAGGTTTATGACGCAGTTGCTTATCACGATGTCGATGCTCTCGTCCTGTATGGGAAGCTCCTCGATCTCGCCTAGTTTGAACTCCACGTTTGTTACGCCCATCTCGGCCGCGTTCTCTCTAGCTTTCTCAACCATCTCCTGGGTCATATCTACGCCGATCGCCCTGCCCTCCGGCCCTACGGCCTTCGCCGCTAAGAGCACGTCGATGCCGCCGCCTGAGCCCAGGTCTAGGACCACCTCGCCTGGCTTCAGCCCGGCTAAAGCGGTAGGGTTACCGCACCCAGCCGCGATCGCTCGCGTAGACTCCGGTATGACATCGAGCTGAGCCTGGGTGTAGCCTGCTAGCTTGGTGATAGCGCAGCAGGAACCCGCTGGCGGCCTCTTCGCGAGCTCCGCGTAACTTTGCCTGGCATACTCCTTGACGCTCTCTTGCTCGTTCGCGCCGGTTGACGATGGATTGCAACAGGGGCTTCTCGCAGCCATTGCTATCCCGCCTCTTTACTGTAGATAGTAAAGTATTTAAACTGTACAGGGGAAAGTAGTACAGTTGGTGAAGTTGTGGAAAGCGAGGCGAGGCTCCGAACTGAGGAGTTCGAGAGAAGCGTCCACCTCCTCGAGTTCCTCGGGCGGAGAGGCACCTTAGAGCTCCTCATCCTCTTCTGCTGCGAAGAGCAGACGCTGCGGTTCAACCAACTCAGCCGAATACTGAACCACATAAGCACGAAAACCCTCGCGGCGAGGCTGAAGGAACTGGAGAGCGAAGGCCTAGTAGAACGCAAGGCCTACAATGAGATCCCGCCTAGGGTCGAGTACAAGCTAACCCTCAAAGGGCAGGAGCTCGCCGACTGCATGATGCCCATCTATTCTTGGATTAGGAAGTGGCTCTCTCCCGCCGACCAGATTGATTTCATACAGAGTCTAAAGGCGCCGGAGTGCTCATGTAAACCCGATCAAGGCTCTGACTGCATCGGTCTCACACAGCCTAAGGCCCTTGTCGTCAAGCCGAGAGAGCAGGCACAGCGAGCACAGGTTTGATGAGTTAAAGGCATCCCAGTTGCTGGCCGCTTGACGTACACGATTGTTCCAAACTGTACGCGCTAAAGCTATCTGCGAAACATCGCGGGACTTAGGTCTGCCAGCCCTCTCCTTCGATGTCTCAGGTGAACGCCTCGAGTCACTTCTTCGATTCCAGGTAGCGTTCTGCGTCTAGGGCGGCTCTGCAGCCGTGGCCGGCGGCGAGGATCGCTTGGCGATAGACCATATCCTCCACGTCGCCTGCGACGAAGACGCCTTCTACGCTCGTCTTCGTCACGTTACGCGTAACGACGTAACCTGCCTCGTTAAGCTCTACTTGGCTTCTCAACATCCCGGTGTTCGGAGTATGCCCTATGGCGACGAAGACCGCGTCGCACTCCAATATCCGCTCTTCGCCCGTCTTCACGTTCGCGACCCGGACGCCTTCAACGCGGTCCTTGCCCAGGATCTCGCGGACGACCGTCTCCCAGATGAACCGGACCTTGGGCTCGTTGAGCAGCCGTTCCTGAAGGATCTTCTCAGCTCTAAGCTCGTTCCGTCTATGGATGAGCGAGACCTCCGACGCGAACTTCGTCAGGACGAGGGCTTCCTCTACGGCCGTGTCCCCTCCTCCGACGACGACGACCCTCTTGCCCTTGTAGAACGGTGCGTCGCACGTTGCGCAGGTTGAGACGCCGCGACCCCTGAGTCGCTGCTCGGATTCGAGCCCCAGCCACTTAGGCGAGGCGCCTGTAGCGACGATCACGGAGCGGCCTTCCATCGTCCGGTTTTCCGTCGAGACCTTGAATGACTGGGATGAAAAGTCTACGGTGACGGCGTCCTCATATAGGAATTTGGCGCCGAAGCGTTCCGCCTGGGCCTTCATGCGGTCGATGAGGTCTGGGCCTTGAACCCCCTCCGGGAACCCGGGATAGTTCTCTACCTCCGTCGTCAGCATAAGTTGGCCGCCCCAGACCATGCCCGCGACGACGACGGTCTTGAGCCTCGCCCTGGAAGCGTATATGGCGGCCGTCAACCCAGCAGGGCCCGAGCCTAGGATGATGACATCGTGCAAGGCTCGTTCACGTGGGCGCCTACACCTCTGAGGAATATTAAAGATTCGGGGCCTGACGCAGGGCTTCCCCGAAGCTGTTCATGGGGCTTGAACAACTACAGGAACCTTATTACGTGGAGATGACAAACCCGGACCAACCTTAAGGGCTGGGGCTTCCGAGGGAGAATCGATGGTTTACTGCACGAAGTGCGGCGCGAAGAACGAGGATGACGCCGCCGTCTGCGTTCAATGCGGAGAATCGCTGGCCGCCCCGCGTAGAGCCTTCTCATACCGCCGGGAAAGAGACGCGTGTTTCGGCGGAGCCTGGGGCGGCGCCGGATGGGTCATATTCTTTGGACTCGTGCTCGTTCTAGGCGGGCTCACATACTACCTCTCACTCGTAACGGGCGTCAAGTTTGAGTTCTGGCCCATCGTCCTCGTACTGCTCGGCGTAATGATCATCGTAGGCGTCCTCACCTCTCGCAGAAGATAGTAAACGCCTGAAGCGCGCTGTCCGCGTGCAGGTATGTTGCACTTCATAACAGCCAGGTTAGACCGAAGACTCGTCCCTCACGGCCGTCATTCCGGGGCTGCGGCTCATGATGCTGATGCCGCTACGGCTCCTTCGAACCTCCGCTCCTCTTCGTCTGAGTTGAAGTGAACAACCAAGGGCTCGCGGCAGTTAGGGCATTGCGTACCGCTCCGACTCAGCATGAGCGCTGTTTCAGCCTGCATGTAAGAGCCCATCCACCGGCACTTCAAGCACTTCAGCCTCATCCGAACGCCTCGACCGAGAGCGCTCATCTCCTAAAGATAGTACGCGCTTACTGCTTAAGAGCTTAACTCTTACCGACCTCGCGCCGACAGTGCCGCCTCTCAGAAAGAAGGCTCTCGGTCAGAGCCCTTCCACGCTGGGTTTCGGCTGAATCAGGGCCTCCCTAGCGCTCTTCTGGTGGCATGAAACCACCCTAGAGCATGGAGAAAGGCCTTTTGAAACGACGACACGAGGCCAACCTTTAGACCAGAGAACTTGACCGGAAGCCCCGACATTTCTTAAGCGTTATGGCCTTTTGCCGATCAACCGCCCTGCGGGCATGTACCCAAAATCTGCGCGAGCACGGCCCGGTTCTTCGTCATCGTCCATGCTCTGGGCCGGTGTTCAACCGGTTAGCCTTAAGAACGGGTTGGCCTAAACAGCCCAGCCTAGGTGCTTGACATTATGGCTCAGCTAAGGGTGGGGATGCTCGGCTGCGGCGGCATCGCGAGGACGCATGCCTTGAACCTCTCGAAGCTAGAGGCGGTAAGGCTCGTAGCGTTCTGCGACATCAGGGAGGAGGCTGCTAAGGCGTTTAACGAGCAGTACGCGGCCGGGAAAGGCGTGGTCTACAAGGATTTCACGGAGATGTTTCGGAAGACTGCGATGGACGTGGTCTACGTCTGTCTGCCTCCTTTCGCTCATTCCACGGAGGTCGACGAGGCCGCAGAGCGAGGTGTTCACGTCTTCATCGAGAAGCCTATCGCTTTGGACATGGCGACCGCGAACCGGATGGTGAACGCCGTGGAGAATGCCGGGGTTAAGGCTCAGGTCGGCTTCGTCTTGAGGTTTGGCAGCGCTGTTGAGGCGACGAAGGAGATGATGGCTGACGGCTCCCTAGGCCAGGTAGGCTTGATAACGGCGCGGTACTTCTGCAACGCTTTGCACGCGCCCTGGTGGCGGGAACGCGGGAAGAGCGGCGGTCAAGTCGTCGAGCAGGCGATCCACATCTTCGACCTCCTAAGGCATCTAGCCGGTGAACCTGACATCGTCTACTGCCTTATGGACAACCTCTACCATAAGCAGGTGGAGAACTACACGGTGGAAGACGTCAGCGCCACCGCTGTACGGTTCAAGGCCGGCGCCCTAGCCGTGGTGGCGGCGACGAACGGCGCGATACCGGGCAGGTGGATCAGCGACTACCGGCTCGTAGCCCAGAACGCCACTATAGACTTCACAGACGCGAACAACGCCACACTACACCACACGGATAAGCCCTGGGCTTCCACAACCCAGATCGCGTCGCAGAAAGACATGTACCTCGCCGAGACCCAAGACATCCTAGAAGCGATACGGGAGGACCGGGAGACCCGCATACCGATGCCCGAAGGAGCCAAAACCCTCCAACTCGTCCTCGCTGCCCGAGACTCAGCTGACAGAGGGAAGCCCGTCAGGCTCTAGAGCCCTATCTCTAGGCCGGAACGTCATCCAGACAACCGATCCGATAAAGATGTTGATGAAGTCGAGGTTCACCCGAAAGAACACTGCAAAAAGCCCACCGCATATCACCAGAAGCATTCTGGGAATGTCTGGTTTTCGCGGGCATCATAATCCTCTATCCTTTCTTCCCGATGTTCATATGACTGTTGACACACACAGAGACCGGCTGCCTCTTTGAGCCCTGAACGCCTGCAACTCCTACCAGGAATAGCGGCCTTTCAATCTCCCTCGTTCAGCCTTCACTCTTTCCCAGGCTTGTGTCCTGAGAAAACGAGAAATTCCGGGTACTTCATGCCGTGCTTATCTACTAAAGAGCCTAGGTTTCTCTCTACTTCAGTATCATACCATACTTGTGCAAAACTCAGGTCTTGTTTTGCAAGCTCAGGTGAAAACCAGATATCGGTATCAATCTTGTCTACACAGACATCTTCCAGTCCAGACTCCTCCATTCCCCTGACGATTTCATCAGGAGCGAAAAAGCAATCGCCGCTTTCCTTGTGAAGTCTGATGTAAACTTCCTCAGCTCTGTTTCTGGCTGCTGTGCTCATCTCGGTGAGACATACTCTTCCGCCATTGCTCGCAACACGAGTCATTTCACGGATTACTTTGGGCATGTCCTCGCGTTTCTTCAGTTCCTCGATGAGACGAAAGCTCACGACCATATCAGCAACGCCGTCGGATACCATTCCTTCGAGACTTGCTCCGTCTGCTTGAATGAAAGTGACCCTGTTCCTGACCCCATATCTATCCAAGCGTTGTATGAACTCGTCCAAATATTCATCACTCACATCGACTGCCAATACGCTACCATTTTCTCCGGCGATCTGAGCTAAGGCGGCCGTGAACCCGCCCTGTCCGCAACCTACATCAAGAACAGTCATTCCTTGCTGGACTCCGATGTGCTTTGCAGCTTTTGATTTCAGATCGAAGATCGCGTCTTCAAGTGCTTTTGAATCTGTTATCCTCCAGCTCATGCAAATCCTCAGCCGCAATGCATTGCCTTCTACATATATGGCTTTCCACCAACTACACCATGTGGCGCGCGGCCGGGGCAGACCCTTACGGTCCATACCCTGATCACCTATGGCCCAGTCAGGAAAGCCCGAAGAGAAGGGAAAAGGTCTAGAGATGACTGTGCCTGCGAGAGGGCCTATCCTCGGGGTTCTTCGACTCTGTTCAAAGCGGCCTCAGCAAGGGCTCTTCCTAGGCTCCTGCACCTGTCAAGGTCAAACCTGCTGGGCTCACCTGAGGAGACAACGCCTGGGCAGGCCTTCTGAAGCCTGAAGAGGACCACGAGACCCGCGCGCCAGTGGCGGAGGGAGCGAAGACCCTCCAACTCGTCCTCGCGGCTCGGGACTCAGCCGACCAAGGGATGTTCGTCAAACTCTAGAGCTGAACAAGGACAAAGGCAAATCCGAGCCGACCTTCAGACTTTCCCCATTCTAGCATGCCTCATTCTTGAGGCTTGAACAACGTGAGCAGGAAGACGAGGTTGTAGTCCGACTGAACCGCGTGCCTCGTCTCGGCGGGCATGTGTATCCAGACGCCGGCCCTCGCCTCGTGCGCTTCGTCGCCGAGCCTGATCTGGCCGTGCCCGCCGAGGACATAGATCGCTGCAGGCAGACTCGCCGTATGCTCGCTGAGCGCTTGGCCCGTCTCCATACAGAACAGGATAACCTTCGCGTAGGGCTCATCGACGACCGTCTTGCTAACGATGCCGTTCTGAGCGAACTCAACCATAGACTCCAAGTTCACAGCCAGAGGTTTAGGCGCTTCCTTACCTGAGCTTTCCGCCAACTCACCCGCGCTCCCTGAGAACAGCCAGCCTCATCGGAGTGCTTGCCCTCCGCGATATTTGGCTTTCTCTAATCCGTTCTTAAGCTTAGGATTATAGAACTCAGTAGTTCAAGCACTCTTCAAGGTGAAGCGTCACGGTTTATCTTCCACCGCGCCGTCCCATCCGCTGTCGCAGGAGGAACAAGCGCTGAACCCTGTCCAGAGGTATGCGGCCGTACTCCTAGGCCTTGCAGCCCTCGCCCTAGCAGCCTCATCGATCATCTCAGTCAACACACCTCCGAGTGAGATCTCCTTGGAGGGCTCAATGTTCATCAGCGATGCAGGCCGTTCTCATGGCGGCTTCGAGTATACAGCCAGCTACGACGCGTCTATGACGGTTCGAGGCAACACTGGCAAGCTAGAGCTCAAGCTTAAGATCGGGCTGGGAGACGCCCTTGAGAAACACACATATGATGTCACTGATTTCACAATGAACATTCAGCGGATCAGCTGCCTCGTCGATGGGCGCCGCGTCGTCCTAGTATGGGTTGAGAACGATACGGTGTGGGACCATGAGTACGACAGGCACTACATCGCCTCCTGGGGAGGCGACGCCCCACCCGAAGAGATCAAGGGCCAGATATCGCCGCAGATCTTCCCCGGCCTAGCAGAGCATTACTACGTCGAACTCAGGCTTAGGCGTGAAAAACCATAGAAGTTAGCGCTTCGCCTCTGTGGGCCCCAACCTTAGCGTATGATCATCCTTTACTGCACATCGATTCTTTCAGGCTTGAAGCCCATCTCGATAAGCTTTCTCTTCACCTGTTCTCGGTGGTCTCCCTGTAGGAGGATCTGAGTTCCCTTCACGGTTCCCCCAGAGGCTAGGCTGCTCTTCAACGCCTTGGCAATACCCTTTATGTCCGAGGCCTTCGGGTCCAGCCCCGCGATGACGGTGACCGCCTTCCTGAACCGCCTCCGCTCGACGCGAACCACGATCCTAGCCTCCTCCCTCTCAAGTTCACGGAGAATCTCCGGGAGCCCCAGCTCTTCATCTCGGTCTTCTTCCATCGGCTTCACGTCGCTGAACAGCCCAGAGCCTAGTCTTGAACATTTGGGTCGGCATCTAAGGCGTGTCCAACGCAGCAAGGGGTGCCGCACGGAAAGACCATCCCTAGCCAGAAGCTTCTTTTTCACATCATCTCGTCTCCGTGTTAACCAGGTGTTGAGAGATGACGGAGTCGAAGCCTAAGACCGTTCTAGACGAGGAGTTCTTCCCAATTATGGGTTAGCCGGGTCCCAGCGGAGGCCTTATCACGGATGATGCTATGCAAGACATGGCTGAGGCGGGTTTCACCCTCAGCTTCTCCAGCCCAAGCCCCGGCAAGCGCCTCGAAGCCCTAGACATCGCCGACAGGAACGGCGTACGCCTAGTCCTAGGAGACCCTGCCTACCACGTAGGAGACGACTTCAAGCTCAGCCCCGAAAGGCGGAGACAGATCGAGGAAGTGGTCGACGAGGTTAAGGGCCACCCGGGGCTCTACGGCTACTTTCTCCGCGATGAGCCTTGGGCAGCGCTCTTCCCCACCATAGGCGAGGTGAAAGCGCTCATCGACTCGATCGACCCCTACCATGTGAAGTACGTCAACCATTTCCCGCCGCGGCAGACGGGTTGGGGCTCAGGCTCCACGGAGCTCTTCTGGCTTGACTACATCGAGAAGGTCAAGCCTACGTTCCTAAGCTGCGACCACTACGTCATCACGGTCGTGACGCAGAAAGAACTGGACAACAGGGACCCCTCAGACCCTACGTACTTCCCCAACTACAAGATCCGCGTGAAACCCGATTACTTCGACGCCCTCGACGTATGCCGAAGCTTCTCCCTTCGCTTCGGGCTGCCCTTCTGGGCCTTCACCATGAGCGTAAGGCATGGCTGGTACCCAACGCCTACCGAGGGACAGACACGGTACCAGTTGATGCACAACCTCGCCTACGGCACCAGCGGGCTCCAGTACTTCACGTACAGCAACGGAGGGCCTATCGACGGAGGGCTTGTCGACCGTAAAGGCCGAAGGACGGAGATGTGGTACATCGCTCGGAGGGTCAACCGTGAGATCCTCGCATGGGCTCCCACCCTGCGGAAGCTGCGCAGCATCACCGTCTACCACACAGGACCCTTCTGGAGCGGCACAAGGGCTTTGAAGCCTGACCTCTCCCAGCATGTGGGCATCGACTGCGAAGGCGACCCCGTCACCACAGGCTTCTTCCACGACCCTGAGAACGTGCTCTACCTTCTTATCGTGAACAAGAACCCCTTCGACTGGGCCAGAATCGCCCTGAAAGTCAAGCTGGACGAGAAGGAGGAGATCTTCGAGGTCAGCCCGTCGACTGGAACGGCCGGGATGCCTTGGCCGTACAGCCGTGAGCGCCTAGAGTTCGTCTTCGCGCCGGGGGAAGGCCGCCTTTTCCGGATAGGCGAAAAAGGTTAGCCAGAGCGCCTCGCAGCAACAGCCTCAGAATCATCCCCCTTCCTCTTCGACGACCTCCCCCTAAACTTAGACATGTCCATTCGAGAGTTGGGATTTACGCAACCACCGTCAAGCTTACGGCGACCGCTTTCCCCGTTGCGACATGTTCGACTTTGAACCCTCACGCCTTAAATAACCTAGCCAGAGCGGCCAGCGTCGACAGACGAGGTGTTTCTCCTTCACTCGCCGGACCTTGAACCCCAGCTTCGTGTAAAGCCCCAGTGCTGGGAGGTTGTCTGCCATCGCGTTTATTGTAGCTGTTGAGCAGCTTTGCCGTCGGAGCCAGAGCAGGCTTGAGAGCAGCAGGGCTTTCCCGACGCCCTTCAGCCGATGCTCCGTCCTTACGCCAAGCTGAGCCACCCAGCCCTCGTTAGGATTCAGCCTAGGAGCCATCTGGGCTAAGGAGAAACCTACAGTTTCGTTCGCATAGAAAGCGGCGGCTATATCCATGAGGATGTCTCCCTCCGCCATCATCACCTGCAACTCCTCTAGCCTACGACTGCTCCCGAAGATTTCAGTCCAAAGGCCAGTCAACTCCCGGAGTTGATCTTTTCCCGCAGACGCTATGCGATAACCTTCTGGAACTTGCGGCTTCTCTAGTGGCTCAAGGCTTCGCTCCAGGTCGATCATCTTCTGCCCTTCGAAGCCTCGCGTCTTCGCGAAGGGGACGACCTCGCGGTTGCCTGGGCTAAGGATGACCTTGACGGAGCCATGATGGTCGGCCAGGGACTCCAGGGCTGTGTTCAGCAAGGTTTCACCTAGGCCTTTCCCTCGGCTGTTCTTGGCAATGTTCACCTCTATGACAGCCTCCGGAGGCTCATTCCACTGGACCTTGACCGTTAGGTCTGCGGCCAACCTGTTGTCGACTACTTCCACCCAATGTCTGTCTACGTCGTACAAGGGATCGGAGAAGACAAACACCTGCACTCCCTCAGGTCTAGAGTATGGAACCCAGTCTTCGTTATCCTCGTTCGCCTCGTTCAAGAACCTCCAGTACTCTTCCAGCGAGAGGCGACTATCTCGCATGCGGATCGGCAAGATGCTCCGGGCCTCCGAGACGTGGCTGCCAGGGCGTTGACCAAGGATCTTCCCTATAGAGGTTAAATATCGAGCGTGGAGAGAGCCACTGGGAGAGGAGAGGCTTGTCAGGCTCCTTTAGACTGCCGGTTCACGAGAATGAAAAGCTCAAGGGCCTCATGCAGAGGGTTAGTGAAGACCGGAAGCTGCAGGCATACTGGCGTTGCGCGAACGTGACCGCGATCGACCGAATGGGCTTCTCAGACCATGGGCCGACGCATATCAAGATCGTGGCCAACTCGGCGTTGCGGATGCTGCGAATACTCTTACAGAGCGGCGTAACCCCGGGCGTTGTGAAGAACTACGGGTTAACGGGTCAAGACGCGGAGGTTGTCACAGTCCTCGCCTCTGTGCTGCATGACCTAGGCATGGCGATAGTCCGCGAAGGCCACGAGGAGTGGAGCGTCCTCCTCGCGATAGGCTTCCTCGACAAGTATCTTGCGGACCTCTACAGCCCCGAGCAGGCAGCTATCATAACGGCCGAGGTGCTCCACGCCATCGTCTCCCACCACAGAGGACAGACGCCTCTAACGCTTGAAGCAGGCATCGTCAGGGTCGCCGACGCCTTAGACATGGAGAAGGGAAGAGCCCGCATACCCTTCGAGGCTGGCAAAGTGAACATTCACTCGGTCTCAGCCCAGTCGATCGAAGGCGTGAGGATCACGAGCGGCCGGGAGAAGCCCATCACCGTGAGCATCAGGATGTCCAACTCCGCCGGCATCTTCCAAGTCGACGAGCTCCTGCGAAGCAAGATCAAGGGCTCAGGGCTAGAACCCTACATCCATGTCGTCGCAGAGATACTCGGCGAGAAAGAAGCCAGGATCATCGAGAAATTCGAGATCTAGCCTGGCAATGGTGTCTCGATACTCGAGATGTGAAACTGCTTCCTCGCCCTCCTAGTTCGGCGCCAGTCCTATTCGCGAGCGGGTGGCCGACCTTCAAGGTCTGCCTGAAACGCTATCAATCCCTGGGGGAGCTTAGGCCGGGTCTAAGATCCCACAGGAGCCCACATCGAGACCCAGCGGACTCGTCGTCGGTCGCTCAGAACGTTTAATAGGCCTTTAGGTCTTTGTCCCTAAAGGGAGAAATGGCTGAGCTGAAAGTTTACCTATCTGAGGAACTGGAGAGGCGGTTCAGAAAGCTGTCTATGAGGATCTACGGGTATGGGCGTGGCTCCCTAAGCAAGGCTGCTGAGGAAGCCCTGCGAAGGTGGTGTCTAGAGATGGAGGAGGCCGCCCCGGTTATGGAAGAGGTCTCGAGCCCTGTGGAAGCCATGACGGGCCTACTGAAGGGCGTTGGGAAGAGTGGCGTTGAGCTTCAACATGAGGCCAGGAGGCTTAGGGCTTCAAGGTTGAGGTGACGCGCCTGTACCTCGTCGACCCTAACATCTTCCTCGAGGACTTTCAAATGTTCCTTAACATACCTCATTTTAGGTGAAAAGATGGGGATATTTTCACAGAAAGAGTTAGAGTTTCTTAGAAAACAGCAATTGGGTAGGTTAGCCACAGTCTCGAGGGACCAGTTTCCTCATGTAGCCCCCCTGGCTTACGCACTAGATGGGGAGAGGCTGTACTTAAACACAAAATATGATTCAAAAAAAGCCAGAAACATAAGGGAAAACCCGAGGGTCGCATTTGTCGTCGACGATTTCACCAGTTGGGAGGACATCCAGGGAGTGATGGTGAGTGGAAAGGCAGAATTGATTTCGAGAGGCAAGCTTCATCAAATTGGTCGAGATCTCATCTACAAGAAGTACCCAAAGTATCAAGAGAGTTATCCAATTGAAGAAGGAGGTTGGAGCGAGTACATTCTTGTGATCACTCCAACGAAGGTCACAAGCTGGGGTCTCCAGCCAAATTAACCAACACAATTACGGCGGGACGTGGAAGGAGTTAGGCACCTTCCTTTCAAACCTGTACGCCTACAAAAGGTTGAGAATCCACTACTTGAACATCCCCGATAGGATTGCCGCAACGGAGCATATGCACCAGCACGGATTAGACTTCGACGACGCGACAACCCTACAAGCCATGAAGGTGCACGGGATCAATGAGATAATGTCCTACGATGAGCACTTCGATGAACCCTCCGGTATACGCAGGAGTAGGCCTGAGGAGCTGGGCTAAGGGGTCTATTCGCGATACCAGAGCGTGAAAGATGAGGCACTCTCGTTGTCCGGCTCTTGGTGGCTCGTCAGGTATGAGGACTTGTCATCTGCACATCTTTCATGAGAATGTACGGCGAGAGTGACGGCGGGTCTGCTTCAACCCACCAGTGAACGTGCTGCCGCTCTTTGGATATGCCCGCTATGTTGTTCAACATTCCTAGCGCGTTATCGCTTAGGCGTATGTCTTTCCACGACCTTTTAACCTCGCCTTTCTCGATGAGGAAGATGCCGTCGCGCGGAATCGTCGAGAAGTCTCCTGTTGCGTAGTTCTGAAACCTTGTATACCATGTGTTCGTCAAGTACAAGCCGCGTCTTACGTCATGGAACATCTCGTCTCTGCTCATGTCGCCTGGGTCCATCTCAAGGCTCCAAGGCGTAGGCGCAACGAGTCCTGCGTTGCCCGTGGTTTCAGTCTTGTAAATCTTCGCCGTGGAAGTGTTGTGCAAGTACGTTTTAAGCACGCCATTGCCGATCAACACGTTCTCTTTCACAGGCACCCCTTCATCGTCGAAGACCCTGTTACCTACGGAGTACGAGGCGGGCACGTCGCGTAAAGTCACTATGTCCGATGCCACTTTCCGACCGAGCTTGTTCACGAAGATAGACAACTGAACCATCACGGTGTAGGCGGAGGTCATAGAGCCCCACATGGCCAGCAGTGACCCGGCGAATAAGGGGTCAAAGACTACGTCGTACCGTCCTTCCACGCCGGCCTCAGGGTTCTTCGCCAACCTCGCTATCTCCCCAGCCTTTCTCCCCGCTCTCGCAGGGTCGAAGCCCTTGAGGGTTGAGCTGCATTCAACCCCGTGGCCTGAGGCTTCCCTCTGCGAAGAGGCCCTGATAGAAAGCTCTACGGCGGATCTATGGTCCTCACCGATAGGGCCTTCAGAAGAGACAAGGTAAACGTCCTCAAGTCTTGTGAGGAGGATCCCGCCTGCATCGGTCTCCGGCCCGGCCTCTCTTCGAGCTGCTTCTATCGCTTCGAAAACGCATTCAGCCGGGTTTTCAAGGCCTCCTACAGCCTCGTCTGCCTTGCTCTTCTGGTACCGGAGCTTTCCCCTCGCAACGCCTCCGTAAGTAGGGTTCTCCTTTGAAACCTTCGCGATCTCAAAGAGGCGCTTCATGTTTTCGTCTATGTTCTGGAAGTTGCGTATCTGAGTGGCGACAAACCGCTTCCTCCAAGATAAGGCTACGTCGGTGACGTAATCGTTCCAAGCAACGGTTATGTCGATCTGGTTGTTACTGAACCGTGTTTGGCGATACTGGCCGAAGGTCGTTCTAGCTATGACCTCATCAGCGCCAAGAGCCTTACCTTTCTTCACGATCTCCTCGGTCTTGGCAATCGCTTCGCTCATCTCATATACACCCCTCTAAGCCTGATCATCGGGCCTCCCGTGTAGACGGGCACGCCCTGCATAGGGTCGCCTTTTCCGCAGGTCGCTGCGCTATACTCGACTCTCTTAGATACCGCATCTACGGCAGTCCAGAAGACCTGCGTCGTCGTTTCGATGACAGGCCGCGCTACCGAATGCTTCAGTTCTCCGTTCTCTATCCAGTAAGCCTCGCGTCCCACGTAACGTTGGTTGAAACGTTTATCGTCTATGTTCCATTCGGTGAAGGACCGCATGTAGATGCCTTGCTTCACGTCTTCTAATATCTCTTCCTCCGTCATGTCGCCCGGCTGCACAAAGGTATTCGCCATCCGCACGATGGCTTCGCGGTCATAGTCTACGGCCCTTGACGCACCGTTGCTTCTCGTGCCCAATCTAGCAGCAGTCTCTCGGTTGTGTAGAAACTCGTTGATCACACCGTTCTTGTAGAGGTACCTAGGCCTCGCCCTGATACCTTCGTCGTCGTACTCGTAGTAGCCATAACTGTTCTCGACCGTTGGGTCATCTAATATCGTGACCACGGGGCTGCCGATTCTCGTTCCCAGCCAGTAGGGCCCGCCAGGAAAGATGAAAGACCTGCCTGCTTGGCTCATCTCTCTGCCCAGTATCCTGTCGGCTTCCATGGGATGCCCGCAAGACTCGTGAGCAGCTATGCCCGCCACGTTCGGTCCGCAGACGACGTCCATTCTCCCCGGCTTGACCGCCCTCGCTTCTTTGATCACCCTCTGTAACACCCTTGCTTCGCTAATCATCTGCTCAGTTATCTTCCACTCTTGGAGGGCTTCCCAGCCGCCAGCGTACCCGAACTGCTTGTAAGCTTGCTCAGGTTTCCCGTCTTCAATCACAGTTATGAATCCGTGGGCGCCGATTCTCGGAACGTAGGACGAGATCACCGAGCCCTCAGTGTTGGAGAAATATCTCTCTGTCAAGCTCACTTCGAAGGTGAACATTCTCGCGGCTACGTTTACTCCTTGGGAAGTCAACTCCTTGTCTATTTCCATCAACGTTTTTATCCGCGTTTCCGGCGCGACATCTCCAGCCTTCTCTTTCTCCTCCACCTTCCAGTTCGCTTTGGCGCCTTTCTCCTCGGCAAAGGTGATCTTGTCTCTGCGTTTCGCCATTCTGGCAAACTTGTACGCGATATCAACGATTGCCTTAGCCTCTTCCCTCGTCCATTTGTTCGTGGAGGCGAAGCCTATTCCACCTCCGGCCAAGATGCGAACGCAGAACCCGCGGTCCACCATTGAAACGTAGGCGTCCAGAGCGCCGTTCTTCATGACGAGTTCTGTGCGGTCTTCTCTGTGGGCTCTAACCTCAGCGTATTCGACCTCCTTGCTTGAAGAGTATTCGAGTGCAAAATCAGCTATGTCCTTGTCCAAGCACTCCACCTTCAGGCGATCAGCGCCCCGGCTTCTCGGGTATTTATACTTGGCGTGACTTGCTCTGCTCCCCTAGGGCTAGCTAGCGCACGGAGGGCTTTGCGCGCTGGATGTCGAGGTGTAAAGCTATTAAGGCGATCTTCCTTACGGCTGATCGCGGTCGCGAACAGGTAGTAGGAGCCTCTTCGAACTCTGAGACCGTAGAGCCTTATTGGCTGCAGGTCAGTTTGGCGGGAGTGGAATGGCCGAGGGTGCTGACGACAGACTTGGAGACTTGAGCAGGAAATTGGACGCCATCATGAAACGGTTGGACATCATAGAAGAGGCTCTGTTGCTGTCTGGGGAATACCCTTACCTCGCCTCCGCCGTCAGGGGCATGAGGCAAAGCGTCGCCCTCTACAGCGAGCCCGTAAAGGTTCTCGAGAGGTTGACCGCCGCGCGAAGGCTTCTCCGCCGGAGAACGGTGGTGAAAGACCCCCTCTCCCAAACCATCATCGGGATTCTAGCCGTCAAAGGATCGCTTAACGTATCCCAGATCACGCGAGAAGTCCAAGCTGTCAGGGGAAAGGCGTCTAGGAGAATCATACGAGAAAGGCTGAAGAGGCTGGAAGAGAACGGTGCCGTCCGCGAGGCGGAGGGCTTAGGCCACAGATACGAGCTTGCTCAGTGATCAAGAGATTGGTCACTTTTTTCCAGAAGGATTAACTCGACTGACCAGATCATGGTGTGAACCGGAGGTGAAAGCGACATGAGCGAAGAGCAACAGAAGCCCAAGCATGTGTCCGATGCAGAGGAGGTGTCTGAGATCCTAGGAGTCGTCTCGGAGAAGATCCCCGCCCTCATCAAAGGAGTTATCTCCAGCGTATTCTCAGAGGAAGCCGCGAGGGAAATGGGAAGGGCCGCAGCAGGCTACTACAGCGAGCTTAAACGGGGAGGCATCCCTGACGAAGACGCCTTGAAGATGACTAGGGACTACGTCGGAATGCTCACTAATATCAGTGAGATCCTCAAGGGAGTACGCCCGGGCAAAGGCGGCGAAATCGGGGAAGAGATCAAGAAGCAAATCCTAGAGAAGACAAAGGAGAAGGAGGAGTAAAAACCCTCTCTTCTCCCGGGGATGGTCATGCCTTCCGTTAAGGGCATCCTCAAGAGCGCCTACTACATCCCTAAACTCCTCTTTTCTCTACTCTGGGCCCTAGTCTATTTCCGATGGAGTATCTGGCGTGCAAAGAGAAGCTTCGCCGAGGAACTGACAGAACAAGGCATCCCAAAGGATATCGCCCGAGAGTTGGCTAACATGTATGACAAACAGAACAAGAGACTCCTCAACGATCTGATCTCGGCCGCGCGGAGCGCGAAAATCTAGAGTATGATCGTGGCCCTCACGTCCACCGTTGGGTTGTCGACCCGTTCATACGGAATAGAGCCCTCCAACCTCTTCGCTTGGCGTGCGTTTGCTAGGTTCCGTGAGGCGTTAGGAGTAGCCCGAGGATTAGGCCTCCTATCAGGCCGAAGAGATGGGCGAAGATGTTGACGCCGAAGCCCATGCTTTGAATGAAGATGAGCGCCGCGTAGACGAGGGCGCCTGCAAGCTGCTGGCCTTTCCGCTGGTAAATCACGTACGAGCCTATGATGCCGAAGATGGCTCCTGACGCGCCTCCTGAAACTGTTTGAGGCGCCAGGAGAAAGAGCGAGGCGATGTTGCCTAACAGCCCTGTGCTGAAGTAGATCGTTAGGAAACGCGGCTTACGGTAGATCGCTTCGTTCATCAACCCGAAGTAGAAGAGTGCGACCATGTTCAAGCCTAGGTGGAGGATGTCGAAGTGGACAAAGAGCGCGGTGAAGAGCTGCCAGTAGAAGCCGTATCGGAGCACCAGGACGCCGACCTGGCCTAGAAGCCTGTAAAGCGGGCCGCCGCCCAACAGGAGCAGGACGAAGACCGCGACGTTACCGCCAATAAGCCAGTAGGTCCCCGGCGTCCCCACTCGATACATCAACTGTTCCCCTGCCGCCCTATTGGGGCGGATCATGCGCCTGAGGCTAAGTTATCTCCTTTTCCTCCACCAGACCTCCATAGGGGCTGTTTGAGACCCATATGTAGTATCGTTTCTCCTGAGCTCTTATTGCGAGGGAGCGTATCGCCTTCGCGAGAAGGGCTGGGTCCGCGGTTAAGTCTGCGCTCACCTTTTCGGCAGGCGGGAGTTTCCGTGCATAGAGGTCACCGGTCGCCAGGAAAGAATGCCGTATGATGATGTCGAGAACCTCGGCTTTCCCGATGTCCGAGAGGCCGTTCAGAAGCTTAAGGTTGTAGGTTGCGCTCGGTGCGAGGCTTGGGTGGAACCCGTAGGGTCGGAGGGCTTCCATGATGCGTCGGCATCCGTCTCGGAAACTGCTTGACGCGTCGACCGATGTCATGCCTGCTTTGGCGAAGAACGGGTTGAACCTAGCCATGACGGCTATTGTCTCTACGAAGCGGCTTCCCGCTTGGGGGAGGGTCTCCTTGACAAGCCTCGTGCCCAAGCCTATGCTTCGATACTTCGGATGGACGACGACGCGGCTTATGGTGAGGAAATCCCTGTTCAGCTCCGCTGAGGTTGGGGCGTAGCCTAGGAACTTGGTTCTGGCCGCGCATAACCGTGGCGATAGGCTGTAGACGATCGCTGCGACGAGGCGGCGTCCCAGCCATGCGCCGAAGACCTTCTTGACGCCGAACGGGCGCCCGGCCCTGTAGTGGAAGAACTCTAGGGCCTTGTAGTCTCTCATCGTGGCAGGCTTGATCTCGACGCCTGTGAGAACCGTGCAGGCGGCGTTCGGCTCGTTCGCGTGCCGGTGGGTCTCAACCTCGGCGCCGAGGCCTTTCTCGATGTGAACGCTCGGCTTCAAGTCTTCGAACAGGTCATCGTGGCTGGTCGCGACGACCACTGTGCGGCCCGTCCGCCTAGCGGTCTTCTGAAGGCTGAAGGCTACGATCCGTGCCGTCTCGCGGTCTAGCGTCGCGGCGAACTCGTCGAAAAGCCAGGTTGAGGCTCTGGAAGCAAGCATTGTGGCCATCCGGTAGCGGTACTTCTGCCCCTCGCTCAGTTGGCTGTATTGTCGCACCCAGAGGAAAGCCTCGTTCAACCCGGCGAGGCTGAGGCAGTTCAAGGCTTCGTCCACGGTGGCGCCAAGCCCTTCAACCAGAACCTCTTGTGGCGAGACCGCAAGTTGCGCGTCCATCAACACTTTTCCAAACCCTGGGCTCTCACGCATTTGGTCCGCGAGTTCTCGCAAGAGTAGAGATTTGCCGCCGCCCGACTCGCCTGTGATGTAGACCACGTCGCCGGGGTTAACCTCCACCTGGAAGCCGCGGTACACGGGCCACGTCTGTTCTTCGTCGACGCCTATCCCGAAGGCCTCCGCGACAGCCATCGTTCGCTGAGTCAGCTCAGAGCGAGTCTTGAAGGACCTGTCGACCTTGACGAGGAGCTTAGGCTTCCTCGCAGGTAGGCGAAGCGTGAAGAGCGTCAAGGTCTTCGGCCTCCGAGCAAGGTGAAGCTAGGCTCGACTGCGGGCACTGCGGCTACGGCGAGGGCTACGGCCCAGAAGCGGTCATCCTTCGCGCCCTCCGGGTGGCTGAACTGGATGTGCCCCGTCTTCGTAAGCTCGTATCGTTCCACGTTAAGCTCGTCGATCAGCTCGCGGTCGTACGGTATTCGGAAGAGGCCGCGGCTCATCCGGTCTCTGAGGACTTGGGCTAGGCTCTCTTTCTCTGCGACGGTGAAAGTGACTCCTTTCACGCCGGGGATGCCTCCGTTCCGCATATCCTCCGTTATGTACTCGCCTACGCCGGTGATGTCTGTCCAGACGGCGTGGATGGTTTTCCAACGGTCTGTGAGCGCCTTCACGTAGCCTATGGCCGAGGCGTAGGCGGTTCCCAGGGGGAAACGGTGGAGGTGCACAAGGCTGGGAGCGTCTCGGCCTCTGTCAACTACGGCGATAACCGTGTAGTCCTGAGCCTTTCCGAAGTCACAGCCCACGTAGAACTCGCCCTCCGCCTCGCTCTGGAAGTCCCGATAGCCTAGGCTCGCGTCGATGCACTTCGCCAGAAGGTCCTGGGACAACCATGAGTCCACGTCGTCGACGAACTCGGCGAGGTACTCCATCCTGTACTTTTCAGGCCTAAGCCTCTCGAGGGCCTGTATCTCCTCTACGGCTTCAGGCTTGTATACGCCGGCTTTCAACGCGTCCTCCCACGTCGCGACGTGCTTGCTGAACCTACGGTCGCTGTTCAACTCGTAGTAGACGCTGTTCTTACCCCAAGGCGTAGAGGAGACTGTGAGGCTTCCGCCGGTCGTCGCAAGCATAGGCGTTAACACGTTTCGGAAGATCTCCTCGTCGTTCGCGAAGAACGCCGCTTCATCTGCTATGATGGTATCGGCCGTGAAACCCCTGAGGAGGTTCTCACTGTTCGGTAGGGCGACGATCCTTGAGCCATTCCTGAAGCGTATGACGGTTCTCTGCTGCTTCGCGACGAGCGCCTTCCTGACCTCGGGCTTGACATGTGCTAACAGATCTTGGACTCGGTCGCTAAGGAGCATACTCTGTCTGAGGCTGGGGGCCACTATGAGCGTCAACGTCTTGGGGTTGTTCGCCGCGTACCAGATGGCTTTAGCCGCGATCGCATAGCTTTTCCCGGTCTGTCTCGCCCAACGGAGGAGAACGCGTTTCGAAGCATCCCTAAGGAAGGCTTCCTGGTAGGCGGTCGGCTTGAAGCCCAGCAGTTGATGGGCGAACTCGACGGGGTCAGCGGGAAACT
>CAYRUY010000015.1:0-7348 GCA_964427455.1 uncultured Candidatus Bathyarchaeia archaeon | reverse complement strand
GTCGGCTTGAAGCCCAGCAGTTGATGGGCGAACTCGACGGGGTCAGCGGGAAACTGGACCTGAGGCTTCTCCTTCCGGCTCCGCAGCCCCTTGGCTCTCCGCCTCAAGCTCCGCAATCTCGCGTTCAAGGGCTTCCACCTCGTAGTCGCTCAGAACCTTGCTGGCCTTGCTGACTAGCTCGGCCAAGAGTCTCGTCGCCGTTACCCTCTCGCGTTGCTTCGTCCTCCTCGCGTAGATCTTGCTCTCCAACGTTTCGATGAGCTTCTTCACGCGCCAGTAGAGATCTTCACGTTCCACCTGCACCTCAAGGATGAGGGGAACCCGTACCGTTAACCGTGCGTTCACAGCGCCCTTCACCATGCTTTACCGTGCGTTTAACAGCATCAAAGGAGCGCGCCTCTCGCCCTGAATCAGCCGAAACCTAGTGGGAACCAGCTCTGATTGAAAACTCCTCTTCTCAGCCCTTCATGATTGTGTGTTGGTGAAGAAGGCTCCGAGGACGAGGCCGCTGAGGAAGACGATCGCGTTCAGGGCTTCTGGTTGAACTTGGTGGAAGAGGAGCATGTGGGCTATCTCCAGGACCGCTAGGACGCCGATGGAGTAGAACGCGACTGCAACCCCGTAGACGAGCGTCTTTGACGGCGGGAGCCTCCTCTGGCCTGAGCCCTTCATCAAAGGCCTTCGCCGGGAGCGCTTCGAGAAAGCCGTCTCGATCCAGCCTGTCCAGGTGTTCAGACCCATCCTCTCCTCTTCAACAGCTGTGAGAAACGCCTGATGTGATTGATCCTCTCAGCTGGAACTAGCCCCGGGATGATCACCTCTAGGCGGCTCCAGTCGACGTTCTCTTCGAGGATGTCCATGAAGGTCGCCTCGTAGCCGTCTGCGAAGTCGCCGAAGTACAGCCTAACGTGGCGTTTGTTCTTGCCCCATAGGCCGGCGTAGATGCCGTAGTGATGGGCGAGGCATTCAGGCGGACCGAAGGCGCCGCGGTCTACCTTGCTGCTGTCGTTCCAGTAGATGTGGATGAAGTCGCCTATGTTAGGCCTCTCGCCTCTCTGAGCAAGACTAGGCTCTTCCATAATCGATGGTTTACCTCCTTCCTTCGCCTGCCTCGTTTCCCGCGCTGAAGGCGCCGCCGCCGAGGCTGAGGTAGGAGAAGTACCGCCTGAACCGGGTTGGCACATCGGGCATATCGTCTACGAAGAGGCCGAGCCCCAGCCACTGCAGCGGCTGGTTGAAACCCGTCGGGAGACTCCAAGGCGGCGCATAAAACCACAGGAGCAACCCTAGTTCCCAGTGGTGGCAGGCGTCGAGAAGCCCTGCGAGGAGGCCTCGGAGCAGCCACCCTCTTCGCCTGAACCAACGCGTGCTCTTCAACGTCCGGTCGAAGCGTTTCCCAAACGCCCTTGCGGAGACGAAGCCGAGCGCGGCCCAGAAGGCTGCTTCAGGCGTTAGCCCCAGCGTCAAGGAGCGGTGGCCTCCACCAGGATGGGGAAGGTCTCCGTATCCTCGACGACGCCGCTCCTGGTAAGCTCTAGCTCCGCAAGGTAGGAGCCGACCGTATCGAAGTTCGTCTCCGCCACAGTGTAGGTGCAGACCCCGCCTGACGCGTCTGTGACGGTGCAGGCTCCGGTGAACTTAACCGAGGCAGCTCCTAGGACCCATACCTTGAGCGTGACCGTGTAGCCTGTAAGGTTCTTCGCCGTCCCATCGCTGTTCTTCACGTTGAACGTTATGACAAAGCCGTAGTTTCCTTTCTTAACGGTAACCGACATCTTTCATCCCTCCTATCCACTCTGTGCTATCACTATCACTCCACAGCCACGAGTTCTGAACGTTCCACCCGTGATGCTGTCTAGACGCATGATGTATCTCTTCTGGCCTGAAGGCATGTTCGCAAGGAAATCCCCGCTTTCTTTGCAGGTGAGTGCCGTAGATGACTCGGCAAACGTTATCGTTGAGCCAGAGATTACTGAAGCGTCAGTTGCGTTCTTAAGGACGACGGTATAGGTTTGATTAGCGTCCGGAGTTGCAGCTAACATGAGCGTTACGGCTACGACTCTGTCAAAATCAGCTAGGTTAAGGAGAACGCCTCCCGTGGTCATGTCTTGAGCACTCGTTAAGCCAAGGTCCGCCGTAAGTACGGGAATGAAGACCTTTCTTCTCTTACTCACCGTAGCGTTGTGGTCGTGAGTTGAGTGAATATGCGTTTTCTCAGGCCACATCGCGAGGGGAAAGCCGTGCCTTGCAGCTAGATCGCGCAGTGGAAGGACCGCATAACCGCTCGCTGCGATTTGGTCTAAGACTGTCTGGAAGTGTGCCGGCGTTATCCCTCCGCTGTCTGCGATAAGATGTGTGGCAAGTACTAGGCTCTTACTAGCCGCAGCGGCCTCACTTAGCCACGTTGAAAGCTGCGTGTAAGATGAGTCGTCAAGCGACCGCCTCAAAATGCTTTGGCTTGGGTAACCGTCCCAGCCTGTCCCTGAGCCTTGGCAACCGTATGGATGATACCGGGCAACCAGGTCCTTCGCGGAGACGCCGTCCTTATCTAAGTAGATGTATCCTGGATAAGAGAAACTCAAGCATGGAGCTTCGATGTTCTGCTCAATCCAGTTCTTTGACGTTTGAACCTCGGCCTCGATTTCAGCCCGTGTTAAAGTGTTGAAAGCGGGGCCGTTCGTCGTGTGGTTACCTATCTCCCAACCGGCGTCTCTAAGAGCTTTCACTTGAGCAGCCGTCATATAGCCGACGATGCCTTGCGCGATGAAGCTGGTCATGATGAAGCATGTTCCTCGCCAGCCCTTCGCGGCGAGTTTCGGGTAAGCTTCCGCATAGTGGCTCGCAAGGCCGTCGTCGAAGCAAAAGACAACACACGTCTCTGGAGCTGCAATTGGATGCGCCTTTCGTAGCGGATGTAGCCGTCCCTCTCCTGATTCACCGCCCAAGTAATCTACAAGGTTGTTCCAGGCCGCTGAGTCGATTATCGGCGGATACTTTCTTACACCAGCCATGTTACGGTTTCACCTCCAAGGTGACAATGATCACGGGGCTTGACAAACTGAGGAAATGTGCCGACTCGAAGTTGGACGCGTCGAAGATATCGGCGCCTCCAAACGGGACCTGCACGGTCAGGCTGCCGTTTCCAAGCTTAACGGTTAGGCTGCGGCTCGGAAGATAGACGGCCACGCTCATTCTCCTATACCTCGTTCAGGATTAGGTTGACGCGAAGCATCTCAGCCCAGCCTGGGACCAGCTCCCAGCCGTGCTCCGTTATCTTCACAGCCGCGTCGAATGCCATCCGGTCCATGTACCATGTCGCCGTTTTGTTCTCAGTCCCCTGCTCAATCTGGACCGCGTAGACGGTCGCCCAAGATGGACTACCGGCCTCAACTGTGAAGCTGCTCTTCGCTATCACGAGGCGTTTCCAGCCCGTCCAGTTGTCGGTGAACGTGTAAAGGTACTTGTCGGTCCAAGCCCCAGAGCTTCCGTTGATGACGATGCGGATGACGGAGCCTGAGCTAGCCCCATACCAGTAGAGTACGAAGAACGCCTTGGCTGACCAATCCTGTGCGGAGCCGTAGTTATGGCGGAGATACCAGCGTGCGCAGGTACTCCCTGAGACGGCGGTTATCTTGAGGCAATTCAAGCCTCGCTGTTGCTTCGTTGAATCGTCCGCTACGCTTACATCGATGAGGTTCGACCCGCCGCTCATCTTAACAAGCGTCCAGAACGCCGCTTGACCGTCATCCGCGATCTCGATCGGGTTGACCTCTTCCACACCGTCCCAGTAGTCGAGAAGCGTGTTTCCACCATGCCATGCCTGGAGCTTGTCCTTGTCGGTAAGCCAACTGCTGCCGTCAAGCAGTCCCTTAAGCTTCACTTCTACGCCTTCACAACCCATCTGCCGCAACGCGTACCTGTAGCCGCTCGGAAGGAACTTGCGTACGTACCGGTATAGGCGGCTCTTCGCTACGGGACCGGTCTCCTTAACCTCTACAAGCGTTGAGCCGTCTGAAAGCTCTATCATCCTCGTCTCACCACGCTTGGAATCCGGAATAGGACGAGATAGAGGGTCCTTTCACCGCGTAACTCCAGGAGCAGTACGTTGTCGCCGGCCGCGACTTGGACGAGCGAGGCTTCAACGGCTAGGCGGCTTTCGCCTACTTTCACGATGGTATTTGGCTTCTCGGCTGTCGGTAGGCTATCGACAGTCGCTAGTAGGAGTCGAAGTTCGGGAGGGGCTTCTAGATTTGCCAAACGCTGCGTTAGAGATATTGCCATTCTATCCACTCCCTGTTATCACTACGTCGAAGCTGAACGCGGCTATTCCGGTGATTGTCGAAGAGACCTTCAGCGTTAGCGTTGTCAACATCGAGGCGTTAACGGGTAGGGCACCTCCATTGTAGTCCCAACTTAGCGTCATGTAGTTCGACGCGGCTGCGGGGTTCCAGTTCGTCGCTGAGAGGCTAAGCGTTATTGGAACGGTCCCTTCGTTCTTGACGTAGACGACTACGCTACGATTCTCGCCCGGATACAGGGTTCCCCAGTCGATAGACGTTAACCTTACCGTGCAACCGCTGTCAGAGTAGACGCCGACAACCGTTGAAGCTATGATGCCGGATGACTTGACGCGGACCGTGCTAGACATGGCTGCAAGTGCTGTCCCCGAGAAGAGAAGCAGTGTAGCGATAACTGCCGGTATCGTTATCTTCTTAATGCTTCTCGTCTTTATTACCTCCCTCTAGGACCTGGTAACGTTTGTGGCATGAGTTCACCTTTCTCCAAAACACGCCGAAAGCCCTCCTTTTGGCCTTCGTCGTTCTGAATCTGTAAGATTTCGTAGACGATGACTTGTCCGGGTCGCGGTCCGCCAAGTCTTTCGTAGGCCATTAAGCTCATGCTTAACTGGTCACCATTTGCAAGAGCTATCGTTATCAGTCCTAAGTCACGGTCTAGACTTACATTTAGGACGCGGCGACGACATAGGAGGTTTTCACGCTCACTCATTACACCGTCCTCCTAAGCAAGTCTTCGATTTCACGCCGACTCCTCGCGAGGGCCTCTTCGAGGCTGAGAGGCGTCACCGTACATAGCTCCAGCTCCGTCTCTAACGATGGGACAGTATGGCAGCAGCTTAGGACGCGGTAAGTTTGCGAGTTGATGCCGAGCGTCGGTATATTCACGGTTGCCTTCTGTCCGGCTTCAACCTGGCCTGGTAGGAAGATGCAGCGGAGCCCCAGCAGCGTGTACGGGTTCTTGTACGCGTCCTTATACGCTGTCGCATAGTTCTGAGCGAACTGCGGGTCGTATATCGTATTGTCCGTTATGGTGATGTCTCTGCGTCTGTACGTGCTTTGGCTTGTAGCATCTGATGCTTCCTTAACAATCTGTGGACCGTAAAGATAAAGCTCGTCGATTGGACCGTAGAAGTGCATCGTAGCAGACCCATCTTGGAACTCTAGCCAGTTAATATTCGACCATGAAGGCGACCCTACCGCAGAGAAACTGCTGAAAGGTACGTCTAGTTCAGTCCAAGCATTATCCGGCAAGGCCGGGCTAGTATACGTGTGATAGTTGCCTGCACTCGTGTAGAAACGAATCCGCAGATATTCTGAGAAAGATGGGCTGAGACGCCAGACCCATAGATGGATTTTGTTGAACCCTTGGAGGTCCCTAGCCCAATTCTTACCAGAAGGATACCAGACACCGTCGCTGCCGATCTGAGGGTTGATAAGAAGCGAGTAACTGCCAACCTTTACCCTGTTAGTTTCGTCTGTCGGTGCAGGCGACCCACCCCATTCGCTTGCCACACCCTCCGTCCAACGGTCTCCGTTCTGAGGCATCTTCGCAATGTTTCCGACGACCTTCACGTAGTTCGCAAGCTTCGAATCCTCGACCCGCTTCGAGGCCTCGAGGACATTCATGCCCTCGGTGAGCGTGACGCTGGCCGCGGCCTCCTCGCTCTGCGGCTTAAAGTAGAGGTCTTTGGACGCGTTCACCCAGAAGTCGGCTTCATTCTCAAGCGTTCCAAGCTGGCGGAGAGCCTCGAAGACTGAGAGCTTATCGAATATCTTGTCGCGCCTCGTTGTGTACGCGTAGACATTGGTCGTGGTTATGTCTGTGTAGTACGTCGATATGAGGTCTTGAATCATCTCCTTTGTCGTCTTGTCTTGGTAGCTCTTCCCGTAGACTTGGCGGTGAAAGAGGTAATACGTGTAGTCTAGGCAGTCAACCGCGAGCCGGTTCTCTGCAAGCGTTAAGGCTTTACGGACGACGATGCCCTTGAAGACCGTGTACCAAGAGCCCTCATGATAGCCCTGAATCTCAACTGTGTTTGGGATATCAACCGAGACCTCAGGCGTGAACTCTACGCGGGCAGAACGGGCACCGTAAGTGACGCTCTGCTCCGTGCTCCAGCCTACCACGTACGCGGCCTTATCCACGCTGCCTACGAAGACCTTGTGAAGGTTGACGCTCAAAGCCTTGTATGCCTCCTGTAAAGCTGGAACGCAACCTCATCCGCGACGCGCCGGGCTAGGCGCTCCTCGTCTGCCGGGCTGTTGACCTGGCCGACGCTCAAGTTCACGGTGACCGTTTGGCCTCCGGCCGGCACTACGCTCTCGCCTGCGTGCAGATACGCTAGGCCTCCGCGTCTGACGAAGCCTCCGGCCTGAGCCTCCGGGATGCCAGGGCCTGCGCCCGCGTATGTGATGCCGTACTCTTCACCAGCCGCAGCCATCCCTGCCCCAGCGGTCTCAACCTCGGCGGCCACCTCTTTGGCGGCAGGCTTCTCCTGAAGCCCGAGGAGCTTCGACCACCAATCGACGGCGTCTTGAAGCCATTTAATGAGGCCTTGAATCGTGCCAATGATCGAGTCTATGACGGGGCCGAGCATGTCGCGGATGCCAAGCCAGTTTTCGCTCCAAGCCTTAGCGAAGAGTTGCACGGCGAGCGTGACTCCGGCGATCGCGAGGCCGATGGGGCCCATCGACGCGTAGAGCGTAGCCATGCCGACGGCCATCATGGGCAGTTGCTGCGTTGCCATCTGCGTCATCGACGCGATCTGACCTTGGTGAGCGTTCCGCAGTGCTTCCTCCGCGATTGCGAGCTGGCTTTGAGCCGCCTGTAAGGCTAAGGCCTTCTCCTCGGCCTCCGCGCTACCGACTCCATACTTCTCAAGGGCCTCGTTCAAGCTGCGTTGGGCTCGTATCACGCCTAGGTTCGCGTCCTCGACGCGGTTGCTCGCCCTAGCGACGGCTAGCTGGATGTCCTCGACCTGGCCCATGATGCCTGCGAAGCCCATGCCCGCCGAGGCTGCGCCCGCTAAGCCGACGGCTAGGTCCTTGAA
>CAYRUY010000014.1:0-31439 GCA_964427455.1 uncultured Candidatus Bathyarchaeia archaeon | reverse complement strand
CTCAACGGGTGAGGACGAAGCGCTCGGCGCGGATTCATCGCGGCTCATATGGAACAGCCGGCCTTAACCAGAACTCTTTATCACTTGTGTCCTAGTTGCTCTTAAATGCCTCGCCTCTTATCTGGGCGAGAGAACTGATAGGATATTCTTTTATCAGACTTGGCGCAAGCTCCTGGCACACAGCATCACAGGTTGTTGAGCGATGTCGAACGTCAGCGTCAATCGGCGAGCCCTAGAGATTGTCCAGAGGCTCATCGACGACAGTGATAAGTACGGCGTCATGGTGAGAAGAACGGAAAACGGCGCCACGGTTGTCGACGCCGGCGTGTCCGTTAGGGGTGGATATCGCGCGGGCGAGGCCGTGACGGAGATCTGTCTAGGCGGCTTCGGGCACGCCTACGTCTCAAACGGGCAGTATGGTGAGCTCTCCATCCCAGCTGTCTTCGTCTCGACAGACCAACCAGCGATCGCCACACTCGCGTCGCAGTTTGCGGGCTGGAGAATCAAGGTAGGTGACTTCTTCGCGATGGGCTCGGGCCCTGCGAGAGCGCTCGCGCTCGAGCCGCAAAGGCTCTACGAGCAGGTGGGATACAGGGACTCTTCAGACGTAGCCGTGATAGTCCTTGAGACAGACCGCCTCCCCGCAGAAGAGGTCGCCACCTATATTGCAGACAAGTGCGGTGTCGCCGTCGACCATCTCTACGCGGTTGTAACGCCGACATCAAGCCTGGCCGGGTCCGTCCAGATCTCCGGGCGAGTGGTCGAGACGGGCGTTCACAAATTTCACACGTTGGGTTTAGACCCCAAAACCATTCTGCACGGCTGCGGGCAAGCGCCAGTCGCGCCGCTGCATCCTAAAACTGCGAGGGCGATGGGAAGAACGAACGATGTTATCCTCTTTGGCGGCCAAGCGTACTACACGGTCAGCTGCGATGATGATGAAACCCTTGCGAAGGTCGTCGAACAGGCTCCATCATCAGCCTCAAGAGATTATGGACGACCCTTCTACGACGTCTTCAAAGCCGCCAACTTCGACTTCTACAAGGTAGATGCAGGCCTGTTCGCTCCCGCCTCCGTCACCGTCAACAACGTGAAGACCGGGACAGTACACAGGGCAGGCAAGGTGAACATGAGCATTCTGAGAGCCATGATGGGCGCCGAGTAGAGCAGACGACGAGAGTACAACACTGAGGGCCACGACCGAAGCTGCGACTTGACGGGCCGTTAAGCCTTAAGTAGATGTTTCTGGGTCTATTGACCCGAGGTGGGCAAGCGGCGTGTCATTTTACCAGTACGTTGACTTTCTGCTGAAGGAGAGAAAGAACCTAGAAGAGAAAATCGAGTCGATGAATAAGGCGGAGATGATACGGTTTGGCAGACAGCTCCTCGCTACATATGAACAGAGCCTCAAAGGCTTCGATGATTGGTTCACGAACTTCTACATAATGGATAAGATGGAGCCTAAGATGATCAGGGAGATGCTGAAGAACCTCGTTCGTGTCGGCTTCCAACTGCTGCAGTATGATCGAGAGGTGACCAAGACGTGGTATGAGATGGAGGAACAACAGAAGAAGCAGGAGGCCGAGGCAGAGATGAAGAAGAAGGCTGCCTCCTCAATTGTCTAGGAAGAGCCAGCTTCTCTCGGTATGTGCCGCTCATGTGTGGCGTGTAAGTCGGCCAAGTTCCGGGACCAAGGCACGTTCACGGTTGATGAAAGCCTAGGTGTGACGAACGAAGGTTAGGCAAGAGTTAAATCAAGAGTGTCAGCTACGTTCCTCGCATCACGGTGCGTTCCTTGCCAGTAAACTTCGCCCAGATTGAGAAGAAGTGGCAAAGCGCATGGGCCTCCACCTGTCTTTACGAGGCGGACCCTGACCCTTCGAGGAAGAAATGCTTCGTCACCTTTCCTTTCCCTTACATGAACGGCCCGCTCCATGTCGGCCACGGCTTCACCGGGACGCGCCTCGACATCTACGCACGCTTCAAGAGGATGCAGGGCCACAGGACGCTCTTCCCATGGGCGTGGCACTGGACTGGCGAACCGATTGTAGGCGCCGCTTTGAGGATCAAGAAGGGTGACGAGAAGGAGATACTGATACTGACGGAGATAGACGGCGTCCCTAGGGAAGAGGTTGAGAGGTTCGTTGACCCAGTCTACATGGCCGAATACTACACGCGTCAAAGCCGCGAGGCCTTGAAGCAGATGGGCTTCTCGATAGATTGGCGCAGGGAATTTCACACAACTTCGCTTGAGCCAACCTTCAGCAGACTCATAGAGTGGCAGTACAATACGCTAAGGGAACTCGGCTACGTTGCGAAGGGGACTCACCCCGTCGTCTGGTGTCCGCACGACGAGAGCCCCACAGGTGACCATGACAGGCTTGAGGGCGAGGGTGTCTCCCCTGAGGAATACACCCTCATCAAGTTCAAGTTAGGAGACGCAGTCCTGCTGGCGGCGACATTCAGGCCTGAGACCATCTTCGGCATCACGAACATTTTCCTGAACCCCGACGCGAAGTACGTTGAGGCCGATGTTGATGGTGAGAAATGGATAGTCAGCGCCTCTGCAGCGTCAAAGCTCATGGAGCAGAACAGGGTCGTGCAGGTCAGGCGTGAGTTCGAAGGCAAGAACCTGGTAGGACGGATCTTTCAGGAGCCGCTATCCGGGAGGACCATGCCCATACTGCCGGGCTGGTTTGTCGACCCTGATTCAGCGACGGGCGTCGTCTACAGCGTGCCCTCTCACGCGCCGGCAGACTGGATGGCTCTGAAGGACCTTCACGAGCATCCAGAACGACTTCGGGCGTTCGGGCTTGGTCCCGCCGTCTTGCAGGCCGTCAAGCCGATATCTATGATCAGCGTCGAAGGATTCGGCGAACACCCTGCCATTGAACTCGTCGAAAAGATGGGCGTCCGAGACCAGCTCGACCTGAAGGTTGAGGAGGCGACCGCCATCCTCTACAGGAAGGAGTTTCACGGAGGGATCCTCAAGCCTATCTGCGGCGTCTACGCTGGAAGCCGGGTCGCGGGGGTCAAGAGTAGGCTCATAGCCGACCTCAAGAGCCTTGGAATTGCCGACTCGATGTACGAGCTCCCCCAACGAGTTATGTGCAGGTGCACCACGCGATGCATAGTCAAGATATTACGTGACCAATGGTTTCTACGCTACTCCGACTCAGAATGGAAGATGCGGGCCCACAAAGCAATAGACAGAGCAGAGATATACCCCGAATCTGCACGGACATACTTCCACGACAGAATCGACTGGTTGAAGGATTGGGCTTGCGCTCGTCGTACGGGTCTCGGGTCACCTCTCCCTTGGGACCACTCTTGGATAGTGGAGACCCTAAGTGACTCGACCATCTACAACGTGTTCTACACGATTGACGTGCACCTCAAGAAGCACGCGATCAAGGCCGAGCAGCTAACACGTGAGGTCTTCGACTACGTATTCTTCGGAAGAGGCGATGTCGGTGAGGTCTCGAACATCTCTCGGATCAGCCGAGACGTGCTCGATGCGATGAGGCAGGAGTTCCTGTACTGGTACCCTGTTGACGTAAGGAATTCAGGGAAGGACCTTGTCCCCAACCATCTGTCGTTCTTCATCTTTCAGCATGTAGCGCTCTTTCCAGAGGAACTGTGGCCGAAGGGGATTGGCGTAAACGGTTTGATAACGGTCGAGGGCGCGAAGATGTCGAAGTCCAAGGGCAACTTCGTTACCCTGAAGCAGGCCTTGGACGAGTTTGGGGCAGACACCACGCGTCTTGCATTGGCCCTGAGCGCTGAGGGTATGGAGGACCCTAACTGGCGCAGGCAGGACGTGAAGCAGATCGGGGACAGTCTACAGGCGTACTTTCACCTCATCTCGGAGCTTTCAGCGACGGCGAGCAAGGAACCTAAGAGCCAACTCGACCGGTGGCTCATCAGTGTCCTTCAAGAGAGGATTCGCGACGTCACTCAGGCCCTAGAGGAGCTGAAGACGAGGACCGCAGCTGAGAAAGCCTTCTACGAAGTCTGGAACGATTTCCGCTGGTACGCCAGGAGGGCCAGACGAAGCGGAGAAGCTGTACCTAGAGAGGCCATCAGTATCTGGCTTAGGCTGATGGCGCCGTTCACACCGCACATATGCGAGGAGCTTTGGCAGTCGGTAAGCCAAGAAGGGCTCATCTCAGTCGCCGAATGGCCCCGTTACGACCCGAGCCGGATCAGCCCCGCGGCCTTAGCGGGCGAGCAGTTGCTTAGAGATGTGATGGAGGATACCGCGAACATTCTGAAGGCGACAGGGATCAAAGCCAGAAGAATCTGCTACTATTGCGCGGCGCCCTGGAAATGGCGAATCTACAGGGCAGCGGCAGAGGTGGCGAAAGGTGGGGGCGGTCTCGGGGATCTCATGAAGCAGGTCTTGCGGGAGCCGGAGATGAAGGGAAGGGCAAAGGTTGCAGCAAGGGTTGCTCAGACGGCGTTGGAGGAAGCCAAGAGGTTATCCGTGGAGGACCGGGACAAGTGGACAGCCGTGGCCATGATGGACGAGGCTGAGGCGCTGCGGGGCGCAGCATCCTTCCTAGCTGAGGAGTTCAAGGCAGAGGTTGATGTCTATGCGGAGGAAGACGAGGATCGCTACGACCCTCGCGGGAAGGCTTCGCAGGCGAAGCCACGTAGGCCCGCGATCTTCATCGAGTGACGCTGGGACGGGGCGTTTTGGCTCCTGCGAACTTGGCTGAGGCATCGAAGGACCTGAGGTACCTGCTGTCCCGTGGATACCGCCGAGAGGGGGCCGTCAGATTCGTCGGCGACAAGTATGGTCTCAGACAGATTGAGCGACTCGTCCTCTACCGGTGCGTTTACGATACAGATGCCGCTGGGAGGCACAAGACGAAGCTTGCCAGAGTCGGTGATATCGTTGGGAGAAGCCTCTCAGTTGACGGCTATAACGTGCTCATAACAACCGAGAACCTGTTGAGTGGTGTCCTCGTCATCATGAGTGACGATGGCCTCCTGAGAGACGTTGCCAGCGTCTCGGGTCGCTACAGGATAAGCGCGTGGACTGGCGAAGCGCTCAAAATCCTTCTCTCAGTGATCAAAGACGCTAAGCCGTCTCGAACGCTCTGGTTCTTCGACGCCCCGATTCCAAGGAGCGGCGAACTGTCCTCGATCGTTCGGCAAGAACTGAGGAGTTCAGGCCTTGAGGGAGATGCTGCGACGGTCAGGGCCGCCGATCGAGCCGCGGTGCTCACGGGAGAGCTAGTCGCCAGCAGTGATTCCGCTGCGGTGGAAAAGGCCGCGAAAGTCATAGATCTACCCCGGCAAGTGGCCGCAGATAGGGGCATGATTCTTCCTCGGGTCGAAGACTTGGACGACACCGCTTTGCTGCGCGCGAGTGACGAGGGTTTGAGGCGGGAGTGAATCACCGCAAGGAGAAACCTATGAGTGATGTTCCCAGTGTGGGCTCGCTCGACATCTCTCCCAGCAGGGTCTTGACAGACTTGTCGCCTTCAGCGGAGGGAACTCCTAGCACCTCATCTCGCACCTCTGCAAGGTCTTGGAGCGCCGGAAACGGCCTAGGCAGATAGAGAAACCTGAGACGCCTCCTTCCATCCATGTCTCTCGGAAGCCTGCTCCTATAGACGACGAAGTTGTCCCACAGGAACATGTTCTCTGGGGATCTCCTCAACTCGGAAACCCTGTCTTTCGCTGAGACCTGTTCGCCCACAACCATGTCTCCCAGCACGATGCGCATGTGCGGGTGGTGCGGGTAAGGGAACTCAGAGGTCTGTATGACCATCGCTACCGTGAACGGTCTGTCGAGGGCTTCTCGCACACCCAGGTTCAGAGAAGGACATATCCCAAGGATGACGCGCCTCTCAACCTCCGCCTCAACCTCAAGAAGTCGTCTCTTCTCTTCGTCGGTCAAGAGCTTCAACCGCTTCACTCCCCTGCACTGCCGTAGGACTTCGACGACGACCTCGAGCTTCTCCTCATTCATCGAAGGCGACCTAGAGTGCCGGGCGCCAACCCGCCTGCTGCTCTTAAGGCTTGCCAGCAGAGCCTGCGCCTTGCTCTTACTCCTTAAATAGGGCTCGCATCGGCGCTTGACGAAGAGCTCGTGCAGTGCCGTCTGAAGGGAATTCCTCTTGCAGGCGGAGATCATCGTCTCCGGGATCGTTCAAGGTGTCGGCTTCCGCCCGTTCGTCTACAGGACCGCGACAAGCCTAGGCTTGAAGGGGTTCGTAAGGAACAGGTCTGATGCAAGCGTACAGATCCTGGTCGAAGGAGCGGCGGGGAAGGTGCATGACTTCGTGCGCCGGCTTGAGAATGAGAAGCCGCCCTTGGCGAGAATCCACAACCTGGCGGTGGTTGAGAAAGACTCAGCCGAGGGCTTCCAACAGTTCGAGATCCTCAGCAGTTCAGAGTCACGGCAGCTTCGGGGGTCGGTGGTGTCTCCCGATGCCTCGATCTGTGGTCCCTGCACTAGGGAATTGAGGGAGTCTCACGACAGGAGGTTCGAGTACTTCTTCACAACGTGTACCGATTGCGGCCCGCGTTTCACTATCATTGAGCGTCTTCCATACGACAGGGCCAACACCACCATGGGCGCATTTGGAACATGTCGCCACTGCGAGAGGGAATACGGGGACTCGTTGAACAGGAGGTTCCACGCTCAGACCGTGGCCTGTCCGGAGTGCGGCCCGAGAGCCCAGCTTCTCGACGCAACGGGAGAGCCTGTAGACATCGACCACCCCATAGCCGAAGCAGGCATATTGCTGGAGGAGGGCAACATCATCGCGGTCAAAGGCAACGGCGGCTTTCACATAGCCTCTTCCACGACCAGAGACGAGCCGATAACGAGACTGAGACAGACGAAGGGCAGGAGGGAGAAGCCGTTCGCGGTAATGGCAAGAGACGTCGAAACGGTGAGATCCTTCGCAGAGGTCTCCCCCCTAGAAGCGGAGCTGCTCACCTCGTACATCAAACCCATCCTCTTGCTGGCGAAAAGCCGCCACTATTGGCTCTCACCGTTAATCTCACCGGGCCTTCACAACGTCGGCGTGATGTTCCCATACACTGGGCTTCACCTGATGCTTTTTGACAGAGTGAAGGAACCAGCGTTTGTGATGACGAGCGCGAATGCTCCAGGGGAACCGATCATTGCACGGAATGACGACGCGTTGAAGGCGATGGGCTCATTCGTGGACTACTTCCTAGTTCACAACCGAGAGATCGCGCACCGTTGCGACGACTCTGTCGTTCGCCTAGTTGCAGGCGAGGAAGCTATCATCAGACGCTCCCGCGGCTACGCGCCGTCACCCATCACCGTAGGCTTCACCAGCAGGAGGACCGTCCTCTCGTTGGGCGGCGAACTCAACGTAACCTCCTGCATCCTGATGAGAGACAAGGCGTTCATCTCGCAACACATCGGCGATTTAGAGCGGCTTGAGACGCTCCGATTCCTAGAGAACGCTGCGAAACACTTGGTCGACCTGACGAGGGCGGAGGTCGAGGTGGTAGCGTGCGACCTGCATCCTGGCTTCTTATCATCAAGGCTAGCAGAGCGCCTAGCGGACGAGCTGAGATGCCCGTTGATCACGGTTCAACACCACCAAGCGCATGCCCTGTCCCTTATGGCTGAGCACTCCTTGGACGAGCTGGTTGCGGTTGTGTGTGACGGTGTCGGGTACGGGGCTGACGGCGAGGCTTGGGGCGGTGAAGTGCTGTACAGCGATACCCACGGGTACCGTCGAGTCGGCCATCTGGAGTACCATCCGATGATAGGCGGGGACCTTGCGACAAGGTACCCTCTCAGGATGGCTGCCTCGATTCTTCGTGCTCAAGAGAATCTGGACGAATGGTTGATGAGCGAGGCCGAACACCTCCCTCATCGCGACGTTGAAGCAGAAGTAATCCTCAAGGGTCTAGGACTGGGCCGATGGCCTCTCACGAGCAGCTGTGGCAGAGTTCTTGACGCGGTCTCCGCGCTCCTAGGCGTGTGTTACGAACGGACGTATGAGGGTGAACCTGCTATGAAGCTTGAATGCGCAGCGAGAGGCGGCTCGAATGTCCTGGCCCTCCGCCCGGCATTAAGACATGGAGTTGTACAGACCGAGCCACTGGTTGCGCATGTCTTTCGGGAGAGGATACGTTATCTGACCCGAGACCTGGCCTACTCAGTTGAGGAGTATCTGGCGAGGAGCTTGGCTGAGTTGGCTGTTGAGGAGGCCTCGAACTTGGGCTGCAAGACTATCGGGTTCACGGGTGGCGTAGCGTACAACGAGCATTTCGTCAACGCGTTGCGATCCGTCACAGAGGCAGCCGGGATGAGGCTTGTCACCAACCGTCTTGTGCCCAGGGGGGATGGTGGGGTCTCCTTCGGACAGGCCATCGCCGCCGTACATGCCACAAGATAGCCGCCACCTCGAACGCGACTCCTTTTATAAGACGCCTGCGGCTCGTATTGAGGTGTTGGAGACCAATGTGCCTCGCCGTGCCCGCAAGAGTGATCGAGAAGAGCGGCGACGTAGCTAAGGTTGACTTCGGTGAAGGCACAACTCGCACCGTCAACATCTCCTTGGTCGATGTCAGTCTTGGCGACTACGTCATAGTGCACGCTGGCTTCGCTATACAGGTCATGGATGTAAGAGAGGCGAATGAGACGCTTCGCCTCTGGGAAGAGATACTAGGCTTGGAGGAGGGAAACTGAGACCCCGCCTCGGTCGGCGATCCAGAGGACCTAGCCTGTAGGGACGGTGAAGGCTTCGTGAAGCGAGTTGAGGCAAGACCGGGCGAGTACTTGGACGTTGAACTGAACGCAGATGTTCTCCGCGTGAATGAGGAGCTGGCAGAACAGAACAAGGAGCGTCTACGAGCAAGAGGGATAACGGCCATCGACGTGATGGGCTCAACAGGCTCGGGGAAGACCACTCTGATCGAGCAGATGGTTGAGAGGCTGAGGGGGGCTCACGTCGTCGCAGCCATCGATGGTGACCTAACGACGACGATCGACGCGGAGAACATCGCCCGGCACGGCGTCGATGTTGTCCAGATCAACACGGGCAGAGAGTGCCACTTGGACGCCCGGCTTGTGAGCAGAGCTATCGACGAGGTGCAAACGGAGGGACTCGACCTACTCTTCATAGAGAACGTCGGCAACCTGATCTGTCCCAGCGAGTTTCCGCTTGGTTCAGAGAAGCGTATCGTCGTCATAAGCGTCACTGAGGGCCCATACACCGTGTTGAAGCATCCCAACATCTTCATGAACGCAGACGTTGTCGTCATCAACAAGGTGGACCTCGCGGAGGCCATGGAAGTCGACCCAGCGAAGCTCGAACGAGACATCCGTGCGATAAACCCCAAGGCGAAGGTCGTGCGCGCGGTCGCGCGAAGAGGCGAAGGGGTCGAGGACGTCGTCAAGGCACTGGGGCTGGAACGGGTCACATCAGAGAGCGAATGTCTCCGGTGAGGCTCGTTGCACGAATTCGCTGCAACAAGCCAAGTCGTTGAAGCAGTCCAGCGCGAGGCACATAGGCGCGGCGCGAAGGCGGTAGCGGAGGTCCGGCTTGCTGTCGGCAAGCTGACCATGCTGAGCCCATCTCAGATGCGTTTCGCCTACGAGTTGCTCGTGAAGAACACCCCCTTGGAGGGGTCGAAGCTGGTCATCCGAGAACGGGGCGCGATCGTCAAGTGTCCTAGTTGCAGCTACAAGGGCCCAATCCGAGTTGATGAAGACCCCACGTTCCACATCATCTTCCCGACTCTCTGCTGCCCACGGTGCCAGGGGGTCGTCGACATCGTCGCGGGCAGAGAGTGCACCGTAGAGAGCGTCAAGCTGCTCTTGTGATGGGACCATGTTCAGGTACAGGGACAGGCGGGTGGCCGAAACCGTGGTCAAGCGGTTGAAGGCGATGGGGCTCAAGATGAGGCTGATGCATGTATGCGGCACTCATCAAGACACAATCGTCAGGTTTGGCCTCGACTCGCTTTTGGCAGACTGCTGGGCAGATGTCAGGCAGGGACCGGGCTGCCCTGTGTGCGTGACGACTGACGCCGAGTTCGCAGAGGCAGCTCTACTCGCGAAGAGTGGGAAGGTCCTCGTATCTTTCGGCGATGTTGTGCGAGTGCCCACCCGCTGTGGGTCCCTCCTAGACCTGAGAGGGAAAGGAGCCGACGTGAGAATCGTCTATAGCGTCGAGGACGCGGTCACAGTCGCCAAGGAAACAGCGAAGGATGTTGTCTTCTTTGCGGTCGGGTTCGAGACAACGGCGCCAAGCACCGCGGCTACGCTCCTTTCTGACCCGCCCAGGAACTTCTCGGTCCTCTGCTCGCATCGATTCGTGCCGCCGGCACTTCACGCCTTACTCAGCATGGGAGAGGTGAGGCTTCAAGGGCTTATCGAGCCCGGACATGTGAGCACGGTGATAGGGCTGAAACCCTACGAGGAGCTTTCACGCATGCATCGCCTTCCCCAGGTGGTTGCGGGCTTTGAGCCCCTCGATGTTCTCGTGGCTGTCTACATGCTCGCTCGCCAAGTCGTCGAAGGCAGAGCCGAGGTGGAGAACGAGTATCGTCGTTCCGTGAGATACGAGGGCAACCAGAAGGCCCTCAAAGTCATAGACGCGGTCTTCGAGCCCTATGATGTACCGTGGCGAGGATTCCCAACAATAACTCGGTCGGGGATGGCCCTGCGCAGCCATTTCCAGCACCGCGATGCCAGACGCCTTTTCGAGGATGAGCTAGAGGCAGTTCCGCAGGGAGACCCGCGCGAGTCGAAGGCCTGCAGGTGCGGGGACGTTCTCAGGGGAGTAATGGAGCCGACAGACTGCCCCCTGTTCGCAAGGAGCTGCACCCCCCTGGCGCCGGTCGGGCCATGTATGGTAAGCGTTGAGGGCTCATGCCAGATCCACTACAGGTACAGGCATGTAGGCCCGCGACGCACTAATCTCGTCTAGCATATTCTCGGAATGGGGTCGCCCAATGGGGGTGCAAGCACCCTCTGTCCGCCAACATTTGTCTCTAGTACCACTTCGCTGAACTCGCTCGTGGCTTCGCCGATTATTGAGGCGTCCTCTCCCTCAGGCGCCTCCTTGAGCACTGAAAGGAGCTCCTCAGCCTTCTGAGCCACCACGCCTATGACCAGTTTCCCCTCGTTCCCGACCTCAAGGGGGTCTATACCAAGCATCTCACAGGCGGCCCGCACCCCCTCGCGCACCGGGATGGCTTCCTCAGATATCCTGAAGCCTACCTTCGACTTCTCGCTCCACTCGTTTAACGTGTTAGCCAAGCCACCCCTCGTCGGGTCCTTCATCTTCACCACTCCGCCGACCTGCAAGAGCTTTGCAGCAAGGCGATTTAGAGGCTTGACATCCGAGACGATCTCCGTCTCAAACTTGTAGCCCTCGCGCATGGAAAGTATCGCAAGGCCATGGTCTCCGACGGTTCCAGAGACGATCACCTTGTCTCCGGGGCGAAGGTTCGAGTCCAACAGCCAGCGTGCCTCAAGATCACGATACTTCCTCACTTCGCTGAAGTTTGCGTCTAGGTATTCACTTCGCTTCCCAATACCAGAAGTGTTGATGACGCACTCGTCAAGGGCTCCTCTCTCAACCACCTTCGTGTCCCCTGTGATCACTGGCACGCCAGCTTCACGGCATGTCTCCCGCATGCTTCGCAGAATCCTCTCCAGTTTGTGCATCGATAGGCCTTCTTCAAGAATGAAGCCTGACGCCAGAGCGACCGGATCAGCTCCCATCACTGCGATGTCGTTAACCGTGCCGGAGACAGCTAACCTGCCGATGTCGCCGCCAGGGAAGAAGAGCGGCTTCACTGTGTGAGAGTCAGATTTCAGGACAATGTCGTCGATGACGGCCGAGTCGTCGAGTGCTTCAAGAGGAACCTCTGCGTTGCTGCCGCCTAGAAACCTGACGATGAGGCCCTTGACGAGACGCTGCATCACGGTGCCGCCTGCACCGTGAGCCATCGTTATCCTATCCGTCACAGACGGGCCTCGTTGAATGCACCCGGTAGACCGTATTAAGGGATTCCCGCTGCGACAGTTGCGAAGGCGAACCGGCAAACTACTTAAGGCCATCGACGAAGAGTATCTACGGAGAGCTTTCTCTCAGGGACCGTGTTGAAGACGAGATTCCCTGTGGTCGCGGGGTCATTCTACCAGTCGAATCCGAACGCTCTCCGAAGGGAGATCGAGGGTTGCTTCAAGCACAGGCTGGGCCCCGGCGAGGTGCCAAGGGTCACCGGAAAAGGGGCTAGGAAGGTCTTAGCGATAATCTCACCGCACGCCGGCTACATGTACTCAGGCCCGGTGGCTGCGCACGGCTACCACGCACTCGCTGAGAACGGAGCCCCCGAGGTGTTCATCCTCCTAGGTCCGAACCATACGGGCTTCGGAAGCGGCGTCTCGATGATGCCTGAGGGCAGTTGGCGGACGCCGCTCGGCGACCTACAAGTAGACGCCGAGCTAGCCGCGAGTATCGCCGGGTCTTCTAGAATCATTGACCTTGATGAGGCAGCTCACCGCCACGAGCACTCCATCGAGGTGCAATTGCCCTTCATCCAGTACCTTTACGGTTCGCCCAAGATCGTGCCCATATGCTTCCTTATGCAGGACCTGGCGACGGCACGAGAGGTAGGAGAGGCCGTCGCGAAGGCGATCGCGGCGAGAGATGCAGTCATCATAGCCTCCACAGACTTGACGCACTACGAGCCGCAGACCGAGGCTGAGGCCAAGGATAGGAAGGTCATCGACGCTGTCCTGAGCCTGGACGAATCAGGTGTTGGACACATCGTCGACAGCTACGGTGTCTCGATGTGCGGTCCTGGACCTGTGGTGACAGCGATCGTCGCAGCTAAGGCCCTCAAGGCAAGTAGAGGAGACCTTCTCGCATATGCGACGAGCGGCGACATAACGGGCGACCGTAGCTCGGTTGTCGGATATGCCTCGTTAGCGTTGAGGAGGGCTTAGGCCCTCCGGGTATCTTCGGATGAGCCGAGAAGCTGTCCCCGCATCCGCGCCGGGAAAGGTGATACTGGTTGGCGAACACTTTGTGGTCCTCGGGCAACCAGCGCTGGTTATGGCGATTGACAGGAGAGCGTACGTGACAGCATCGAGGCTTCCGGGCAAGGGAATAGAGGTCAGGTCAGAACAGATCGCTGAGCTGACTACACGCCAGATGGAACCCATCATGATAGCAGCTAGAATCGCAGAAGCGTTCTCCGGCGCAAGCTCTGGGCTGCGCATCACTGTACGCTCTGAGATCCCGCCCTCGGCGGGGCTTGGCTCTTCAGCAGCCGTCGCCGCTGCAACTGCGGCGGCTGTGGGAAAGCTGCTGGGGGCTCCTCTTCCAAGGGAGGAGATTTACCGCGCCTCGCTAGAGGCAGAGAGGTCTGTCCACGGTACGCCCTCCGGCGTAGACCCGGCAGTATCGACCTACGGTGGGATCGTTCTCTTTCAACAGGGCAAGCCCCCTGTCACGGTCACAACTGAGGCCGAGATTCCATTGATCATAGGCAACACTGGGGTTGAGAGAACAACAGGTGACCTCGTCGCGAGAGTGAGAGCGTTGAAGGACAGGTACCCTGAGCTGATAGCTGTTATCGCAGAGGCGGCAGGCCTTGTTGTTGCGGGCACAAAGGAGGCGGTCGAGGAAGGAGACCTAGCTCGAGTAGGTAACATGATGAACGTCAACCACGGGCTGCTCTCATCCGTCGGGGTTTCCGAGCCTAGCTTGGAGAGGCTAGTCTACGCGGCTAGGCAAGCTGGGGCTCTGGGGGCGAAGCTCACAGGGGCGGGAGGCGGCGGCTGTATGATCGCCGTCGCTGAGTCAGGCTGCCTCGACGCGGTAGCCGCGGCCATCGAAGCGTCGGGGGGTCTTCCGCTGCGAGCGAAGCTGTCGAACGAAGGTGTCATCGTGTGACCTCTGAGGCGGCAGTGATCGTCAAGCTTGGAGGAAGCGTTGTAACCCAGAAGTCCGAACCGATGGCGGCTGACATAAGGGCGACCAAGAGGCTAGCCAAAGAGATCAAGGAGGCAGACGCTCGCAACCTCGTTCTCGTCCACGGAGGCGGTAGCTTCGGACATCCGTTGGCGAAGAAGTACGGGCTGAAGCAGGGGCTGGTCGAGAGGAGGCAGCTTATGGGCTTCGCCCTTACTCACCTTGCGATGACGAAGCTGAACACGCTCATTGTCGAGAGCCTCACGAGCGAAGGCTTGCCCGCCGTCTCTCTCAGGCCCTCCGCCTTTGTCGTGACAGAAGCAGGGAGAATCGAGGCTGGTGATCTTGAGCCGCTCCGCAGACTGCTTCAACTGGGTCTTGTCCCGGTCATGTGCGGAGACGTTGTTGCCGATAGAAGCCTTGGCTTTACCGTGCTCTCCGGGGACCAGCTATGCTCTCGACTTGCCCTAGACCTGGGTTCGAACCGGATCATCGTCGGCGTTGATGTTGACGGCCTCTACACCGCGGATCCAAAGACTGACAGCGCCGCCAAGATGGTCGAGACAGCGACAGCCACCCAGCTCAGGTTGATATTGGAGAGAGCACAGCCCAGTGAGCGATTGGACGTAACCGGAGGCATGGTAGGCAAGATGTGGGAGATGCTTCAGTTCGTCGAGAAGGGAGGCGTGGTGCTGGTAGTTAACGCTGCTCGGGCTGGTAGACTGAGCAAAGCGTTAAAGGGCGAGGAGTTCTACGGCACTCTGATACGTCCCGGTTGATACGGATGGGTACGACGAGGAAGCGAAAGCTTGAGCAGCTGAGGATATGCCTTGAGAACGATGTCCAAGCAAGGACGGTCAAGACGGGCTTTGACGACATTCAGCTCGTTCACAGGTGTCTCCCTGGCGTAGACCCGGAAGACGTGGATACATCAACGCGGTTTCTTGGAAGAGAGTTCCACGCCCCTCTGTTTATCTCAGCAATGACAGGTGGGGTTCAGGAGTCTGCGGCGATCAACGCCAACCTAGCCGAGGCTGTCGAGAAGCTCAAGATAGGCATGTGCCTCGGCAGCCAACGAGCCGGAGTGGAAGACTCGTCTCTAGAATACACCTACAAGGTCGCGAGAGAGAAGGCGCCGTCCGCGTTCCTCTCAGCGAACCTAGGCATCTCTGAGATACTGCGGTACGGGCCGGAGAAGGTCATGAAGACCGTGGAGATGGTAGACGCTGATGCTTTGACGATCCATCTCAACCCGTTGCAGGAACTGCTCCAGTCCGATGGCGGGGGAACGAGTAGCGGCGCTGTGAAGAAGGTCGCGGAGGTCGCTCGTTACGCTAAGGTTCCCGTGATCGTGAAGGAGACGGGGGCCGGCGTCTCGCGGGAGGATGCTCTTATCATGAAGGAGCTAGGAGTAACAGGGCTTGAGATAGCCGGCGCCGGAGGCACGAGTTGGGCGGCGGTCGAGCACTACAGAAGCCTCAGCGCAGGGGATGAGAGGAGCGCTGCGCTTGCAGAAACGTTCTGGGACTGGGGGATTCCCACTGCGGCAAGCCTCATCGAGGTCAGCGAGGTCAGGGGCTTGGAGATCGTCGCTTCGGGGGGCATTCGAAACGGCATCCAGGTCGCAAAGGCCCTAGCCTTAGGCGCAACCCTCGGTGGCCTGGCTCACCGCGTTCTCAAACCAGCAGTGGAGGGTGCCACAGAACTGGTTAACGAGCTTGAGGCGATCATCGACGAGCTGAAGGTCGCTATGGCTCTGACGGGTGTGCGACGAGTGCAAGAGCTGAGAGCAAAGCCGATCATTGTCTCGGGCATGATCGCGGATTGGATAAGGCAGAGGGACGTTCAGCTCTTAAGGCGGTGAGAGGAGGTTTGGAGGCCTTAACCAGCGCGATGTCATACTGGGCAGAGAGGACGAACCAGTTCATCGAAGAAGCCCTCAGACTGAAGGAAGATGCCCCTCCACTCGGTGAGTCTGCGGCCCACGTCTTCAAAGGGGGAGGAAAGCGGCTTCGGCCGTTCATGGCCTTGAGGGCATGTGAAGCAGTTGGAGGCGACGCTGAGGCCGCTCTTCCTCTTGCGTGCGCCCTAGAGCTTCTTCACAACTTCTCGGTCATTCACGACGATATCATGGACCAAAGTGAGAAGAGGCGGGGGCTGCCCTCTGTTCACGTTCTCTGGGGAACGCCACAGGCCATCTTAGCAGGGGACATGCTCTTTGCTAAGGTCTTCGCAGTCGCAACGAGAGGCCCACGCTTAGAACGCCTGCCGGCGGCGACGGTGATCCGTGCGTTGAACGTCCTCTCAGAAGCGGCAGTCGATATCTGCGTTGGGCAGACCATGGATATGCAGTTCGAGGCCAGGCTGAACGTGACCGAAGAAGAGTATCTTCGGATGATCGCCAAGAAGACCGCGGCTCTCTTCAGGGCCTCGACCACGATCGGCGCTTTGCTGGGCGGGGGAAGCGAAGCGGAGGTGGAAAGACTAGCAGAGTTCGGTGAGGAGGCGGGTGTCGCCTTCCAGATCGCTGACGACCTCCTCGGTCTCATGGCTGACGAGAGAGAGCTGGGAAAGCCCGTCGGCAGCGATGTGAAGGAGGGGAAGAAGACGCTGATCGTTATCCACGGCCTGGATAGGGCATCGCCGACCCAGCGGAGGAGTATACTCGCTGCGCTCGGCAACGGGAGGGCTACCTCTATCGAGGTCAGCCGTGCAATTGCGGCCCTTAAGGATCTGGGGTCGCTCCAGTACGCGGCGGAAAGGGCTTCTGAGTACGTAGCTGCAGCGAAGAGAGCGCTCAGCGGGCTGAAGGAGAGCCCTGCGAGGACCCAGCTCATCCAAGTTGCGGATTTCGTCACATCGAGGCGTTTCTGAAGCAAGGACAGACCGGTCGTTTCGGGGGCCTCAGGTTGCAGGAGAGCTTCGACGAGTTGCTCATGAAGCATGCTCTTCTCAACGCTATGAAACATGATGGGAAGGCCAGGCCAGGGCCTGTGGTAGGTCGGTTGCTGTCAGAGAGGCCGGACCTAAGGGGTATGGCTGAGGAGCTTACGAGGAAAGCGACGATCACTGTCGGCGAAGTGAATAAGCTCACTGTTCAAGAGCAAACAGCCTTGGTCAAGGAGAGATGGCCTGAACTCTTGGAGGAGAAGCGGGTCGAGAGCCGGCAGAAGGTTCTTCCCCCGCTTTCGAACGCGGAGAGATACGCGTCCATAGTGACAAGGTATGCTCCTAACCCGGACTTCGTGCTACACTTTGGACAAGCGAGGGCGATATACCTCTCGTACGACTATGCTCGAATGTACCATGGAACCTTCATCCTCCGGTTCGAGGACACGGACCCCAGGTTGAAGAAGCCTGTGCGCGAATACTACGACGCGATCCGTGAAGACATAGAGTGGCTTGGCTGCAAGTGGGACGCCGAATACGTTCAGAGCGAGAGGATACCGGTGTACTACGAGTACGCTGCCATGCTACTGGAGGCTGGGCAGGCCTATGTCTGTACGTGCCAACCGGTAGACTTCAAGCAACGGACATTGGCCGGTCAAGCCTGCCCATGCAGGGATCTTGCAGCTCAAGACCAACTGAGCAGATGGGAGCGCATGCTGGTCGGGATCTACGGTGAGAGGAGCGCAGTCGTTCGCGTGAAGACCGACCTCGCCCATCCGAACCCCGCGATCCGAGATTGGGTCGCGCTACGTGTGATCAACACAAGACGGAGCCCTCATCCCATCGTAGGCGACAGGTATATGGTCTGGCCTACCTACAATTTCGCAGCGGGCCTCGACGACCACCTCATGGGTGTCACGCACATAATCAGGGGGAAAGAGTTCCTTCCAAGCGTTGCGCGGCAACTCTACCTTTACAGACACCTAGGCTGGGAGTACCCAGAGGCGATACATTACGGGAAGTGGATGATTCGAGGTATGGGCGTGGTCTCGAAGTCAAAGTTCTTGAAGGGGCTGAGAGGGGGTCTGTTCCAGGAGTGGGACGATCCCAGGCTTGCGACTCTTGCGGCGTTAAGGCGAAGAGGAATAACGCCTGAGACAATCCATAGGATGATCCTCGAAGTCGGCACGAGGCCCACTGAGGCAACCCTAGGCTGGGAGAATCTGTACGCGTACAACAAGAAGGTGATCGACGCTGTCGCCAATCGGTACTTCTTCGTCGCCTCGCCGCTGCAGATGACTGTGGGAGGCGTCGAGGGAGATCATGAGGCCCATCCTCCGTTGCACCCGAGCTTTCCAGACCGGGGCCGCAGAGCCCTTAAGGTGAAGCCGCGCTCCGGTGTGGCGAGGGTCTTCGTCTCTAGGAGTGATGTGGAGAGGCTCAAGGAAGGGGAGCCGATACGCCTGATGGAACTCTTCAACGTTCGGATAACGAGCATTCCGCCCAGCGCCCTAACTGCGGTCTACATCAGCGAAAGCCACGTTGAAGCCCGAAAGCTGGGAGCGCGCGTGATCCACTGGATCCCCAGCGGCAGCGGCATCCCCACTGACATCTTGATGCCCGACGGCTCTACGGTCACGGGGCTGTGTGAACATGCCTGCTCAGGGCTGAGGAGAGGCGATATGGTACAGTTTGAGCGGTTCGGCTTCGCGCGCATCGACTCCGTAGACGCCACGCTCGTGGCGCGTTTCGCCCACTCCTAGAGCCTTGCTGCCATGCATCCCTCTGGGCATCGGCGGCTCTACTCGGCCTTCTCGACCCTTATCTCTTCGCCACCTTTCACGGCCCTGAACACTTCCGAGCTTCCGAGAACCCGCCCAAAGATGTTGACAGGGCTTGCTGCTCTTGGCTCGTCCCCCTGGCTAGCTGGTGTAGGGCCGAAGAATATGCAGAACCCGTTCCCTGGCGGCCAGTAGCCCAGGTCCCCTTTCTCGACCATTTCTTGGCTGGTCTCCTGACCGATCCTGACGGGTATGGAGAAGTAGATCTCGTCTCCCCACCTGTTGGCTCTCGCCTTTATCGGCAACGCCTTCCAAATGGCCTCAGCTGTCCTTGGGTTCCGTTCCTCTGACAGCTCAGCTTGCACGTAACCCGTACTTTTCGTCCAGATCCTGAGAGCTCTCGCCAAGCTGCTCCACCGCGGATGACTGATTGAGTTCCGCCGGCCTTAAATCAGTTTGGGCTGGGTCCGGAACAGGCTCAGTCTAGAGCCCAACGATTACCGAGAGTAATCGCCGAGGCGAGGAATATGCAACGGATTATATATCTCGCGGTACTCGCTAAGGTACCCAAGTCTCGGAGGTGTGCAGAGTCAGCTTCGTTGAGGCTCTGAGATGCAGGGAATGCGGGCGAGAGTATCCGCCTAGGCTCTTGTACGTGTGCGAGGAATGCTTCGGCCCGCTCGAAGTTGTCTACGACTACGGTTCCATGAATCTGGAGCCCAGTGCTCTCAACGGGCGACCCCCAACCATCTGGCGCTACCGCGAACTCTTACCTATCGACGATGATTCGCACATCGTTGACCTCAAGGTTGGCTGTACGCCTCTCAGGAATGCAACGCGGCTCGGGGATACCCTGGGCTTGAAAGAGCTCTACGTCAAGGATGACACCGTCAATCCCAGTGGCTCCTTCAAGGACAGACCAGCGGCTGTCGCAGTCTCAAAGGCGTAAGATTTCAGGGCAGCGGCGGTCGGCTGCGCTTCCACGGGGAATCTCGCCGCGGCGGTCGCTGCCCACGCCGCGAAGGCAGATCTCCCCTGCTACGTCTTCATACCCGCCGCGACGGAATCTGCAAAGATCGTCCAGGCTTCAAGCTACGGTGCCCGGATAGTCGCCGTTCAAGGGACATATGACGATGCAAACAGGCTGGCAGCCGAGGTGGCCGAGCGCTATGGCTGGGCTTTGGCCAACATCAACCTCAGGCCGTACTACGTTGAGGGTTCGAAGACCTTGGCCTTTGAGACATGTGAGCGGCTGGGTTGGAGTACCCCCGACCGGGTGATCGTGCCGGTAGGAAGCGGCGCGCTGCTGTGCGCCATTGACAGAGGTTTCCAAGAGCTTACGAGGGTAGGCCTCGTAGACCACAGCGAGGTAAAAATTACGGGCGCTCAGGCGGAAGGCTGCTTGCCCGTGGCCTCGGCGTTCAAGAACGGCGGTAACGACATCCTTCCAGTCGAGAAACCCGACACGATAGCGAAGAGCCTTGCGATAGGCGACCCAGGCGACGGACTATACGCTGCACGAGTGATGCGTCGATCCGGGGGACTAGCGGAGTCTGTGACCGACTGGGAGATCATAGACGCGATAAGGCTGTTAGCGAAGAAAGAGGGTGTCTTCACGGAGCCTGCTGGAGCGGTGACGATTGCGGCGCTTAGGAAACTGTTGGAAAAAGGTGATATCTCAGCGGACGAACGGATAGTCTGCTACGTCACAGGCAGCGGCCTGAAGGCGCCCGACTGTCTGCTCTCGTCTCTGCCCCAGCGCGTCCAGATTGAACCCAGACTTGATGCTCTTGAAGCGATCCGCTTGGAGGTCTGACCGCCTTGGCCCACGTGAAGGTCCTTCTTCCAACAGTCCTTGTGGACTCGACGGGCGGGCAGCGTGTTGTGGAACTGAATGCATCCACCTTGGAAGAGGCGCTGAGGAGGTTGGCCCAGCGATTTGGGGAGGACTTTGCCCGACGAGTCCTTGATCCCAACGGTGTGCCCCGGCGGTCCTTGAACCTCTACGTGAACGGCAGAAACGCACGGCTATTGCAGCATCTTGGAACACGCTTGGAGGACGGTGATGAGGTGCACATCCTGCCCGCAGTGAGTGGCGGGTAGGGCCCGGCGCGGTCCTTGCCGCCTGAGGTCGGCGGGACGCATATTGCTGCACGGAAATGACCAGTGAGGTTGAGAGAAAAGCCTTTATTCACATTTTGCGTCATTGATGAGCCGTATGCGGCAGCGGCGGCTTGACAGGATGCCCGTGAGCGGCAATACCCCCGCTTCCCAGCCTATGGATGACCCACCTCGGGGTGCATCACACGTACAGAGGTTGCCCTCAGCGGAAGAGGGCGGGGCAATACTGCCCGCTAGACTGGAGAGGGGCGTCGAGATCGACCTCTTGAGGGGGCATGAGAAGACGCAGTCAGACCATCTGGACAAGCTGAGCCACGAGATCAGGATGGACGGTTTTCTAAGAAGACCCATCGTCGTGGATCTTCGGACCAAAGTTATCTTAGACGGGCATCATAGAGTGGCCGCTCTCAGATCGCTGGGATGCTCGAAGACCCCAGTCTACTTTGTCGATTACTCCTCGCCGTTGATCGAGGTCCGCCCATGGAGGGAGGGCGAGAAAGTGACGAAGGAGACGGTTCTCAACGCCGGGCTGAGAGGGCCTAAGCTCCCGCCGAAGACCACGAAGCACGTAGTGAAAATGTCGGGCTCATTCTGCCACATAACAGCCATACAGAGGGAGCTGAACGTTCCACTCGACGAGTTGAGACCTACCGGCCGCCGCGAGAGGCATTCAGGCTAAGGAAACGCGTCCCAGTCACGCGTTGCGACGCCCTACATTGCAACGATCTTCGCCAAAGCCCTCTCACTCTCAGCCGCTGCTTTCATTGGATCGTTGGGGTCAGGGCTAACCTCTACGTTGAGGAAACCGTTGTATCCTACTGCTTTGAGGGCGGCCATGACCTCTGGCCAGGGGATGTCTCCTTGGAGCAGGCCCTTGAACTCACGCCTCTCAAGGTTGAAGTCCTTAACGTGGACGCAGGCGATCTCACGGCCCAAGGCTTGTATCCACTGCTGGGGGAAACCCAAGAACAGAATGTTCCCAACATCGAAGTAAGCTTTCACGCTCTCCCGGTTCACGTCACGAAGGAACTGCCTGAACTCAAGCGGGCTGTACAAGAAGCGGTTCCAGACGTTCTCGACCCCAACAGTTACTCCGACATCTTCGGCAGCCGAGCCTATCTCCTGGACCGATGCCCTAGCGAGGGCCCACATCTCTTCATACGGAACCGTCGGAGTGGCAACAGCCGGGACAACTAGCACGACCTTCGCGCCGAGGTCTGAGGCCAGTCGGCAGCATTCCTTCCCTAGCTCGATGCCATTTTCTCTCAGAGTCTCATCTGCGCTTCCTAGATTGTACTTCCAGAAGAGCCCGCTGCAGAGGCTGGGCAGCTCCAAGCCTAGGCTTGCAGCGGTATTGGCGATCTCGCCTCGGTCCCGCTTTGATAGTCTCTCTGGGCTGAAAGCCTCCTCGTCGACGTTGAGTTCGACGCCATCGAAGCCCAGTCTTGCGCTGGCCTCGAGAATACTGTCAACGCTGAAGGACCGAGGATAGATCCAAGCATTGACTCCTTTCTTCACGTCTCACCACCCTGTTGACCGTCGCAAGCAAAGGGCCCGTGCTGGGTTAAAACAGTCACTCTCAACAGGTTGGTCGATGCAGGACGCAGGACGGGGTCTTCGCATTCAGAGCTCCGCGTGGGAAGGGCTCTTCGGCTTGATGGTGAGGCGGAGTTTGCACGACGCGGATGCTTCCTGAGAATGGGCCTTGAAGAGGTCACAATGCCTCGGTCCAAGCGTCCACTAGATCCTTGGCGTACGGAGCCGACGCCCATCATCCTTTTTAACGAGCCGTAGAAGAGGGGGAGGGCTCAGCAAGGCGCGGGGTCTGCGCTCAGTGGGAACGTGGCAGGACTACCTTTCCTATCTGGACGAGAGCCCCTACTCAGTCCGAAAGCTGGTCTTCGACCTTTCCCCCCACACACCTCAACCTGCCCGCCTTTCCGTTCAGGTGAAGAAACTCAACTACTCGCTCTGGCCCTTCCAAGAGAGGATACTGCAGCAGATAGAAGGCGACACGCTTGTCCTTGGGCTGCCGACGGGGCTGGGCAAGACCTTCCTCGCCGGTGCTTATCTTCACAGGAGGTCTCTGCAGAGTCCGATCCGCGTCCTATTCCTCGTCCCCTCCGTTCCTCTGGGCGTGCAGCAGACGCTTTTCGTCAGGCGTATGTTGAATGTCGAAGGCGCGTATTTTGTGTCAGGCCAGATACCGCCGGAGAAACGCGGAGAGCTGAAGGTGTGGAACTTCCCAGTGGTCGTCTCAACGCCTCAGACGTTCTTCAACGACTTCCTCTCACCGTTCTCGCGGCTCATACAGGCGAGCCGCCGGGTTGAGAAGCCTATCGAGAGCCTTGCAAGCATTCTAGACGATGCTGACTTCGTGTTTCCATTCGACCTAGTGTTGGCTGACGAATGCCAGAGATACGTCGGTGAGACCGACGGTTACTCCGTGCTGCTGGCAGCGAAAGCTTGCGGAGTTCGAATGTTGGCCTTGAGCGCGACGCCTCAGCTTCATGCGCCTCACAGACTCAAGGAGCTGCAGGCTCTCTTCGACAGTATCCGTGTCTTCTCGCTGGACGAACCTGAGATAAAGGACCGGATGCCAAGAAGAGTTCTCAGAGTTGTGCGGGTTCCAACGCCTGAGAAGCTTCTCCTAGCATATGAACACCTCGGCCCGATCGTCGACAGATACGTTGAGAGAGTCAAAACCCAGTTCGGCCCGGACCACCTTTCGACGAACTGCAGGACGCATTATCTCTGCACGTGGCTCAGGGCGCTGCAGGTCCTTAGGTTCAGGATGGTCGAAGACGGCGCGAGCAGCGCGGCAAGGTACGGCGCTTGGAGGCTTAAGGTCCTCAATGAGCCAATTCCAGAGCTAGCAGGCAGAAGCATCCGTGGACTTTTCGAAGAGACGTTGAAGGAACAACCCAACCACAAGATTCGCGAGGCCATCAGGATCCTCGACGAGCGAGTGTACGAGAAGGCGATAGTCTTCATGGAATCCGTTGAAGCGGCGAAGCAGCTGGGAGGACTGCTTCAGCAACGGTATGGTGTTGACCAAGTGGCGGTATTGGTTGGCAAAGGCAGCATGAGCATGGAGCAGCAGGCATCCGCGCTTCTCCAGTTCAGAGGCTCCGCCAAGATCCTTGCCGGCACCTCAGTAGCCGAAGAGGGGTTGGATATCCCAACGGCCGATATTGAGGTCTGGGTTGACCCACCAAGCAATCCGAGGAAATGGATACAGAGGTTCGGCAGGATACTTCGCCAACCCGGCGGAAAGGAGAAAGCGGAGACCTACGCTCTGATATCCACAAGGACACATGAGCGAGCAAAGCTCCTCGCAGTTATGAGGCGAACCGAGCAGTTCTATGGCTTCACACAGGAGCTGATCATGGAGCCTCTCGCAAAGACGCAGATGGAGGCGCAGAGGACCCTGAGCGGATACGTCAAATGACCTGACAGAAGAACGCCGCACGGACCTTAAATCTGTTCACCGAGTTAACAAAGCCAGGAATGAGCGCGGAGCTGGCCGCAGGTCTGCTCAAGACTCTACGGGCAGAAGAGCTGAGGGCACTCGTCGCAGTCGAGCTGGGGATGGTCAGCCATGAATTCACACCGTTCAACCAGATCGTGAACTACTCCGGATTGAACCTTGCTGAGGCTGATTACAGCCTCAGCCGCCTCCACAGGTTTGGCCTCTTGAGTAGGCGCTCAAAGCCGTTCCTAGGCTACGCGTTGAACGCGGCCGCATACGACTGCCTCGCCCTGAATGCCTTAGTGAAGGGCGACCATCTCGAGGCGCTTGGCAAACCCCTCGGGATCGGAAAGGAATCCGATGTGTACGATGCTCTCACTCCTAAGGGAGAACGGGTCGCGGTTAAGTTCCAGAGGATCGGTCGAACAAGCTTCAGGCAGACGAGAAGACAAAGGGGGTACGTGGCCGGGAGGAGACATATCTCTTGGTTGTACGAGGGTAGGCTTGCGGCCGAGAGGGAATTCGCGGCGCTCCACCGACTGCACGCCGCGGGCGTCGCGGTGCCCGAACCCATTGCATGGAACCGGCACGTCATCGTAATGGAGATCATACTTGGAGCTGAGCTTGCAGACTACTACGATGTGCCGCAGGCAAGAGCGATCTTAGAAGAGATACTGGAGAACCTCCGCACCGCATACGTGAAAGCCAGGTTGATCCACGCCGACCTCAGCGAGTACAATGTCGTAATAAAACCTGACGGCCACATCTTCCTGATCGACTGGCCTCAATGCATAGAGGCTAGCCAAGAAGACGCACAGACGTACCTAAAGAGGGATGTAGAGACCATCTTAAAATTCTTCAGGAGAAAGTTCAGACTCGCGTTCGACCCAGGCGAGGCGCTACGGTTCGTGGAGGGAACTGGCAAGAGCCCCGGGGGCAGCGCTCCGAGAAGGTTCGCGAAGCCGGGCCGCTAGTACGCAGTCATCTTCCCCTGCACTAAGTCGTTGCAGAAGGTCTGAATGCCGGCAAGTTCCCGGTCGACCACTTCTCTGATGTGGCCGTTGACAGAGGCGAGCGTGGTGCCCTTCGCGAGGATTAGCTGCACTGCGGCTATCTTCGGCTCGTTGATGGGGCTGCCGATCTGGCTCAGAAGCCAGACATAGGCCTCGTCGACGCCGTTCACCTCCTCGCATATCTTTGCCGCGATCCAGTGCGTCAGCAGGTTGTAGATCTTGCCGATGTGCGATACAGGGTTCTTTCCAGCCGCTGCCTCAGAGCTGATGGGCCTGTTTAGCGGTATGACCCCGTTGACACGGTTGCCTCTGCCCACCTGCCCAGAGTCAGCGTCGTCTGCACATGTGCCGAGCACTGTCAGGTAGACGCCGTCGATTCCCCGGCCGCGCCTGTCTAGCGTGTTCAGGTCCACCTGGGTCTTGTCGAAGTCTCCGTTTGCGTCAACGAAGCGCTTAATCTCCTGGAGTATCTCCGCTTTCCGGTTGAAATAGGCATTCTCGCTGTCCACGAACCGGTCTACGAAGGCCATCGAGACTGTTAGCTGCAGATCATTGCCCACCCTGAGACCCATCACTTTGATGTCCTCACCGGACTCCGGGAAATGCTTCTTGAAGTTAGGTGAGTTGAGGAACCTTTCGGTCGAGAGGACAAGCCTCTCAGTTTTGGTCATAGGCGCGTAGCCCACAGCGGCGGAGGTGTCATTCGCGCCTAGAACAGCGCCTTTTCTCCGGAAGATGTCCGTTAGAGAAACGGAGCCAGGCCTAAGCTCAACCTGGTACTTGACATGCTCCTCAGGGTCGACGAATCTGAGGTGCTCTCTGAACCAACGCTTAGCCGTCTCCACAGCGATCTCGGGAACGGGAACGTGGATATCGCCGATCTGATACGTCGCCCTGTCTCCGATGATCAGCGTCATGGGTCTCTTTATGAAGCCGCCGCCGAACCGGTGCTGGGCCTCGCCGGCAGCCAGCAGAGCCTTGTCAATGTTGTGGTGAGCCACTGCGCCGAAGGTTCGGAGATACTCCTGGCTCAAGGCTACGGAAATCGAGTCCATTATGGCGTCGCAGACGTAGTCCGGGTGGCCTAGTCCTCTGAGGATCAGCGGTGGTTCTCGCTGGTTTTCCTCTCGACTATCTCTACCCTCTGTTCTTCAAGAGACGGACGGCGGAGTTCCTCGACGGTGAAATGCCTCAGTGCGATCCCTCCACAGCGTATCTTACGTTGAACCCACTGTTGGAAACGGTTGAATGAGGGCGGAGCCTATTTAAGTATTCTGTATCTTTCGGGAGGGGACCGATTACTGAGGGTTATCAGACCTGACTGGTCCTAACGTAGAGGATGTTGTTGCCTCTGATGAAGATGTTGCCGTAGTTCACGGTAGGATCGTTGCCCCTGAACTCCTCAGCCTCGCTTAGGATCATGTTCATGTAGCCGTCGCATAGCACAACCTTGCCCACGTACTCGTAGTCGTTCTTCAGCTTCACGCGCACCTTGCTGTTCCTGCAACGCGCGAGGACGTTGATAGGCTTCTTGCTCGGCTCCATTCACTCGCCACTTACACGGCCTGTCAGCCGGAATCGGATAAAAGGCTTTGCTCGTTGAGGAGCATACCAAGATGAAGCTCCCTTATGGCCCCGGAGACATTGCCATACAGAAGGGCTCCCGCAAATGGCCAGAGAGACCAGACTGTTCAGCAGTCATCCTCTTCAGCGTCCATGCATTCTTCTGTAGCCATCCGAGAATCCGTCAAACCCTCGGAAGACCACCTAGAAGCTGAGCCTATCCTGCCGGTATCTTTCAGGCACTGGAACAGTCCCTTGATGAGCCAACGACCGCGCGGCAGGCTTGGATGCCTAGTCTACACGTGGCCAACCCAAATGTGCCAGTCCGGAGTGGAGTGAGCTACTGTGCAGAAGACTAGATTGCTCACGGGGTTTTCCACTGGAGGCAGTACCGCTATCAGGACGCACGGCGTTGGCCTGCTAGGTCAGGATGGATCAACCAGCCCCAGGTGTGTCACCCATCGCATCAGCCAAGTACAGCTGGAATCTTCCGAGCTTGCCCCCGTAGTTCGCCGAGGTGACTATCTTAACGCCGGGAGAAGCGATCGCGGCGCGTATCCCTGCCGCCAGCGCCTCCTTGATTCTCCCGATCGACAGACCGTTTATCACTATCTCGTACACGCTTTCCACCTGCGGTGGGACCGCAGATCCGTCGACCTTCTCTCTCAATGTCGGGCAGAAGAACTGGTTCGTTGACGCGGGCAGTTTGCCCCTTGTCGAACCGACCTTCGAGCCTGAGCGACAGATCCCACCGGGGAACGGAGTTACAACCTCGGGTACTTGGCTGATCGCTTCTATGGCTTTCTCAGCCGCGGCAAGGCCTGAGCTGGCGTCACTGGCCAGGATCAGGAACATGCCGCCCGCCACCGCGCGCCTTACGCCGAAGCCCTCCTCGACGACGAATTCGCCTTCCATCACGGGTATGCGCCATATCTTTCGTTCGCCCAAGGTGTCTTCGACCTGAAAGCCGTCTCCGAAGGCGGATAGGCTCTTGCCGACCTTCGCTCTCCGCCTAGCCTCCTTGAGAGCGTCGAAGGCCGCCGTCGTAGGGCAGGTCAACACGCACTGACTCAGCCTAGCCAGCAACTGAGCCTTGAGCAGAATCCTATCTGTGTGGTAGATCTGAACGAGCACTCCGGGCCGCCCGTCCGGTGTCTCCGCTCTGGGGACGATCGCCTCTACGCCGGCCTCAGCGGGCGACCCAATGATCGAGGTGGCAAACCCCGTCACCGTGAACCCAGCTCTCCAAGCCCACCTCTCATCGACCGCCGTGATCAGTATTCGGCTAACCCACATCGGGAACATCTCCGTAAACTCGTTCACAATTATGGGAACATCTACTTCCGGGAGGGGCTCCTTGGGTTTGACTATGAGGTATTCGCCTACCATGTCCGTTCGCCGGCCTACGATTGAGTTCATCCCGCTTTAAGAGTTTCCATAACTGTGTTGTTCAGCCTACCCAATGGGTTGAGCGTACTCTTTCTCGCAAGCTTACCGGATTCGGGGCAAGGCAGACTAGGCGGGATTCATCCCCAAACGGGTTCGGAACGAATGCGGCTTTCAGGCTCTGACGAATCAGATGAGCCCTAAAGCGGCTTGGCGGTAACTGGTTGGCCTCGGCTGACGTTGCCGCCGCGTTGACATCAACCGCTTGGAATAGTTGGGGGGTAAGCGATGTCTACTGGACTTATTTGGTGACTATCATAGCACTGATCATCACAACATAGACGCATCAGACACACGATCAAAGGTTTGCCGGGGGAGCGCCGGGCGTACGAACGCCTCAAGCCACGGTGAGCGTGCAATCTGGCGACATCTGCTAGGTCCGAAAACGTTATAGGCTCAGGAGGCGGCCAAGCTCCGGTTCAAGTATGTCCATGATCAGGATCGGGTTCGCGAAGATAGGGAACATTGGCTCAGCGCCCATGCTAGAGTTTCTCCTTGATGAGCGGGCAGACAGGGGAGACATAGAGGTCACAGTTGCTTCGTCAGGGGCCAAGATGAACCCTACTGATGCGGAGAGAGTTGCGCGGCTCATCTCTGGATGCGCTCCCAACTTTGTCGTGACTACGAGTCCGAACGCGTCCCTTCCAGGCCCTACGCGTCTGAGAGAGATAATCGTCAAAGCAGGTATCCCACTCATTGTGGTCTCAGACGCTCCAGCGCGCAAGATCACGAAGGAGCTGGAGGAGGCAGGTGTTGGATACGTGATTGTCCTGGCTGATGCTATGATTGGCGCAAGGCGCGAGTTCCTCGACCCGGTCGAGATGAGCCTGTTCAACGCAGACCTCTTCAAGGTCCTAGCAACGACTGGGGTCTTCAACATCTTGGAGGTTGAGCTCGATAGGCTGATAGACGCCTTCAAGAAGGGAGAGAGACCGGCGCTTCCGAGGCTGGTAGTTGACAAGGAGTCCTCGGCGGCTGCAGCTCGGTTCACAAACCCATACGCCAAGGCAAAGGCTATGGCCGCGTATGAAACCGCGCGACGAGTGGCCGACCTTACCACAGAAGGATGCTTCGTTATCAAGGAGTGGGAAAGGTATACGCCGATCGTCGCGTCAGGTCACGAGATGATGAGAGCAGCCGCAAGGTTAGCCGACGAGGCGAGAGAACTTGAAAAGGCAGGCGATACAGTCTACCGCGCACCGCACCATAGGGACGGCAGCCTGCTGTCGAAGTCGAGGTTGATCGAAAAGCCCCAGAAGACCCCGTAACGAACAGCGAGCTATGAGAGCCGTCCCAGAGCGCCCCTCTGCCTCTGCCGTACCGCCGATGAAATCCTAATCCTATGCTGGGAGATCGCATGGGCCACCTTAGCCGTTCGCTCCACAGTGGGTGGCCCGAGAAGAGGAGGATAAGGGATGTTTACAATGCCTCAGCCGACGTGTACGATGAAGCCTACGAGCTGGAGCAAGCCGCGAAACATCAAGCCGCTCTGAAGCTGGCCCCCCCAAACAAGGGTGAGGTCGCACTCGATCTGGGCTGCGGCCCAGGACATCTCTTACGGCTACTTGCAGTGGAGGCTGAACTAGCAGTTGGCGCCGATCTCTCGATGCAGCTCTTGAAGCTTGCAGCTCGGAGAGCTGATACGCAGCGGAACATTGCCCTAGTCTGCTGCGACGCAGAATACCTGCCGTTTACGCCCCGCACATTTCAGACGGCCTATGCGGTAACAGTGCTTCAGAACCTGCCTTCGCCTGAACGCTGCCTGAGAGAGGCTCGGAGCGTCGTGTCCACGAGCGGCAAAGTCATCGTTGGCTTCCTGAAGAAGAGCTTCCAAAGGCGCGACGCTAAGGAGCTCCTAGACTCCACTGGATTCCGTCTTGAGGCCCTGGTTGAGAGCACCGACTTGAAGGACCTGCTTGCCGTGTGCGCGCCTACCTTTGGAGACTAGAGGCCGAACCGCTACCTAGCGTCTGTTGAGAGCTATCAGGCATCTTTCAACGGTCTGTAGGCTTTAGGCGGCTCAGCTTTCACAACGTCACGTTCCAAGTATTCAGCCCACGTAGCTCGCGTCCAGTAGGAGAGGGCCTCGTTCAGCTGCTTGACCGCCTCCGTGTGGTCCATCAACCCGTATGAGCGGACAGCCGCCCTGTATGGCCCTACCGCTCGGCTCAGGAGCTCCACAGCCTTGCTTCTCTTGAAGCTTTGCTCGTTCCAAGCATGATCTATGAGTTCTAGGTTCTCCAGCGTGGGCTCAAGGGGCTTCCACGGAAGCGACTGGTAGTGAAGCATCCGCTCCTCATCGGTGAAAGCTGCTCTTTGCACGGCGTCAGCTCTTGCGGCGAGTGCTACCTCCCGACCTACGGCTTTCACAGCTGTCAGAGCCCTGTCGTAGAACGACGCGTGGACGGCTACGCCGTCAATCCAGCGCAGCCCGTAAGTATACGCGAACCTGCACGCTTCTCTGAGCGCCTCCTTATGCATCCCCTGGTTGGTCGCACACGTGATGGCTGCGAATGTCATGCCATTGATGGCGCCGCTCCACAGGAAAGGGTACAGCCGTTCGAAGAAGAGATGAGCCAGTGCGCTGACACCATAGTTGTGTACTGGGGTTGCCGTAACTAGCGCGTTCGCTTCCTGTACGAGTTTGAAGAGCGCACCGTTCCCACTTCTTCCGAAGTCATCGTCGAGGACGCAAACGTGCGAAGCGTCTCTGATGCATTTGAAGCAGCTGAGGCATGGACCAAGCCTGAAGCTTCCGAGTTTGGCGAGCTGTACCTCAACACCATCGACTTGCGCGGCCGCATCGAGCGCTGATTGAAGAAGCTTCGCCGTGTAGCCGTCGCTTCTGCCGCTTGCGAGAACGCCGAGGACCCTTGCCAACCTGATCGCCCCCATGTGTTCCAGAAGGCCGGAGGTAAGCTGAAGGCCAAGTCATCGGCCCAGATGACAAAAGCTTTGCCCACGGAGTGGCCTGGTGTCCTGTCCCTCCTTGAACGTAAGACAGGCCAGAGGCCGGTGGTGTTGAGCGATGCCAAAAGCGCACTGCACAATCTTTATATGAACCCGGGGTGCTACTCATGGCTGGGAGTACGCTCCCACCCACGATTTCGGCGGCGGCGTCGGCCCGACCATAGGGTTGATGCCCTAAGAATGAGGTGCCGGCCTCCAGTTGTGGGTAGATGGATGAAGGCCTGACCATTGGTTGGGTCTGATG
>CAYRUY010000013.1:0-31468 GCA_964427455.1 uncultured Candidatus Bathyarchaeia archaeon | reverse complement strand
AAGGAGGCCTCGATATGGGCTTTCAAGGTGGAGACCTCGCCGCGCGTCTACTACGAGGATGTGGTCGGACTGGACGCCCAGCTCACCGAGTTCAGGAAAGCCGTGGAGGTCGTCTTAGACCCGAAGCTGAGAGAGCGCCGTGAGAGGATCGTGGTCGATGGGAGGCTCCTCGAGGAGGCTGGATCAGTGCTTCTCTTTGGCCCACCCGGCACTGGGAAGACGTATATGGCTAAGGCTGCAGCGGGCTCGTCCAGCCGTCGGGGACAGACCACGAGTTTCCTCAAGATAGAGGGCTACGAGATCGTCTCCAAGTGGCTGGGAGAGTCAGCCAAGAACGTCCGCGAGGTCTTCAAGCTGGCCAGGGAAGTCGCGCCCAGTATCCTCTTCGTTGATGAGGCCGACGCGATAGGCAGGACGCGCATGGAGGTCGCAACAGACGCTGGAAGAGATGTTCAGGGGATGCTCAACCAGCTTCTGGTAGAACTAGGCGAAGGGTTCGACGTCAATAAGAACGTCGTCGTCATCTTCGCCACGAACTTCCCCAGTGTTATGGACCCGGCGCTCTTGGACAGGATCAAGAAGACGATATACGTCCCGCCGCTGAAGACCAAGGAAGAGATCAAGAGGCTCTTCGACTTCTATGCGTCTAAGGTGAAGCTTGACCCCACGATGCTCGAGCAGGGCGGGTTGTCAACCTCAGCCTTTGAAGAGATCTGGCAGGTGCTCCGGAGGAGAAAGCAGGTGTACGAGGCCACAGTGCCCCGACGGCAGTTCCGGATTCGCGACGAGTATATCGCCACGCCTAGGGACATCAAGAACATTGTTCAAGAGGCGGCAAGTGACGCCTCGTACGAAGGTATGAACTTCATCGACCATGAGACGATCATCCAGCATACGCGGAATGTGGCCAGTCAACCGGTCGAGGTCAGCGCCGTCTAGGTGAGGTAACAGACCATCCACGCTGGCAGAAGACGGCTCTTTCGCGTCGGTTGCACGGAACAGCTACCGTTGGTGGAGTACCGTCGCAAACTTGTCTAGATTCGAAGGTAAGTTCGCGCGCGGCTATCTCACGTGTTACCGCAGCGTGTTCTAGCCTGATGCCTGGTAGAGGGTTGGAAGACGTAGTCGTAGGGCTGAACGCGGCTCTCGCTATGCGAGGAGCCGGGTCCGCGCTCGGGAACTGTAAGCCTGGAAGGTGGCTCTGCGGGACTGGAGAAGCATTGTCAGGTTAGGAAACTGCCTTGTTTATCTCCGCTCTAAGCTCTTCGTCTGACTTGCCCTCAACCTTTATGCCGAGTTCTTTAGCCGCCTTGACTAGCTTCTCCCTCTCTACTTTGCTCTGGGGCTTTGCTGGAGACATTACGGGAGTTCTCTTCGCCTCTTCAAGCTCCCTCTCGATCTCCTGCTTGCCTCTCTCAAACTCGCCTAAGGCCCTGCCTATCGCCCTTGCTAGTTCAGGCAGTTTCTGCGCGCCGAACAGCAGGAGGAGGACGACTATGCCGAGAATTATCCACTCAGTTCCATAAATCAACGGCGTCACTAGAGCCGATCTTCAACTAGCCTATTTTAGGCTTTTGGCCGCGGGCAATCAAGTATCCTAACGCGTAGAGCAGTATCATTGGGGCAGCGACCATCGACATCGTGACGCCGCTGCCGTCAGGGGTCACGGCGGCTCCGAAAACGCTGATCGCGACGACCGCGTACCGGAAGTTGTGCTTCCATGTCTCGGCCTGGACTGCGCCTACGGAGGTGAGGCCTACCATGAAAATGGGCAGCTGGAAGGCTAAGCCCATGGCGATAAGGAACCAGAAGATGAAGGACATGAAGCTCTCGATGGTGAGGTAGGCTGCAACATCGCTTACCAGAGCGTATCCTAGGAGGAATTGAAGGATGAAGGGTATCATCAGGTAGTATGCGAAGACTGCGCCGAGGACGAAGAGAATGACTGATGGGATAAGCACCTTTGAGAGGACCCTCCTCTCATGCACGAAAAGGGCGGGGTTCACGAACTTGCCCAACTCGTATACTACGACGGGCATGCTGAAGATCAAGCCCAGGAAGAGTGACGCGTAGATGGTGACGATCATCATCTGAGCCGGCTCCGTCGTTATGAGCTTGACGCCCGGCGGTAGAAGGTCGTGTTCGATCTGTCTCAGGACCATGGCTGAGATGTTATCATAAACGTCGGGGAACGGGTAGAAGACCCGGTAGCCCCCGACCGCAGCCTCCTTAACCCCAAAGAGGAAGAAGAAGAGGCTTAACACGGCCACCGAGGCGATGATGCGGATCAGCCTGGACCTAAGCTCGTCCAGATGCTCGAGGAACGTCATCTCCTTCTGCAATGACTCCACCGCGGAGGCTGAATAGCGTTGAACGGTTCGACTCCATCATGGACCAAACTCGGGCTCTTCGCTATGCCCGAGCCCTCGCTCGCGAAACCTTCGGGCCGACCGGTTAAAGGTTTTCTCGTTGGCACTAGCCGATGAAGGGGTAGATGCGTTACACCACCTCTAGGCCCTAACTCTGAGGGACTTCACGTCGTTCGCACAGCCAATCCATCCGGTCTAAGGTCTTCACGCTAGAGAAAGAGCGATGACTCATTTCAGTGGGCTAGCTTGCCTTAGGCTGCCCTTCATCGCGATCGCGTAGCCGCATTCGGGGCAGGTGTTGTCCGGTCTGAGCCTCCAACGGGTGATCTCGAAGCCAAATCTCTCGATGACGACTACGCCGCACTTCGGACAGTGAGTGTTCTCGTATCGATGGCCGGGTACGTTGCCCAAGTACGGGTAGTGAAGCCCTTCCTCTTTCGCGACCTGCCACGCTTGCTCCAAGATGTGTAGCGGCGTCGAAGGCACGTCTGTGAGCTTGTAATCGGGGTGGAATCTCAAGATGTGGAACGGGACCTGTGGGCCTAGGTCCCCGACTATCCACCGGGCGAGTCTCCGAATCGCGTCCATGGAGTCACCGTACTTCGTGACGACGAGATTCGTCACCTCGATGTGCATGCCCAGCCTCCTCATCTCCTTCAGTCCCTCGAAGATGGGGTCAACGCTGGGAACACCCATCATCTTCCGGTAGAATCCTGGGTCCCCTCCTCCCTTGAAGTCGACGGTCGCCGCGTCTAGGAACGGCGCAATGGTGCTTATCGCTTCGGTCGTCATGTATCCGTTCGTCACAAAGGTGTTGAAGAGACCGCTCTCATGCGCGAGCTTCGCCGTGTCATATGCGAACTCGTAGAAGACCGTTGGCTCAGTGTACGTATAGCTTATCCCTTCACAGGATTCTCGAACCGCTAGTTTGACGATGTCGTCGGGAGTGCTCTCCTCCCCGGCTATCGTTCTCTCATGACTGATGACCCAGTTGTCGCAGAACTGGCAGTTGAAGTTGCAGCCCACCGTTGCGATCGAGAGCACATAAGCGCCCGGGTAGAAGTGCGACAACGGCTTCTTCGTGATCGGATCTACGCCTACCGAGCATAGCCTGCCGTATACGGCAGACTCCAGGCGGCCTCCTCTGTTTGCCCTTACCCTACAGAAGCCCACGTTTCCTTCGGAGATAACGCAGACACGACGGCAGAGATTGCACCTGACCTTGCCCTCAGGCAGCCTCTCGTACAGCATAGCCTCTTTCGACACCTAGTCAACGCCTCCGGTCAAACACTTCAACCCCAGGGTCGACTCGGTCAGACCTGATGGTCAAAGAGGTCTCGGACACCCTGTAGCCCTTCCTCGGCACACTCTTAAATCCTTACATCACCAGGCGTCGCTCCGACAAAGGGTTGGAGGTCATAAGCGGATGTCTATGCTTGGTGTAACATATCAGGGCGACAACCAGCTTCTCCTCAAGGAGTTTCCTGTCCCGAACCGGGGTTTCAGCAGGTGAGGACCAAGGAGGAGGCCGCTGGGATCTGCGGCAGCGACCTCCACATGATGGAGTGGCCTGGCAGCCCCCGAGCGGAGAATAGGATACGAGGCCATGAGCCTTGCGGAGTCATAGACGACCTGGGTCAGGCTAGGCCTCAGTTGGGGTCGACGAGGATGGCCTCAAGGATCCCCTGCTCATGGAAATGGTAATTAGTGCCGCAAGGCTACCAGACTGGGCTGAGCACAAGGCCCATGAGCTTAAGAGTTGTCTTCCTCGGAACCTCAGCGAGTGTCCCAACGATACGCCGGAGTCTACCTTCCGTCGCCCTCATGAGGCGTGCTGAACTCTTCATGTTTGACTGCGGCGAGGGGACGCAAAGGCAACTGATGAAGGCAAGCCTGGGGCTGGGAAGGAAGACCAGAATCCTGATCAGCCATATGCATGGCGACCATGTCCTCGGCCTGCCGGGGCTGCTTCAGACCATGGCGATGATGGGCAGAGAAAAGCCGGTCAACCTCTGTGGCCCGCCAGGGCTTGCCGAGTTTGTCGACTGTTCCCTGCGCTCCGTCCGCTTTCAGCCCGATTACGGACTCGAGGTACGCGAAACCACAGGTGGCCTAGTGTGTGACGAGCGGGAGTATCTTGTTGAGGCAGCCCCGGTCGCTCACAGTTGCTTTGCTCTAGGCTACGCCTTGGTCGAGAGGCCAAGGCCCGGAAGGTTTCGCCCGGCGCAGGCTAGGCTTCTTGGAGTTCCCGAGGGCCCTCTCTGGAAAAGCCTCCAGTCAGGCCACGTGGTTAGAACACCGAAGGGTCAAGATGTATCACCAGCTCAGGTCCTGGGGCCTCCTAGGGCTGGCCTGAAGGTCGTCTACAGTGGGGACACGGCGCCCAGCGACGCGGTCCTGAAGCTCGCTGAAGGGGCAGACCTCCTGGTTCACGATGGGACGTTTGCCTCAGATATGGAGGAAAGGGCAGCGTCTGAAGGCCACAGCACCGCTGCTCAAGCAGCGGCTACGGCCGAGAGGGCGAAGGTTCGTAGGCTTGCGCTCACCCACATCTCAGCCAGATATGACAGTCTGGAGATTCTGATGAAGGAGGCTAAGGCGGTCTTTGAGAAGACGTTTGTGGCAGAGGACCTGATGGAGCTAGTCTTGCGCTACGTCGACTGAGCTCTGAGCCTCCTTTTCCCTGGGGGTGGCGCGAGCCAATCTATCAGCTCGTATGGGTCGTCCGTTTCGATCTCGACCCAGATCGGTCCGAGGGCAGAGTCACCTGGCGATTCGCTAAACGACACCTTACCAGCCAATGCGGCCTGCCTGTTGAAAGCAACCGTGATTCTGTCACCTCTCACACTCCTATCAAAGACCATCCGCGACGCATCTCTGATCCTCTGAGACTCCAGCACTGACCTGAGTCTTCGTAGGTTTTCCAACCCTTCGCCTTCGCAGACGAGCGTCAAGCGGCCAGCTTCCACTCGATTCTCGACGACAGCCCCAACGCCGACGAGGTTGAGGATGGCGTTCTGAACCTTCCCGGTATCTTCCGTCGGGTTGACGTCCGCTACGAGCCTTACCTTAACCTGCAAGCTCCTTGAGCCTCCTGACGAGCTCTCTTGTCTGCTCCTGCAGGGCGTCAAGATCCTTGTCGTTCACTACCACGTACTCGGCCTCCCGGAGAACCTTACGGATACCTAGACGCTCTTCACGCCTGTCTCGGGCCTTGAAGTCGCGGAATCCCTTCGGATCGTCCTCTCTGCGCCTAGCGTAGAGATTGCGGAACCTATGGTCGTCCGGCGCGACGACCGCGAGGAGCCGAAACCCCTTGAATCTCGCCCGGAAGAGCTTTAGCTCGTCTGGGGTCCTCAAGCCCTCGATGACCAAGAAGGCATGCGGCAGCCTCTCAGCCTTCTCAACGCATCGCTCAGCGATGATCGTTGATCCACGCTCCTTCCTCAACTCGAAGGTAAGCTCTCCCAGGTTTTCAGCTGTTGGCTCAACGCCTAACTCCGCAGCGATCTGTCGGACTACATCGCCCATGCTGATGACAGCCCACCCGTCGGCGGCGGCAACAGATGCGACAGTACTCTTTCCCGACCCTGGCAGACCACCTATCCCGAGAACAACCTTGTCGATCAAGAAGCGTTGACCTTCTTCACTCCGAGCTCTCTTGTTCTCACATACACCGCTTTCAGACCTACGCTGACAGCACCGCGGGCGAGTTGAACAAGCGATCCCTGGCTGGCCGGCTCAACCTTCGCCAGAGATGGGTCCAACACGTCAGGTGAGGGGACGAACTGTTGCAGAATGTACCTGTAGTCGCCGACAGGCAAAGAGGAGACGATCCTTTCGATGTCCTCCTTGCTTCCAATGAGGCCTGGGACCACCGTTGTCCTCAGCTCAAGTGAGATCCCGCGGTCTAAGGTAGCCCGAATAGATTCCTTCACTGCTTCGATAATCTGAGCGCCGTGGGCCGGTCGGCCGACTATGGCCCCATAGATGCCAGCTTCCAGCGGAGCCTTCACGTCTATCGCCACATGATCGACTAGTCGCTCGTCAAAGAGTGTCTGGAGGATTGCCGGCCGACTACCGTTGGTGTTGAGGAACGACTCTAGGCCTCGAAGCTTTGCCCGCCTAGACAGCTCAGCTACCGCCTCTGGTTGAAGAGTGGGCTCGCCGCCGCTGAAACCGATCGAGTCTAGGAACCTCCTTCCTTTCAGAACAAGCTGCTCGACAGAATCGAGGTCTGTCTCAGTTCCTGAATCCAAAGGTATGAGCCGCGAATTCTGGCAATAGGGGCAGGCGAAGTTGCAGCCTGCCAAGAACAGCATGAACGTGAGGTGGTCATGCCAATCAACGGTGCTCAGTTCGATGTAGCCGCCCAGCCTCAGCGAAAGCACGGATCCCACCTCGCCCTGATCGTCGTTGAATGGCCGCAAACAGATAAACCTCATGTCTTGCGTTTGAGCGTTTTCCAAAGACTTGCCTTGGGCGTCATTTCGGAGGCTGTTGTCAAGAGCCACAACGCTCCATCTCCTCAAGTCAGCTGTGTCTGAGCTTGATACGGGTCGAGGCTTGGTGACCGACGTGTTGGATTCGTGTCGAGATGCAACAGGGTAGAGCGGCCGCTGCGGCGAGACTCTGCAATACCCGTCGCCGCGCCGGTGACCAAGGCTTTTTGTGGGACCTTCGGCGCCGGCTACTGTGCCCCGGATTCGCGCCGTTCTGGAGAAAGCGGGGAAGATGAGGGCTGCTGTCATCTACACGCAGGACTGGTACCCTCAAGACGCAGAGGAGTGTTAGATGTGGGGCTTCCCACCGTATTGAGGGCACAGAAGGGGCTGAGACCGTTGAGGAACTAGCGCCTCTACCTGGAGACGTAGTCGTAAGGAAAAGGACTTACGACCGCTTCCTCGAGACGGAGTTGGAGAAGAAGCTTCCAGAGCTTAACGTGGACAAGGTGGTCGTCATAGGTACGGTCTCAAACATCTGTGTTTTCCATGCAGTCGCGGGTTTAGCTCTAAAGGTCATCAAATCATTCTTTCCCATGGACTGTATCTCGAGCATCAGCAAGTCTGACGAAGCCCTAGCCCACCGACCGATTGCCTTCGTCTACAAGGGGATGCTGACGACTTCAGGCACTCTTGAGATCGTGTAGGCCGCCTCTCCTTCGAGCTAAGCGAGTCTGCCTCTATGGTTCTCTCAACCCCGATGCCCTCCTGCATACCGAATGGTACGCTCCAAGTCCGGCGAGTATCCCAGAGGTCCTCACCGCGATCCCAGCCAGAGACATACGGTGGCCGCCGCAATGGTGCAACTCTGCATAGCCACGGGTTTGCGGCCTTTGGAGTCTTCGCTAGCGTTTGAAAGCCTAACAGAAGACAGGTGAGTGAGGTACGGTCAACGAGCTTGAGTTAGAGAATCCGGTCTACGGCTTCCGAGGAAAACGAATCCTTCCTGGGGAGCCCTTAGCTAGGCGAGAAGCTTCCTCAGCGAGACAAGGCTTAAGCGTCTGACAACCCCGCGTAGCGGATCGCGACGAGAGATTCGAGGTGGCTCTGTGGTGAGGTGCATCGATACGGATGTGTTCATGTACACCATGACTCGAAGAGAGTTCCGTGAAGCCGTCGACGAAGGCACCGTCAGGCTCGTCATCGTGCCAACCGGCAGCTGTGAGCAACACGGTGACCACCTGATGCTCATCCATGACACCGCCACAGTGTTCCATCTGGCGGTCAGAGCCGCAGAGAGACTGAAGCCTTGGGTGAAGGTTGCTCCGCCGATACCCTTCGGTTACTCGGAGTACTGGATGAGCCCCGAGTTCAGAGCAGGCACCATCACGCTCAGATTCGAGCATTTCGCCGCTGTTCTGTCCGACGTTTTGGGCAGCTTACGCCGGCAAGGCGTGAGAAACCTGATGGTCCTTAACGGCCACGGAGGGAACGCTCGGCCAGTGTCATCGCCTTTCCTTGAGGAGCTGCAACGGAACCTCGACGCGAAGATCGTCTTCCTATCCTACTGGGACGTTCTCAGCGACATCCCCGTCACCGACCTGATGGCTAAGGGGAAGATCCCAGGACACGCGGGCGAGTTCGAGACCTCTATTGCGCTATATCTGTTCCCCGAGGCTGTCCGGCTTAGCGAGGTCGCTGAGGAAGAGGACAAAGCCGCAACCTGTGAAAAGGGCGGAAGATTGGTCGAGGCGATCGTGGAGGGCGTCGTATCCCGGATCCGGATGGAGTTCGGGCTTCAGAGCTAACTGAGGCCGGGCCAGTCAGCCTCTGCGATCAGCTCCTACATCGCTTGGATTGGGGGCCCGGCCTGTCTATTCGTAGATGGGCGTCCCTCTGTTTCGACCCCTGTACTCCTTGAACCCCTCGATGAGCTTCTGCGTGAACGGTCCCGGCGCCACTTCGCCTATCTTTCTCCCGTCGATCTCCGCGATGGGAACTATCTCCGCCGCGGTTCCAGTGAGGAATGCTTCGTCGGCGGTGTAGAGTTCTTGAGGCGTCATATTCCTCTCGCAGACCCGGAGGCCGATGCTACTGGCTATCTCCATGACGGTGGCCCTTGTGACGCCGTGGAGCGCCGCGGTAGTTGGAGGCGTGAACAGCTTGGCCCCCCTCAGAGCGAAGATATTCTCGCCGCATGCTTCCGCCACATAGCCGTCGATGTCTAAGAGGATGGCGTCATCCATTCCCGCTGCGTTGGCCTGAAGCTTCGCCATTATGTTATCGATGTAGGAGGTAGCCTTTACCTTCGAGTCGACCGAGTGGGGAGACTTCCTCCGAACCGAGGAGATGAGGAGCTTGACAGGCCTCTCGCCTAAGAGCGGAGGAAATGGATACGCTAGAATTATGACCGTCGGTCTAACCGACCGCTTTGGGTCCAGGCCTAGACGGCCGGGCCCCCTCAGCACGACAGGCCGGACATGGGCATCCTTGAGGCCGTTCTTCCTCACGGTCAGCACGATCGCTCGCTTCATCTCGTCCTTGCTCAATGGGATGCTGATCCCCATGGCCTTGGCGGAATCGAACAGCCGGGTCACGTGCTCGTCGAGCTTGAAGACGTAGCCGTCGTAGGCTCTGATCCCCTCGAAGATGCCATCGCCCAGCAGAACCCCGTGATCGAAGGGTGTTATCCTAGCATCCTTACCCTTCAGAAACCTTCCATCATAGTAGATGTAGAGTTGAAAGTATCCCTCCTTGCTCAGGATCTCCTCGACACTCGGCCTGAACCTTTCCTCTAGGAATGTCTCTTCCATCACCTTCTCAGCCCCGTTACGCCTAACGTGTTGGCAGCGAGGCTGCTTAAAGACTTCCCTTTATCTTGCGCGGCGCTGTACGACGGCCCGTGCGCGGCAGAGTCGGACGCAATGAACCTCCTCGCTCCTGATGGGGTCTTGCCGCCACGGTACGGGATCGGACTACGATCGGTTCACGCTAGCACTTAGGGTTCAGGTGAAGAATCTTTAAGAGGGCCCGTACGGTAGGGCCTCAGCCACCACCGGGGAGGAGCCCGAATGCCTCTCATCCCGGATCTCAATATCCAGGCGGGCATCAACGTTGTTTACACTGCCTACTACTACTTGCGAGAGCTCATCAGCTACGTGTTGGAGGTGACGCTCTTCAGGGCGAACCCCAAAGCCGCGCCGCTCTACGCAGACGCAGTCACGCTGCTCGCGGTGCTGACACTCCTCTTCCTGGCGCTTGAGCTGTTCACGTCTGCGAAGAGGATCGTCGCCATCCTGTTGATCGCAGGCTGGGCGCTCCTAATCCTCTCAGTCGGACTTGCCCAGATGTTCCCCTAGCTCGCGCGAAGAACCACGCACCTCCGGTTAGCAAGCGGCCACTCAGGCTACTCTCGCCTTTCCTGCGCGAGGGCTCCGCAGGCCAGCAACGCGCCCTCAAACGCTCTGTAGTAGTTGTCGGCGAAGACGAGCAGGACCACATCGCCCTCTCTCAAGTCGAGCCTCGACAGGACCGTCTGGGCTGCTTGGGGCGCGTAATCGAGTAGGTCTCCTGAAACTCCAGGCATGCGCAAGATACCGCCCTCGTAGACTAGCGTGACCGCTCCCTTGGCGCCAGCCCGTATTGAGAGGTCCCGCTCCTCTATGCCCAGCCTCACCTTATGAGAGGCTCTCCTGATATGGGCCGAGACCACGGCAGGCCCAATGCCAAGACTCTCGCCGGGGAATTCCGTTAGAGACTCGATGCCCGTCTGCGCAAGCTCGGCTCGGAGGCTCTCTTCGCCGAGAGGTGAAATGCGGCACCCATCCTGACCCATCTCGACGCGTCCCATCCTCTGAAGCCTGGCAACAAGGCCTCGGACAACGCCCTCTGGCAGATTCAGGGCATCACCTAGGTGTTTCCGCCCCATAGGCCCGAAGCGTTCTAGGGCCAGGAGCAGGAGGGTCTCCTTGCTCTGCGCCGAGATCGGCCTTCCGAAGGCGCGACGCGCCAATCTGGGTCAGCTCGCACTTTAGTATGGAGCCTTAAATGGTTTCAACTCGCCCTCAGGCTGGGAACCGATCGCGAAGGCTCCTACCTCCAAGAACCGTTCTGCGAAGGCCTGATGCGTCGACGTAGGGCTTCTACTCCAAGATCTCCTCGCCGCCTGTGAGGGTGCGAGTGCAAGCTGCGGCGAGGTCTGCCAGCCCGCTCCCGGTTTGAGCGGAGACAGGTATCAGCTCTGTGAAGACTCCGGATTCGCCTATGGTGGCGACCAGGTCTCTGCTCAGGAGGTAGCGTTCTCCTTTAAGCGTCTCGCTGATCGCTGCCTCGAGGTTCTCAGGCTCTTCAGACCAAGCGGCAATCTCGTCGACCTTCTCCTGAGGCAGTAGGTCGGTCTTGGTCAAAGCATGTATCTGTGGCAGATGGAAGCGCGTGTAGAGCGCTGCGGCAAGGAAGAGGTTTGAGACGTAGTTGAAGGGGTCGCTTGAGAAGACAGCGTCGAAGAGGTAGATCACAGCCTTAGGTCCATCCGTAAGGCTTGATGCCAAGAGGGGGCCACTAGGCCTGAAGGCGAAGAGCTCCATCTGCCCTGGTGTGTCGACAAGAACGAAGGAGGCCCCTGTTTCGGCAACATCCTCTCTGAGCTTGTCCACCTCTGCAACGATGAGGTCTACGGCGTAGATGAGCGCACCGTTCGGGCCGAGACCAAGTCGGTCCATGATGTCTGCGACGTTGATCCGATCTCGGACATCTACATCGGCGCTGTATGGCAGCGTCAACGCGCCCGGGTCAAGGTTCAGTATCACGACGTCCTGTTCCTCGTCTCGAAAGAACTGCGCAAGAGACTGCGTGAGCAAAGACTTGCCTGAGCCCGCCATGCCGATGACAAGAGCCGTGTACATTCCTAGCCCCGGGAGAGATGCCCCACAGGGCTAGACGGGTACTTGGCGACGATAAAACCTTTGCCAACCCGCACAAGCTCGCTGCACCCCGTAAGAGCGACTCTTCAGTTCTCGCCCGCGATGCCTTCGCGGGATGCCTGAGCTTTGGGCTGCGATGTCCCTGACGTAAGCGGACCAGGCAGCAGTCTCTTGCCTTTTCCGACTTAGGAAGCTTGTTCTAGGGGCGCGCAAACCACAGATCGCTATTGCCTTGGGAAACGGGAGTAATGCTCGTGCACGATCTTCCATCCATCCCCAACCCTGTGAAGGATAACAGTCACCCTTGACCTGATCTCGAAGGGCCTTTTCCTGATCTGTCCGCGGTAGCTCAGATGAAGCGTCGCAACGGCCACGCCGTCGAGGATGTCTATCGCCAAGTCTCCGATATCGTAGCTGTAGTCTGAGAGGACGGCTAGCGCGTCGGCCTCGTTCTTCAACGCCTCGCTTCGCTGTCTACGGAACGGCGGCCAGTCATCGAACTTCGTGTACCTCTCGCCGTCTATGCAGCGGAGGATCGCCCCTGCATCCCTAACACGAAGCCCCTCGAATCTCTTGACAAGAGCCTCTCTTACTTCGCTGAACGGCGGCGTCTCGAAACCATAAGTCTCTGAAGACGGGCACTTGGCCTCGACCTGCCGCTTCGGCAACTCTGCCCCGCAGTTCATGCAGTAGTTGTAGCTTTCAGAAGCCTCTTTGCCGCAACTAGGGCAGTGAAGCATGACCAAGCCTCGAGGAATACGTCAAGGCTAGCAGACGTGGGCACTTATTGGTTGCGCCCGTCGATGCTCGATATGCTTTAAATCCCGCTCACAGCCTCTTAGGCCCGGTATGTGATGGAGTTCGAGATCGTCAAGGAGTTCCGTAACGTTCTGCTGGGTAGGAGGGAGGTCGAGTTCTTGGTGAAGCATCCCTCGGCCGCGACGCCGTCAAGATACGAGGTCAGAGAGGCCTTGGCTCAGAAGTACGGCGCTAGCATGGACCGGACATACGTCATGGAGCTCACCACAATGACCGGCACGCACGCGACCTCGGGACTCTGCTGCATCTACGATGACTCAGCCAAGGCCAAGGCGCTTGTGCCCGCCTACGTTCAGCTCAAGAACCTGCCTCCGCAAGAGAGAGCTAGGGCGAAGGAGCAGAAAGCCTAGAGAGGTACGTCCATGGCGACGAACAATGAACGGCCCGAGAGGAAGACCACCCGTAGCGTCTCTGAACTCTACGATGTGGACTATGCAAGAGGAACTGCGAAGTTGAAGAACAGAAGGTGTCCGCGTTGTGCGAAAGTCATGGCCTTCCATAAAGCACCAAGGCCCAGATGGGCCTGCGGCGGATGCAACTACACGGAATACCTCCGCTAGCAGCTGCGGCGTCAACGTTCGCTCCTGCTCTAGCCCGACGAACTAAGCTTGCTGATGAGCGCTCTCGGCTGAACGGATCGCGTATGCGCTGGGCCTGCGCGACGCTGCCCCGACGACGGTTAACGGCTCTCTAACTGGAGTTGCGTACGTCCCGGCTTCACTACGCCGCTCTGAGGCGCTGCTTCGCCCGCCCGGGCTATGGCTAGTCGGGGCTGCTAGCCCGGAGCGAGGCGAGAACAGGCAGCGCATTAGATGCGTCGGTCCGAGTGGTCTTAAGAGGTTTCCTTCACAGCTCGATTCTAAACCGGCTCTAGGTCCGTATCGCTAGGCGAGCGGCCACACGGGCTCTCTGAGCATTCATTCAGCGTCGGAGACGAGGGAAACACGGCGGAATCGAGGGTCAAGCAGACCGCGGCCCAGAGCGACTGCTCGCGACTCCCTGGTACCATACGTTACCAGTCTATGGGAACGTCGTCTACTCGCCATCTCGGCCTCACACGACTCTTCCCGACCGCGGTGACCTGACCAGCGTGATAAGCCAGGATGCCTGTCCACGCTATCATTGCGCCGTTGTCCGTTGAGTATTCATGTGGAGACACATGGAACGTTGCGCCATGCTCCCTGACCATGGAGGCCAACATCGATTGCAGCCTCCTGTTTCGCGCGAACCCACCTGTGAGGACCAGGGAAGGTTTCCTGGTGTAAGCCAGCGCCCTCTCACCAACCTCGGTTACCATGGAGAGCGCGGTCTCCTGCAAGCTGAAGCAGAGGTCTTCGAGGCTGCACTCCCCACCTATATGCTTTCTCAGCGCCGCCGATAGGAGCCCCGAGAACTGGAGATCCATCCCCTTGACGGTGTAAGGTAGGGGGATATACTTGCTCCCCTTCGAGGCGACCTCGTCGAACTTGGGGCCAAGCCAGGGCTTCCCCGGGTCGGTCAGCCCAGCCTCGCGAGCGAAGACATCGAGACAGTTCGCGACCGTGATATCTAGGGTCTCACCGAAGACCCTGTAGCGCTGGTCCTCGAGCGCCACGATCTGCGTCGTCCCTCCGCTGAGGATGAGGACGAGCGGGTCCACGGCGCCCGTCATGAGCTTCCCGATCTCGATGTGAGCGACCACATGGTTCACACCAACCAACGGCAGGTTTAGGAACATGCTCAGCGCCCTCGCGGTCGTGGCCGCAGCCCTAAGGCATGGGCCTAGCCCCGGGCCCTGAGAGAAAGCGATGAGCCGGATGTCCTGGGGCTTAACCCTCGCATCCTGAAGGACCTTGCCCAAGACCTTGTCTATGACCTCGCCGTGATGCTGCGAGGCCTCTCTTGGGTGGATTCCCCTCCCTAAAGGTGGGACGTAAGAGTCTCTCACGTCTGCCAGGATCTTTCCCCGTGACGAGGCCACTCCCATCCCTAGGGTGTGAGCGCTACCCTCGATCCCGAGACAGAGGTATTCAGGCTCGTCCGCTAGGCTCTGTCTCATCGCGGGCCGCTCTCCACAACTCGTCTGATAGATTCTGCTTCGATCGCTCCCTGCGGATAGGCCCTCTGAATCTGGTATGGGTGAACTGCGAGGTCAACGATCGTTGAGACCGGTCGCCTAGGCAGTTGCCCAGCATCCAAGGCTACGCCCTGGAAGGGCGCCAGTGAGTGCACCGCATCCCTGACGTTGTATGGCTCCTCGGTCCCATGGGCGTTCGCACTGGTCGAAACTACCGGCGACCTTAGGAGTCTCGCCAATTGAGATGCTACCGGATGGCTTGAGACCCGAGCTGCTAGAGCGAATGGGTTGAGTATGTTAGGAACGACGGGCTTCTTCTTAAGGACCAAGGTGAGTGGCCCCGGGGAAAACCTCATGATGAGTCTCAGAGCTTCGGGGGTGAACTCGACGTACCGTTTCCACATCGCCTCGTCGGCCATGATCACGGGAAGAGGCAAGGAGGGGGGCCGCTTCTTCGCCGCATAGACTCGCTCAACGGCGTCGGGGTTGAGGGCGTCAGCCCCCAAGGCGTAGCAGGTCTCGGTCGGATAGATGACAAGGCCTCCTTGACGGATGACGGTGACCGCTTCCGCCACGGCGTCTTCTAAGCTCTCCATGAGGTCGAGCACCTTGACCCGTCCCACTTCCACATCGCTCCGCCCCCTTCGAGCGTTGGCTGTGAAACGACCGATTTAAGCCATTCAGGAGGGAGAGGGCCTCGCAGAGCGTTCGGCTGCCGTAGGGAGCTTGCACTCGATGTTGAGGGCCGGCGCGTATGTGGAAGACTAGCATCTTACGCCCATTTCCACGGCGAGCGCCGCTGACGACAATCCTTATTAGGAGACCGGGGCATTCACGACCGACTATTGGGAGGATGGAAACGTGAGCTGCGCTCCGTTTGTAGCTTCACCGCCCGAGGTCGTCAAGAGGATGCTTGAGGTGGCTGGTGTAGGTCCTTCAGACGTGGTGGTGGACCTAGGCTGCGGGGATGCTCGAATGCTGGTCGCCGCCGTCAACGACTTCGGGGCGAAGATGGCTATTGGCTATGAGCTGCGAGAAGACCTCTATAAGACCGACCTCAAGCTCCTAGAGTTCAAGAACCTTTCAGGTCGGGTGAGGTTGGTGCACGGAGACCTCTTCAGCGCAGACCTTTCCGAGGCGACGGTCGTAACACTCTACCTGACGAGCACCGCGAACGAAAGGCTGAAGCCCAAGTTCGAGAAAGAGGCGAAGCCTGGGACCCGGATAGTAAGCCACGACTTCAGCATGAATCGTTGGGAGCCGGCCAAGGTGGAAAGGTTCAACGGACACACCATATACCTCTATGTGATGCCGACGACCTACGAGCAGGGGTCGCATACAAGCCCGAGAGAGTCTTGGAGATTCTGGCGGTAGACTGCAACCTTCCTAACCTTCTGGAATGCTCGGCACGCGAGGCCAACGCCCAGAAGGCGCTACCCTGGAACTGGAGGGTTCCATGGGGCCTCACGCGTACACGAGGGGTGAACCGACATCCAGGGAGGTTCTGACAGCAAGAGCTGGATGGAAGGCTTCGCTGAGGAACGGATCATCTACAGAGGCGCTGAGGCAACGATCTCCTTGGGGACATGGCATGGCTTCAGGGTGGTCAAGAAATGGAGGGCGCCGAAGCCCTACAGGATCGAGGCGTTAGACCAGGCGTTAAGGACCAGGAGAACGGTTCACGAAGCCCAGCTGCTCCATGACTCGAAAGAGGTGGGAGTCCCAGCCCCTACAGTGCTACTGCTGAGCCCAAAAGAGGCAACATTGCTGCTCAGCCACATCGAAGGCGAACAGCTCCGTGAGACACTCACTTCTAGGGGGCCGGATGAGAGGGCCTCCCAATGCCGCCAAGTCGGTGGGACGGTAGGCAGGCTCCATGGGGCGGGCATAGTCCACGGCGACCTGACGGCCTCAAACATGATCGTAGCCGCCGACAGACGCATCTTCCTAGTAGACTTCGGCCTGGGCTCATACTCATGGGAGAGCGAAGATATGGGCGTCGACCTGCTGCTCATGAGGCGTGCCCTCAAAAGCACGCATTACCGAATCGCGGATGAGTGTTTCCGCGCGTTCGCGGAGGGGTACCGGGAAGAGTTGGGCCGAGAGAAGGCTTCGATCAACCTGCGGAAGATTGGAGAGATAGAGAGGAGAGGGAGATACGTGGATAGGACCGTTCGTTCCTGGCGGGGCTAGTCCTCACCGGTTCGTCCGTGTCCAAGAGAATCACCTCATGACAGCCTCGACTTGGCAATCGCCGGTCTGGCATCGCTTTTCGCGGGTTGCAGTATCGAGATCGCAAGACAGAAATCGGACCTCGCTCTGTGGAACTAGGGGTTAGATGGCTAAGTACTGCCCGGAGTGCGGTGGCGAACTCAGGTACGACTCAGGGCACAAAGCATATAGTTGCCTCAGCTGCGGCCTCACCTTTCTCCCGCAAGAGCTCATCGAGGCATGGGAGACCGCGAAGTCTCGAAGGGACGAAGAAGAGAAGAGAAGACAGGAGCGAAGAGACTACTTGAAATGGTGGCTTCGAAGCAGAGACGAGAAGAAACGCGGGTGAAGCATGGGAATGAAGGTTGTCCTGACCGTGAACTGGTCGTATTCGACCAGTGGAGGGTGGCAAGAAGCGATAGATAGCAATACCGCGAGGACTGTCCAGCCTGAGAGCGCGCTCGCCGCTCGGAGGCATCCATCGAAAACGCGCTAGGCAGCTTGGTGCGACATCCTTTTAAACGCGAGACTAGTCGAATCTTGTCCAGCAGTTTGGGAGATGGCCATGGGCAAAGGGGTTGGAGCTGCGGGACCGAAGGAGCGTTGGCCGACCAGGGTTGTAGTGGTGCTGACTCTCGCGGGGCTCGCATCGATCGTCTGCTCGGTGTTCCCAGCGCCCCTCTTGCCGCACATGGCCGCGCTCGCCCTTCTCGCTCTGGTCTCCGCAGCAGGCTTTTACCGTAGGACACGGTGGGGGCTCCCCCTTTCTCTCATCACCGTCGCCCTCTACGCGGTGACAGGCTTGACTGAAACATACGTGTTCGGGACCCTGTACGTGGCCTTCGGAGACATCGCTTTCGCCGCCACCTCCGCACTCGCAGGCGTGCTCACAGCGCTGGCCACATTGCTCTTTCTTTACGTCTTCTCCAAGCGCAGTCAGGCGGAGAGGGCAGAGCCTCAGCCTACCTGAGACGCGGGGAGCTGAGCTAGGTTCCTCCGGGACTGGCGCTGCGAGAGTCCAGTCTGATCCTCTCGGGACAGCTGTAGATGTTCATCCTCTGTCCTCTAGCGAAGCATACGAGGGTTACGTTGCTCTTCTGAGCGGCGAGTATACCCGAGTGTATGGGGCCTGAGGTGGACACGGTTATCGGCGTTCCTGCCCTAGCTGCCTTCAGCACCATGTCAGCAGGCTGGCGGCCTGAGGTGACGAGGACGGATGTTGCGAAGTCCACACCCCCGGAGAGCCCGCTCCCTATCACCTTGTCGACGGCGTTATGTCTGCCCACGTCCTCCGTGAAGGCCGCAAGTTCGCCTCTGGAGTAGAGAGCTGCTGAGTGGAGGCCGCCCGTCTTATGGTAGACCTCGGCCTTCTGATTGAGCTCATAGACCATCCTGAGAACCTGCTCAGCCGCTACGTTGTACCTCGACTCCACGTACGGCTTGTCTAGGCGGTCTAGCAGCCTGAGGAAATCGTCGACCGAGCCACATGCAGTTGCGATAAGCCTCGTCGTCCTTGCCGCCTTGATCCTAAGCTCGATCTCAGGCCGTACGGTGACTCTTACATCGTTCCGTTTGACCCATACCTCCTGGATATCCTTTAGGTTCCTGACGAAGCCTTCATCGACGAAATACCCTATGGCTAGCTCCTCGATGTGCGACGGAGTTGCCAGAAGCGTGACCACGTGTTCCCCATTCGCATATAGGTTTACAGGGGTCTCAACAGCCACCTCTTCCTCAAACACCGCCATCACGCCTAGCCTCAAGTTGAGCTTCGCCACTGGCACCTTCGCCGTAGCAGCCATACATTCCCCCCTCAAAGAGCGCGGTTTACCCGAGGGGCTCCTAGACAACGGGCTCTTCCCCTCAAGGGCGGGTTGGCCTTATCACGCGTTCCAAGAACGCGTAGTCATGGGCAGCTGCAGCCTCGCGGTTCGCCTCGTTTACGAACTCGACATCAATGAAGCCGTGGTATCCTGACTCTGCAAGCGAACGTAGGGTTGGCGTGAAATCAACAGGTCCCTCGTCGAGCAAAGGCAGAGCCCCATCCTTGTCACGTTTGTTCTTTAGATGCACTAGCTCAGTGTGAGGCTGAAGCGCTCGGGCAGAGGCCACAGGGTCCTCAGGCCAGAGGTTGACTGGGTCAAACAGCACTCGTAACCTGGTTGAATTGACGGTGGATAGGAGCCGCGCGGTTGTCTCCGTCGTGTCAGCCAGAGTTCCCCCATGTGTCTCAACACATAACGTCACGCCCGCGGCCGCTGCAGCGTCAGCTAAGGCTCGAAGCCCGCCTATGCAGGACTCCCAGTCTCGAGCCGTTGCATCCCTCGAACCTCTCCTCCCCGCATATACCCGCATCCTCGGCGATCCCAACGCCCGGGCTATCCTCAGCAGGTCAAGCGCCTTCTGAAGCTCCTCTTCGGCCTCGTGTTCCTCGACGCTGGAGAGATACACGTAAGGAGAGTAACTGGCAATCTGAAGGCCCCTAGCGAGCACCTCAGACCTTGCAGCCGCGACTCTCTCAGCGTCGAAGGACTCGCATATGTGCGGTTCCCGACCCCACAACTCGACCCCTTCATACCCGATCTTGCGAGCTAGGTCTAGGACTCTCTCGAGCTTCCAGTCGCGGAACGCTATCGTGCAAAGGCCGATCCTCACCTCGGCTAACCCGCCTTTACCCGCTAGCAGGACAGCTCTTTTATTAACCAAGCGCCCACCGAACACCCTCCCCGGCGGGCTAGTCTGCTGACATCAGCCTGCCTTGTTGCTCAGGAAGGTCAGGTCGCTCGCTTCGTTGCGTGAGGAGGAGAGCGGAGTGCCTTTCTCTCCTTGGCTCGGGGCTGCCTCCCGGGTTTGTGACCGGTGCATTCTGCTGCCACATAACACTTAAGTTGCAGGTTTAACTTACGCAGAGCAACTGGCCGCAAAGGAGGTGTAGTAATGGCCTCAACGGAAGAGTCGTCAGGCGAAATGGTGAAGGTCGAGAAGCTTGAACCTCGCTCAAGACAGGTGAACGCTGTCGTTAAGGTCGTCAACAAGGGCGCGCCTAGAGAGACCGTCTCTAGGACGGATGGAAGCATTCACAGGGTCTGCGACGTTCTCGTCGGAGATGAGACAGGCGTTGTCTACATGTCGCTCTGGGACGAGAACATCGACCGGGTGAACGAGGGAGATACGATTGCCGTCAAGAACGGGTATGTCTCGCTCTTTAGGGGCTCGATGCGTCTGAACATCGGGCGATTCGGTAGTTTCGAGAAAACTGAGACCGCGATCGGGGAGGTCAACACGAGCAACAACTTGTCCGAGCGAGCCTTCGAGCAGGAGAGACGGTACCCTGTCTTCCAACCCCTCTACAGAGGTGAGAGAGGTGAAGGGAGAGGGGGATACGGTGGACGGGGTAGGAGAGGATACAGACCTCGCAGGAGATACTAGGGGCATCCCGGCCCCCGGGGCGGCATGATCGGCGTTCGCGGCCACTAGGAGTCGCGCCACCGTCTGCTCGCGCAGCGTTGGGCCATCGGGCAAGACTATCGTTAATCCCTCCGACCTGCTTGTAAGGAGGGAGCTACGGGCGCCCAAAAGACCCCTGCGTGAAGATAATCCCCATTGGACAGGTTTTTCGTTCTTTCATCGATCTGAGCGGAGCAGTTATCTTTCTGAGGCGACTGCTCCATGGTGTTTCAGGTCGTCTCTTGAAGCTCTCCGCTTCAGTGCAGGGAGTCAACGCCTACGCCGGGCATTTCAGCGTTCGTCAGTTGCCCTTCTTGGCATGCAGGATTGTCGACGGGTTGTCTGTGCTACGCATTCAGGGCGCGGCAGAAGTTCGATAGGACGACGCTGCCGTCGGGGTGAGCCTTGTCGAATCGCTCAGGATGGAATTGCAGACCGTATAACGGTGCGCTCGTATGCCTCATCGCCTCCACCTTTGTCGCTGTAGAGGAGGCGAGAAGCCTGAAGCCTTCAGGGAGCTTAGGGACATGGTCGTGGTGATTCTGTCTCATGAAAACCGTTTCTCGCAGGCCCTCGAAGATCTGGGCTCGTTCGAGTATCTGAATCCTCTGAAAGCCCTTAATGGCGCGGCCCGATCCCTCCACGCTGCCGCCGAAGGCCAGAGCAAGGAGTTGGTGGCCACCACAGATCCCTAAGGTGGGCTTCTGCAACGTGCGGATCAGTCTCAGTTCAGGCCCGTAGACGAACCTGTAGTATCTGCGCGGTATCCACCCGCCGAATCCGCTGAGGACGAGTGCCTTGGCCTGCGAGGCTTCCTTGAGGACCCTGCGATGTGCAAGTTGACCGAAGCTCACGGCCTTCACTTCTTCGCCCGAGAGCTGCTTGAGGAGCTTTCGGAACCTTGTCGTGGAGTAACGGTGGGGGCCTAGAGGGCTGTTGTCAACTAGCAGGATCAAGGTCAGCTCCCCCCTTGCACCTCAGCCCTCCTTCAGTCTTTACCGCTTCTGGCCAAGATAAGGATGCACGCCTGGCGCGGCCTGACATGTGGCTATTTGAGCAGAAGCTGCTCTGCTTCTTCACCGCGTCCATATGATATCGAGTTCGCCAGCAAGAAGACATCTCCGGTCTTGAGGCCAACATGTCGAAAACCGCTCTGCGACCGCAGGTTTCTTTCAAAGCTTGACACGTTGACTGCAGGCCACCGGATCCCGCTAGTAGGCATCTGATGGTCCAAACTCTTTAGTGCATCCGAACGTCTCCTCGACGGGACCTGTTTTGTCCCGGGCCGAGACTGCAGCCGAGGTAGGCGGGGCGGGCTTTGGGGCCTCTGCAACAGCGGTCATATCGGTGTTCAGCGAGAGGGCGGCTGGGACGCTCGGACTGTCCTTCCTAGGGTCTTTCCTCCACGCGGTCGTTATCGGCCTCTACGCTGTCGTCTTCGCCGGGCTTACCTACCTTGTCCTTAAGGACAGGCTGAGGCCCAGTAGTCCCATCTTGAGGCTCTGGCTCAACACCTTCGCCTTCTGTGTAGCCCTGATCCTTCTCGACTCACAGCTCAGATTGTTCTCATCCGAGATGACTCGGGCGTTTCAGTCGTGGCCCCTTACGGTTCAGCTCTACTCACTCCTGCAGACCCCTCTCGGCGCTCAGCTCTACTTCCTCACACCTCTCACCGCAGCCGGGCTAGTCTCAGTCCTCATACTCACAAAGGAGGGTCGGAACAGCCAGTATCCGGCCCTGCGTAAAGTGGCTGAGATCCTCTCTTGACTCATCAACGCCAACCGTCTCCGAGGCTGCTAACCCTTGCCTAGACGCGTCGCCAAACCGATCGCTCGGCGTAGTCCTCTATCGTGACGCCCACCGAGCCAAGCTTGTCTCTTATCCGGTCGGCAAGCTTCCAATCTGACCTTCTTCGAGCCTCGTCGCGTACTTCCATGAGCAGGTCTATCAGCTCGTCGGCGACCGTCTCCTCGACGGCCGGGGCCCTTGTCCTTTCCTTCTCTAGTATCCCGAAGATGCTTCCGAGCCTTCGGAAGGTTTCCGAGGCTTCGCGAAGCACGTTGGCCCCCAAGTCCGTCCGTTCTGCAAGCAGTCTGTTTATGTCCCGCGCGAGCTCGAAGAGCGCGGCAGCAGCTCGAGGGGTGTTGAAGTCGTCGTCCATCGCGTCGGTGAAGGCTTCGACTCGTTTCTGAAGGAGGCTTGAAAGGCGCGCATCGTCTGCCCCAGTGCTCCTGTCACCAGCTGTCTTCGCTGCCTCCTCCAAACCGCGAATGGTGGCGTGGAGCCTCTCGAGACTTGCCTCGGCCTCCTCAATCCTCCGGCCTGAGTAGTCTAGCTCACTTCTGTAGTGTGCTGAGGCTATGAAGAGCCTTAATGCCTCTGCATCGTGGTTCTTCAAGGCCTCTTTCACGGTCACGTAGTTTCCTAGCGACTTGGACATCTTCTGGCCGTTGATCGTTAGCGGCCCCGTATGGAGCCAGTATTTCACAAAGGGCCGCTTCCCCGTCAAGGCTTCAGACTGAGCGATCTCATTCTCGTGGTGGGGGAAGATCAACTCGCGGCCTGCACCGTGAATGTCGAAGCGTGGGCCAAGATACTTCATCGACATAACCGAGCACTCGATATGCCATCCGGGAAAGCCTTCTCCCCAAGGGCTCATCCATCTCAGGGGGCTGCCCTTCCGCGCCTTCTTCCAGAGCGCGAAATCCTCGGGAGCCCTCTTCTTTCGGCTGACCTCGAACCTTGACCCTGCCAGCATCTGTTCGCGGTCGAACCTTGAGAGCTGTCCGTACTTCTTGGCCTTCGATACATCGAAGAAGACATCACCCTTAACCTCGTACGCGTACCCTTTCTCGATGAGGCGTTTGACCCCCTCGATCATCTCGACCATATGTCCGGTTGCTCTCGGTGAGATGTCGGGTGACCGCACGCCGAGGAGGTCCATGTCTTTGAAGTACTCTCTCATGTAGGTCTCTACGAGGGCCATTGGCTGCACGCTTCTCTCCTTCGCCCTCTTGACGATCCTGTCCTCAGCCGTGTCCTCCGTGAGATGGCCCACGTCGGTTATGTTCTGGACATAGAAGACCTTGAACCCTTTGTGTTCCAACCAGCGGATGATGATGTCGAAGGCTACGTAGGTTCTTGCGTGGCCGAGATGGGTCCAATCGTACACGGTAGGTCCGCAGACGTACATGTTTACGCGCGCTTCGGCTAACGGCTTGAAGACGTCCAGTCTCCGCGTCAGCGTGTTGAAGACCCTCAATGTCATGCGCTGCCAACCCCATCAACGAACGGAAACTCTCAGGGCATTCGGCGCGTCGCCAGACGAAAAACGTTTCTCACATGAGCTGCTGCCGACGGCCCAGCCCCCTGTCCCGCGCGAGACTGGCCTGGCGGAGATAAGGGTTGAAGCGTTTCTCTCTGCCCATCGTTGAACGTGGCCCGTGCCCAGGGTATACCACAACGTCGTCGTCTAGGGTCAGTAGCCTCCGAAGCGAGCGTAGCAAGGCTTCAGGGCTGCCGCCTGGCAGGTCTGTTCGGCCGACATCTCCGGCGAAGAGCGTGTCTCCGCTGAAGACGAGCCCTTCACCAGCCAAGCAGATGCTGCCTAGAGTGTGCCCCGGCGTATGGATGACCTGAAGCTGCGACGCGCCGAAGGTGACCCGGTCACCGTCTTCGAGGAGACGATCAGGTCTGAGCGTTGACAAGGCTTCTCGGCTGTGGATCAAGATCGGTACTCCGGTTCTCGCTCTCACAGACTCGTCAGCGCCGATATGGTCGAGGTGACAATGGGTATTGACGATGCAAGCTGCGTTGAGGCCTCCGGCGTCCAAGGCGTTGAGAATCCTGTCAGCCTCAGCGCCTGGGTCGATGACCGCCGCCTCCCTCGCGCCTGGAGAGGCCACAACATAGCAGTTAGTCTCCAAGAGGCCCACGGTTAGAACGATCACTCTCATAGGGCCCTCCCTCCAAACGGCGAGTTCCCCGAGAAGCATAAGTCAAAGAGGAATGGAATCATGAAGGCGCACCAGTTCTCAGCTGTGAACTACCTCTTAGGAAATCCTTCAGTCTTATCTCCTCTTCCAGCTGCTTGAAGAATGCATGTACTATCTGGTTTCTTTCTCTCGCCAAGTTCCTTGCTGTTTCAGTATAGAACTGAGGTTCTTTTAGCCACCGAATGTGTCTTGCCACATAAGATGCTTTTGACCTCTTCCTCCAGAACTTCGCTGTTTCCTCAATAGTTGTGTTGGTTAAACACGCCTTGATAAAGATTGACGCTATGCCTACGCAGCCCGTTTTGTCTAAGAGGTCTGCGTCGTGAAGGATTCTTGCTTCGACTGAGTGCGGTTCTTCGCCGTGGGTATGAACTCTTATGGCGTGACAGACCGACTCCGCTTTGTCTTCATTGAACCCTATGGAGTCTAGGAAGCCCTCAGCCATATCGGCGCCTGTATCACCGTGATCTAGGGCGTTATTCTCTTTCTCAAGGTACTTCGCAACGTCATGTAACAGGGCTGCAACTTCGAGAACATCACGGTCCACCTGCTCTTTTTCAACCTTTGAGATCTGCATGCAGAGACGGAGAACTCGTTCTACATGAGGCCAACCATATAGTCCAAGTTTGGTCATCTGCTCCTTTGCATACTCTTCAATGGGCTTGAGTTGCGTAACCTTCATGTCTTCGGAGGTTCTGCGGCTGTGCAAGGGCTGTCCTCGCCTCGGGTTGGCATCTAAACCTGTAGGCCTAGGTCGGCTAGAAGCTTCTTCAGCTCCTTCCGCTCTCCCTCCGTCAGCGGGATGTGCGGGGGCCTTGGGGGGCCGCCTGTTAGCCCAACCATGTCCATCGCAGCTTTCACCACGCTCACCTTGCCCACCTTTGAGCGAAACTCTGCGAGCGGCGCGAGGGCTTCCTGAAGTTGCACCACTCTCTCGTAGTCCTTTCGAACCGCGGCCTCGTAGATCTTTAACTCGTACTTCGGTGCAAAGTTGACCAAGCCGCATGTGAAGCCTTTCATTCCTGCCATGAAGTACTGAGGAGCCACCGCCGCGGCGTGGTCCACACCGCCGATCAAGACTGCGCGGTCCCCAATGAGGCGGGCCGTTCTGGAGAAGCTCCTTAGCTCGCTCATCTCATCCTTCACCGCGACGACCCCAGCGATCTTCGAGAGCCGAGCGATGAACTCGGGGGTCCACCCGGACGTATTGTACAGGATCAGCGCGACGCGAAGGCTCTGGGCTAGGGTCTCATAGTGGAGTTGAACGCCTGCCTCTGGCCCCGTGGGAGGAAAGGCAAGGACAGCCTGCAGGCTCAGACCTTCGATGAACCTCGCTGCCTCGAGCGCCGGCTTTGTCGCGTCGGGGATTCCAGGTACCACCAACGTGTCCTGACCGGCTGCTTCAGCGACGGTCTTAACGGCTCTTCTGTGCTCCTCAGCTGTGAGCGATGGGAGCTCCCCCGTACCGGCGCAAGGAACAATCCTGCGGACACCGCTCTTGACGAGGAACTCGATGTTGGCCCTCAGCCCTTCTTCGTCCAGTTCCATCCAGTTGCCAGCCTTGAAAGGTGTCACTGGAAAGGCAAAGGCTCCGCAGAGCCTCTCCTTAAGCGCCTGCAGACCCACACGTCATCACGTGCAAGTGAAGGATAACCATCGCATAAAAGAGAATCGGTGATTACCTCGAATACGGTTATAAGGGTCAGAGGTAGACTCACAGCCCACCGGAGCGTTGTACGGCATGGTTTTCCAACCGAGGGGGATCATCCCAGCAATGGTTACGCCGCTCAAGAAGAGCGAGGAACTCGACCTAGAAGGGTTGAGGGTTGTGGCTCGCTTCCTGCTCGACGCGGGAGTGCACGGCCTCTTCCCCGTTGGCAGCCAAGGCGAATTCTGGGCGCTGTCAAGAGAGGAGAAGGGACAGGTCTGGGAGACCGTAGTGGACGAGGTCAACGGAAAGGTCCCCGTGTACGCCGGCGCAGGCGCCGAGTCCACCCGCGAGACCATCGAGCTTGCCAGGCTGGCGAAGGACCTCGGATGCGACGCCGCTTCCATCATAACGCCGTACTTCATCTCACCTAAAGGCCACGAACTCGTGGAACACTACAAACTGGTCGCAGAGAAAGCTGACCTACCCGTCGTCCTCTACAACAACCCCCCTAGGACTGGGGTCCGTGTGCCCCCCGAGGCCGTCGCCAGGCTTGTTGACGAGTGCGGCAACGTGGTCGGCATAAAGGATAGCAGCGGCGACCTGACGACTACGATGGAGTTCATCAGGAGCGGAGGCCCGAAGTTCTCCGTTCTCGCGGGAAGAGACACTCTGATCTACGCGACCCTGCTGTATGGCGGAAAGGGCGCCATAGCGGCATGCGGGAACGTTGTCCCGCGCCTCATCGTGGAGATCTACGAGGCCTTCGTCAAAGGCGACTATGAGGGGGCGCTTGAGGCTCAGTTCAAACTCGCGCCTTTGAGACTGGCCTTCGAACTTGGCACGTTTCCAGCCGTCGTCAAGGAGGCCATGGAGATGGTCGGGCTCCCGGCTGGACCCTGCAGGAAACCCGTCCTTCCCATGGATGAGGCGAGCAGAGAGAAGCTGAGAACAGTCTTGGAAGGCTACGGCCTGCTGAAGGCGCGGTAGCAAGCAGACATGACCGGCCTCTCCTAGCTTCGGCGTCAGAAACGCTTAGATGAGAGGAAACGTGAAGCTTGGTTGAGCAGAGCTTCTCTTGGCCGAAGCCCAGACTAGGCCTCGGCGCCTCCGGAAGCCAAGGCCTTTCCAAAACGTGGAGTGCAGGTCTTGCACCCAAAGGGGCAGCTACTACTGCTGGAGATCTTGCCCTTTCAACGCCTGGCGGGCTCGGAGCATTGAGTAGGCGGAGAGGTCGGTCGCCGCTGCCTTGCTCTGCGGTTTGAGGCCTAGATGACCTTCGTCCCTGGCATGACGTCCTCCTCAACGGTCAGCCAGACGGGCCGCTCGCCGTGCACGGCGGCCAACACCATGCCCTGAGATTCAACCCCGGCTATGAGCTTCGGGGCGAGGTTTGTGACAACCACGACGCGTCGCCCAACAAAGAAGCTAGGCGGATAGAACTCGGCCCCACCTGCGATCGTCTGCATCACCTCTCCGCCCAAGTCGATCTTCAACCTCAAGATCTTCGCTCTCCCCAGTATCGGCTCTGCCGCTAGGACTTTCCCAACCCGAAGGTCAACCCTCTTGAACTCCTCCATAGAGATCGTCTCAACCAACCCGTCCACCAACGCTCGGAATCTTTGGAGAACCCTTTTAACGTTTACCTGCCCAGCCCTGTGATCCTACGGCCGCCTCCGGAACACGCTTCTTAGAGGTCTGCGGTGACAAGCCTGAGGGGCAAAATGGAACTGTTCGAGGCGGTGAGGGGTCGGAGGAGCGTTCGCAGCTTCAAGCCGGACCTCGTGCCGTCGGAAAAGCTCGCCCGCGCGTTAGACGCCGCACGGTGGGCGCCATCAGCCGGAAACTGTCAGCCCTGGGACTTCATCGTCGTCGAAGACTCGTACGCGAAGAGAAAGCTAGCCGAAGCCGCACTCGACCAACGATTCCTTGCGGAGGCGCCGGTTGTAGTCGTAGTCTGCGCGAACGAAGAACGTTCAGCTTCTAGGTACGGTCAGAGAGGCCGTCGGTTCTATAGCCTCCTAGACGCAGCGGCTGCAACTCAGAACCTCCTGCTAGCGATACACGCCCTCGGGCTGGGTGCGTGCTGGGTAGGAGCCTTCGACGACCAGGAAGTCGCGGACCTCCTAGGGCTGCCCGTTTATGTCAGAGCGGTTGCCATCGTGCCAATCGGGGTCCCAGCTGAGCAACCGACCACGGTTCGACGACTGCCACTTAAAGAGGTGCTCTACTACGAGAAGTATCGGGAGACAGTATAGGCTTTTAGCTGACCCGAGCGACACTTCCATCTAGGGGACGATGGGTTGAGGGTAAGATACCTCGTCTATACTTCGCCGATCGGCATGGTCTACGTCGCCTCGACGGAGAAGGGCCTCTGCTCGTCCTCCCTAGGGGGCACAGAGGCGGACTTCAGGTCCGCGTTGAGGAATGCATCTGGCTTCGACGCTGCACGAGACGACGAGTTCTTCTCCGAGCTCAAGGGTGAGCTTGACGCGTACTTCTCAGGGAAGAGGATCAGCTTTACCTCGCCTATTGATTGGCTACAAGGGACTGCGTTCCAGCAATCCGTCTGGGAGGCGTTGAGAAAGATACCGTACGGTGAGACCAGAAGCTACAAGGATGTGGCGCAAGCCGTCGAGAGAGCCCGGGCCTATAGGGCGGTCGGTCAGGCCGTCGGAAGCAACCCGGTTCCACTCATAGTTCCTTGCCACCGCGTCGTCAGGTCGGACGGCAGCCTCGGAGGCTTCGGATCCGGTCTGCCCTTAAAGAGGCGATTACTGGAGATCGAGCGCGCGAAGATCGTCTTGGGCCCCCGTTAGTCTGACGATAGCTGGTTGCGGCTCGACGCGAGGTCTCGGCTTCCGGGCCTGTTTGTGAGGAGCAACGCGGGCAGAGCGGAGCCAAGGATCGCCAGACCGGAGGCGTAGTACGGCGCGTTCATCCCCATCGTGTCCCAGATGATGCCGCTGAGCATCGAGCCTACCGTCATCCCGCCCCAGAAACCGCTTGCAGTGACACCGTTCACGAATCCCCAGCTCCCGGAAGGTGTCATGTCCATCGTGAGTGCTTGGAGAGCCGGCCAGGACAACGCCAAGATGCCGTTTGCCAACGACATGTAGACGAACAGCTCGAGGATGGTTCTAGACGAGGAGAAGAGTGCGAAAAACGGCGCCGAAGCCATTATGCTCGCTACTATCAGTGACCTACGGTTCCATCGGCCAGCCAGACGGCCGCCTGGGAGCTGACCTAGCAGCGAGGAGAGCCCAAAGCCGACAGCGAACAGAACGCCGACAAACGTCAGGTCTACGGGAAAAAGCGTCGTGACGAAGATAGGGGTGACAGGGCTGAACAGGCCGATCGCCACTCCTTGAACAGCGTTCACCGCAAAGACAGCAAGCAATGGAACGGAGACAAACCATGGGGACAAGGTTGCGCCGCGCCGCCTCGAATGAGGGACGCTGCTCGGGTTGCGCGTCTCTCCAATGGAGATCGTTAACGTGAAACTTACTGCCAAGAGGGTTGCCGTGGCGAAGAACGAGGCCCGTATCCCATAGGCGTCAGCTATCAGGCCTCCTATCGACGGGCCGATGGTCGGCCCGATCAGGAAAGCGACGTTCACCCAGCTGTAGGCTTTGGCTCTTTGCTCTACGCCCGTCTCATCGGCAACGATCGAGAACCTGAGAGGGAAATATAGACCGACCGCAGCGCCTGACAGGAGAACCCACGGAATAAGCTCCGCCGAGCTTCGCGCGAAGGCGTAGAGGACGGGCGGGAAGATCGCCATGAGCGTCCCGAGGGCGTGGAGTTTCCTGCGGCCGTATCTGTCGGAGAGCAACCCGCTGGGAACCTGTAGAAGTGCCCCCGCGGCGTTGGAGAGGCTGAAGATGAAACCGAGTTCCGTCATTGAGGCCCCGAGGCCGCGAATGTAGATCGGCCAAACAGGCGATATCAGGTTGGTCGCTAACGAGGTCAGCAGCATGAGGAGCGCGATGAGCAGGATGTTCCTGCCGAACGCAAGAAGATTCAGCCGCATAGGTTTGGCCTCGCCACGTCCAACCGCGAACCAGCTTTGCTACAGCTAACGGGAGTGAATTAAGCGTGCCGGATTGCCGTATGGAAGGCGCTCGGGCATCGACTTCAACAAACGCTTAAGTGGCGCCCTCCGCCCGGTCGCGGCGGGTTCCGTGTTGAAGATCGCGCTGTGTGGCATGCTTGGCGCAGGTTGCTCGGAGGTCGCTCAGATCCTGACGGCGAAGACAGGCGCGACAGTCGTGAACTCCGAGACCGCGGTTCGGCAGGTCGTGACCGATACGACGAAATCCTTCCGGGAGTTTCAACGCCGCGTCGTCTCAGGCGAGGTTGACATCGACAGGCTGATCCAGAGCCAGCTGCAAGAGGCGGCAGTTGAGAACGAGAACCTTGTTGTCGAGGGCAGGTCGGGATTCATGCTTCTTGACGATCAATCATTCTTCAAGGTACTGCTCGTGGCGGCTGAGGAGACGAGGGCCAGACACATAATGGAGCGGAGAAGCGTTACTCTTGAAGAGGCGAAGGCCGAGATACGGCACAGCGACGCCGAGAGGAGAGCGCTCGTTGAAAGGTTCTTCAACAAGGAATGGCTCGTCCCGACCCACTACCACATCGTCCTGAACACGGAGTCCTTGAGCTTCGATGTCACCGCTAGCTTAGTCATGGAAGGCTACAAGGCCCACGTGGGCTAGCGACCAAGCGACTTCCTGTTCTGTACCTTGAACCATACGAACGTCTTTAGGCCGGAAGCCAAAGGAACTTCTCGGTTGCGATGAGCAGGCAGCTCGGGCCCTCGCTCGACGCGTTGCTGACGCTCCTAAAAGACGGCGACTGGCACGGAGTAGACGAGATAGCTGCTAGGCTCGAGGTCTCCAGGGAGAAGATCCTTATGGCCCTCGGCTTCCTTTCGGAATACTCTATCGTTGAGTTTGAGGAGGAGCGCGATGAAGCAAGGATTACAGGCGGCGCTAAAAGGTGGCTGATGGAGCTGCAGGGGGTTGGCGCCTAGCCCTCCACGAGCATTTTGGCCATCTCTCCATATCGCCGTAGGAACTCCGATCCCTTCTGGGTCGTTCTGAACCAGCTTCCAGTGTTTTCCAAGAGGCCCATGTCGTTCAGGTACCTAAGGTTACGCTGCAAACCTCTGAAGTCGAGACGAGCCTCATACATGAGGTCAGCCTTCTTCCTCGGCTCGATGGCCAACTGCAAGAGTTGCGCGGCGATCTCCAGTGGTCCTCGTCTTCTGCGAACCATCGTTATGACTCCCGTAAGCTGAAGACAGCACAAAGCCGCTCATGCGATTTATAAAGATTCCGAGGCCGCGCTTCAGAACCCATTGAACGAACGCGGCAGAGTTCTCGCGAAGACTGACCGCGCACACGCTGACCACTACTTACCTCAGGAAACGCCCAGTACAGGTTGCTTGTTTTCCTCGAGACACCCATATGGCTCAAGCTACGGAAACATCGAAGGCTCTCTTCTCTCTTTCCGGTGGAAGGTTTGGCTCATTTGAGGCCAGGATACAAAGGA
>CAYRUY010000012.1:24732-36366 GCA_964427455.1 uncultured Candidatus Bathyarchaeia archaeon | reverse complement strand
GAGGAATAGCATCTCAGAGCCTGTGCACCGGTCTCGCCCAGGAGATACAGATCCCGTGTACAGAATTTCGGTCCAATAGCAGGTAGGGACGGTATATGGTTTTGAACCCATTTGGGCATGAGTCCCACCGGGCCCACCTCTGCCTGAACCCAGCATCCTTGCGAGCAGCTTTGCCCTTGGGCCGCAGACATGATCGAGGCCCGACCTGACGAGCAACCAAACGTACGTCGCATTCGGTGAGGGGCACCCCTGGGAAGGACAGACCTGCCGTCGCGACTGACCCAGAGGAGAGGAGCCCGTCTGGCCCCCCCCAGACCATACTGGGTCAGACCCGGTTTAAAGTAGATTTCACCGCGAGGAGCAACTGTAGGGTTAACCCTACCACCCTTACGCATGGTGAAAGGCGCTATTAACGCACCTCTCCCGGCAGAGCTGTGGAGAAGCCCCGGGCATAACCGCTACTTGTAGGCTACTCCGCGCCACGTTCCGGAGCCGGGCTGGGACTGCACTGGTGTAGGGCTCAATCTCCGTAGACCGGCTTGCTCTATTCGAGGACTAGAGCGTCTAGGAGGCGTCTTTCAGTCACTATGCCTATCAGCCTTCCACCCTTCATGACGGCTAATCTTCGCACGTTCTTCTCTCGCATGATTTTCAACGCGTCTCCTAGGTTCTTGTTAACCTCAATGCTCGTGATGGGGGAGGTCATAACCTCCCTCGCCAGCGTCCTAGCAGGGTCCTTCCCAGCCTTGACAACTCTCTGCAGGATATCCCTCTCTGTTATGATACCGACCGGCAAGCCCCCACTCTCGACAACTACGGCTCCAACATCGAAAGTCAGCATTCGATCGATAACCGTCGATACAGAGTCAGAGAAGAGCGCGGTCAGCGGAGGAGACCTCATCACACGCTCAACGGCGACGTCATACCGTAGAGACATCGATCTCCTACTCCAGAACGTAGTTTTCGGTCTTGCTATTTATCACTTACGTCCTCCCCCTACGAGTCTGCGGCGTCGAAGGGCTAGGTCAAAGCTTTAAGCTGGCGGCGTTACTGCGCCACGTCAGAGGGCGAGTTACAGTTTGGTCAAGGTGGCGTTGATCGGCGCAGGAAGCCACGTCTTCGCTAGGCGGCTGATCACGGACCTCCTATCGTACCCGGAGCTACGAGATAGCACGATCAGCCTGATGGACCTAGACGTTGAGAGACTGGGTCTGATGACGAGCTTCACTAGGAAGCTCGTCGATCAATGGGGTTTTGTGACGAAGATAGAGTCTACGACGGACCGGCGGGCCGCGTTGGAGAACGCGGACTACGTGGTCGTCTCGATCCGCGTAGGAGGCATGGCTGCGAACAAGCTGGACATCGAGATACCGGCTAAGTACGGGGTGAAGCAGGGGATCGGAGACACCCTTGGGCCCGGCGGGGTCTTCTATGCTCTACGCCATATCCCCGTGATGCTGGACATATGCCACGATATGGAGGAACTCTGCCCAGACGCGTGGCTGATCAACTACACGAACCCGATGGCGATGATCTGCTGGGCGTTGAACGATTACAGCCACGTGAAGAACGTCGGGCTCTGCCACAGCGTTCAAGGCACAGCCGCCGAGCTGGCTAGGTACATTGGCGCTCCGTACGATGAGGTAACCTACTGGGTGGCGGGGATAAACCACATGGCGTGGTTCCTCGAGTTTCAGTGGCGTGGCCGAGACGCTTATCCGCTCCTCTGGGAGGCCTTCAAGGACCCGGCTGTTTACTCGCGGCCCGACGCTCACTGGGCTGGGCCGGACATCGTCCGCGTCGAGATGTTCAAGGCGCTAGGCTACTTCAACACGGAGTCGACCCAGCACCTTTCGGAGTACGTGCCTTACTTCAGGAAGAGGCCTGAGCTCTTTGAGAGGTTCAGGCTGACCGTTGCCTTTGACATGACCGAGGAGCGGGAGGCCGGGAGAAGGCGGCAGGACGACGAGTTGAAGCATCAGCTAGAGAGCGACGCGAAGATAGAACTCCAACTGAGCCGGGAGTACTGCTCGTACATCGTCCACTCGATAGAGACGGATTCGCCGCGCCGCATCAACGGAAACGTGAGGAACCAGGGGCTGATCACGAACCTCCCGCAGGGATGCTGCGTTGAGGTCCCGATCCTGGTTGACGGAACAGGCCTGAGGCCCTGTTACGTCGGCGACCTACCGCCGCAATGCGCAGCCCTAAACCGGACGAACATCAACGTTCACGAACTCGGTGTCAAAGCGGCCGTTGAGAAGAGCAAGAGGCTTGCCTTCCAAGCGGTCCTCCTGGACCCGCTGACCGGCGCGCTCTTGACGATAGACGAGACCCAGAAGATGGTTAACGAACTGTTCGAGGCTGAGGCAGGATACCTTCCAGGGTTCAAATGAGAAGCGCTTTAGCAGCGATACCGCCGCCTGAGGTAGAGGCCACCTCGTCTAGGCGCGAGGAGATCAGTCTTTCTACCTCAGCTTCAGGTTTGGCTCTTGCCCCGCCTCTTCACCTGCCAGGCCACGACCACCACGGCGGCCACAACAACAACGGCGGCGGCGATGTACATCCACGGGATCTCCTCGCCGAGCGGCGGCTTTAGGCTCAGCCCCTCGTAGGTCATCCCCATCGCTTGGACTGAAGGCACGCATGCTCCAAAGGTCTCTATCCCCTGGTTCCTAGCCATGTTCAAGGCCTCGATCACGACATCTTGGTCGGCTGAGACCTTGTGCAGGCCTTCAGGTATGGTCGCCACACCATTAGCGGGGAGCTTAAGCTGTACGTCATCTACGGTCACAACGGTCTCGACGCGGCTGAAGAGGTAGGTTTCGCCCACAGGGACTTGGATGTACGCTGTCTGGCCTCCTTTGAGACCTGCGAAGGCTACGCCTCCCGTCTCATCGTCGCTCTTATGCATCAGCAAGACGGGGCGGTTGCTTTCAGCGATCACGTGGAGTGCGTCCACTTGGAAGGCCTGGCTGGTCGCCGCGGGAACGTCCACATCGAGGGCCTTCTTCCTGTAATCGATGCTGACTATGCTGACCTTCAGGTCGTCTGCGCCCGCGGCTACAAGCCTCACTCTTGGGTCGTACGTCTGCGTCTCCTCTTTGGCTATCCATGAGCCGTGGAAGCGCGTGCCCAGGAAGCTCCCTTGGACAGAGGGGAAGAACAGCGAGCGTTCCACGTAGAAGGTCTCTACCATGATCCTGCCTGTGGAGACGATGTCGTAGACATGGAAGGCCTTCAACTGTACCTCCCGGACCTGGTTCGCCGAGAGCTTGAACTCTGTCAACTTCGACCCGTTCTCGTAGACCGTGACCTCGCTGTCCTCAAGGGCGTAGACCGCGTAGGCGAAGCCGGGAGGCACCGTGTCAATGTAGTACTCTTTGACGCCTCGCAAGGATAAGAAGATGAACTCCTTCCCAACGAAGCCGCCCTCCGTGCTGGTCATGAACGCTGAGCCTGTGGCCTCACCCTTCTCCATCCGGACGCCACCCATCAACGTCACCGTCACAACCTTGTCAGAGACGACCTTGAAGAAGGTCCCGTTCGGAAGATACACGAGAACGTTGTCAAGCTTGTTCATTGAAAACTCCCGGACCAGAGACATGCCTGGCATCGTGTAGACCTTCACCGCTGTGCCGTCGTGGTTCCCTGTAATGGCCAGTATTCCGCGTGTCGAGATGCTTTCGTTCCCGACCAAGATCCCCCTCGGCGGGATAGCCGCGCCATAGGCTCCTAAGGGCGGGGGAGCCCGCCATATCCGAGGCGGAACATAGCCGTAGTAAGCGTACTCTTCAGGGCTGGCCGACGCGTACGTCAAGCACGAGAAGCCTAAGACCCATCCTTGAAGGAGGAAAGAGGCGATGATGGAAGCGACAGATACCGCAGAGAGTACCGCCCAAGCCTTTCTCCTCTTAAGAACCGCAAGGCGCTGGAAAGAACTCACCCCCAATCTTGGCAACTAGTTCCCCCGGCTTCCTTCTTAAGAGTTTCCAGGATGTTGGAAACCCTGCATACTCGTGGAGGGAGCGGCGCCATCTCGGGGATTGGCCGCAAAGAAGATATGCTTAGGCCACGGACACACTCAAAGGGGATTGTCAGGTTGTTCCCCTGCACTCGCCTTGCTGTGATAGCTCTGGCATCAATGGTCTGCTTCTCAGCCGCAGCTGTCCCGCTTAGCGCCTTCGTTCATGCAGCTGATGCGGAGTACAACTACTACGGCTGGATTCCGCGCGACATATGGGACATGGCGATAGCTGTGATGGCGGGGCATGATGTGGGCGAATGGAAACTAGACGTGGACTCGGTCAGAACCTACGCTACGGCTGTGGTCATAGGCAACCATGACTCCACCAGTGTAAGGGTCTACACGCTACCGGACAAGAGCCTCGTCAAAGAGTTCACGGTCAACAAGCTTGAGAACGTTCAGGTGCGGCTTCCGAACGGCACCTTCTTCAAGGCGGTCTCTAACAAGCCTGTCACCGTGATGCTCATGGGCGGCAGGAACGTAGAGGCGGGCACCCACCTGACGACGACCTTCCTCACGAGCACTGATGGAAGCTACGCGGGGAAGGAGTTCATCCTTCTCGCCGTTCAATCTGGCCAGCTACCATGGGGTTTCCCCGGGCTACCGTACCGATTGTACGCTCTCCAAGACAGCGATGTATCTGTCCAAGACGCAGAGGGAAAGGTGGTCGCCTCCCTCAAGGTCTCAGTGAACAAGGTCCATGAGTTTTCGGTAACCCCGTCGAATATCTACAGGCTTACCTCAACGGGCTATGTGATGCTTCAGATGTTCTTCCTAGGTTGGTTATACCCAGACCGCCCCTGGTACCCGTCGGGCACATGCTTCTACCCCGCGGTGAAAGGCGGCTTTGCAGGAACCACCTTCTACGGCAGCGGGATCGACCCCAAAGGCTACGTCGAGGTCTGGGGCATATTCCAGCCGCCTCAGTTCATAGCGAGCAGCGTCGAGGAATCGAAGCTAGCCATACTGGACATCGAGAACAGAAGGAAGCTCGCAGACCTCACGGTCCCATCGATGGGAGACGCCGCCTTCGAAGGAAAGGTACCCTACCTGATTCTGGAAAGCGACAAGCCGGTCTTAGCCCTGCTGAGGTACATTGGGATGTCGTACGCAGGCCTAGCGGCAGGACAGACCTCGAGGGTCTATGTGCCCGCGGACGGTGTCTTTGCCGGTGAAGCCTACATCTTCACGTACAAGGAGACCGTTGTGACCGTCGATGATGTGATGACGAGGCTTCCACCTGACGGAGTGATGCCGTTACGCGCAGGCTTCCACAAGGTGTCTACGACAGAGAACATCCTGCTACAGGTAGCGAATTGGCCTGCGCCCTCCGCTGAACGCTACTCAAGGCTGGGGAAGGTCCCAGAGTTCATGAGGTTAAGCGACTTCGCCGTCTGCGTGCCTAGCGTCGAATCCCTCAGCATCACCCACGGAGACCTAACGGTCAAGCCTCTTCTTGAGACCGGTATTCCATGGATGTACATCGCCGCCGCTGTCGTCCCAATCCTAGTAGTCCTAGCATGGCTGATGATGAGGAGAAGAAAGCCTGCGCAGAGCCAGCCCAACGTGTAAGGAAGCAGTCCTAGAGGAGACACCTGCCGACTTAGAGAAGATGCCAGCTCGTCTAGGTCTTGCTCCTCCGGCTTCGGAGGAACCTAAGCGCCTCCCGGCCAAGTCGAGGAAGCCTACAATCTCAGCGGCTTTCTGGCTTCCTTCACGCGTCTAGCTCAGGTGGCCTTAGAGCTAGGGCGTTGTTCTTGGAAGGCTCTCCTCCGGGCCTCTTGTTCCTCCTGTTCGCGGATCCAGTCGGGTTTGCTGACTTCGCTGATCCGCGTCAGCGCCTCAGTCGGCGGGCTATGGTTGACTACGTCGATGTTCTCTTCTAGCTGTTCTAGCTGAGAGGCTCCTATGATCGGCGAGGTGATCGCGGGGTTTGCCAGGAGCCAGGCGAGGCTGAGCTGGCTCATCGACATCCCGGTCTCCTTGCTGAGCCTCTCAAGCTCCTGTAGTATCGCTTGGTTGCGCGGCGTAAAGTTATGGCTGATCCATTCCGGGCGGAGTTGGCCTCGGCTTCCCTCCGGCGCTGGCTTATCCGGCTGGTACTTGCCTGTGAGGAAGCCTCCGGCGAGGGGACTGTAAGGTATGACGCCGATCCCTTCCTCGATGCAGAGCGGGAGAAGCTCGCGTTCAATCTCTCTGTCGATTATGTTGTAACGTGGCTGGACGCTTATGAAGGGCTCTAGGTCGTTTGCGTCGCAGGTCCGGAGGGCCTTCTCGAGCTGCCAAGCGGGGAAGTTCGAGCAGCCCACGTAGTGAACCTTTCCGGCTCTGACGAGGTCGTTGAGCGCGGTTAGCGTTTCCTTCAGAGGTGTTGTGGGGTCTGGTCTGTGCACCTGGTAAAGGTCGATGTAGTCGGTCCTCAGCCTCCTAAGGCTGGCCTCGACATTTTGCATGATGTGCTTCCGGCTTAGGCCTTCATCGTTCGGACCTGGGCCTGTCCTACCCCTCACTTTCGTCGCTAGGACGATGTCATCTCTCATTCCCTCTATCGCCTTGCCGACGATCTCCTCCGAGCCGCCCTCCGTATACACATCCGCTGTGTCGATGAAGTTGATGCCTTGCTCAACGGCTCGCTTGATTATCTTGACCGACGAAGCCTCGTCGACCTGTCGGCCATAGATCATCGTGCCAAGGCAGAGCTCAGAAACCTTCACGCCGGCCTTTCCTAAACTCATATACTTCATCCTCTAACACACCCCTTCGCCTAGTGACAACGAAGCATGACTAAAGGGTATTTCGGTCCGCTCACCTCGCGATGGCCCACTCTCTGACCCTCTGGGCCAGCTTCCCTAGACGCTACCCTTGAACATCGCAGTTGTAGGCAGAACACCCTCCAACAGCATCACGACTTCGTCGACGTCTATACGCCGCCCGAGACACTGGGGCTTTGAAGCCAAAGGGTGGTTCAGCTCACTGACGGCCATCCCCCTCTGATGAAGCGCGCTGTGCTCGCTGGGGACTTGCCTTCTCTGGCTCGCTGACTGGAGGCGCCTATGCCCTTGACGGCTAGCTCGGGGCCTTGCACGTCAGAGGAGCCTCCCCAAGCCTGGAGCTACGTGTCGCCTAGCCCCTTGAGTTTCCTCCATGCTGTTCGCATACGGGCCTCCATCCTAGCGCGGCCTGCCTCATCAAGTTCGACTAGGTCAAAGCTCGAGAGGAAGCTGAGAACCGCCTGCGCTTTCCTCGCGCTGCAACCGAGGCAGTCTTGAACCTCCTCTAAGGTGTGCCACTCCCCATCCTCAAGTAGGTCAAGCAGAACGTCAATCATAGCCGTAGGGAGATACGCTCCGAGCCTTACCGGGCTAGCCTAGGTAGCGTCCGGCCATCTAGACACGTGCAAAACCACACTTGGCCTTAGAACGACTTAAGCCTAACGCCACAGGAGAGATTACAGACTAACCTAGCGGCACCGTTGTCCTGACTTACTGCCATGCCAGTCTCAGGACGAGACTGGCCTCGTCAGGAGAAGATCCTACATGAATCTGCGGGAACTGTTGGCCTAGGCGCGCGAGGTAGCGCCACTGTTGCGGTTGGGCTGAAGGTTTATAACAACGAGCTTTCAGTCTGCTAGAGTTGTAGCTGCGAGGGACTGTGTATGACGGACCGTGTTAAGACGACTATGACGTGGCGGCGAGAGGACTATGAGGCTCTGAAGGAAGCCAACATGGAGCTATCCCGGTATTTGGACACGGTGATAGACTACTACAAAGCGTTCGAGATGGATAGATGGGACCTGAACGAAGGCATCTTCATCCAAGAACGACAACGGGCCATGGTCTTGTCTGCCAAGGTAACGGAGTTCTTCATGTTGCAGCTCTCGCCGAGCCAGCAGCGTGAAGCTGGGCGGAAGATAGGCGAGATGGTGAAGGCCGAAGCGAAGTTCCAAGGTAAAGACCCGCAGACCTGGGCTGAGTATGTGTGTAGAATGTCAGGTGCGGGCAAGCTGGTCTTTGAGCCTAACAGGGTCATGAACATAAACCCCACTTTCACAGAACACGTCTTCGCTGGGTTCCTTGAGACACTCCTGGACAGGGATGTGGAGATAACTGAGGGCGCAGAGAACGTCCACGTGTTTAAGGTGAAGTCGCACTCCTCAAGCCCTAGAGAGATCCGGCGATGAAGGCGGTTGTGACCGGAGGGGCCGGCTTCATAGGCAGCAACCTCACTGGGGAGTTACTCAGCCTCGGCCACGAGGTATCTGTTCTAGATAGCTTCCATACGGGGAGCCGAGATAACCTCGACGGCCTAGACGCCCAGGTGATCCAAGCCTCCTGTCGCGAGATAGGCAGGCTCGGCCTCCGCTGCGACGTGGTCTTCCACCTAGGCATCCCTTCCTCCTCGCCTATGTACAAGCGGAACCCCTACTTGGTCGGCGAAGCAGTCAACGATATGCTTGCAGTCCTCGAATACGTGAGGGCCGAGAACGTGAAGCTTGTCTTCGCCTCCTCATCCTCTCTCTACAACGGCCTCCCGCCCCCGCATAGGGAGGACATGCAGGTCAAGGTGACGGACTACTACACGGAGTGCAGGCTTACGATCGAGCGGCTCGCACAGCTCTATGCCCTCCTCTACGGCGTCGAAGCCGTGGCCCTCAGGTTCTTCAGCGTCTACGGCCCCCGGGAAAGAGCAAAAGGCCAGTACGCGAACATCGTCACCCAGTTCCTCTGGGACTTGAAGCAGGGAAGGCAGCCTGTCATCTACGGTGACGGCACACAGACAAGGGACTTCACCTACGTCACTGACGCGGTCAAAGCCTGCCTTCTAGCCGCGGAGAAACCGTTCCGTTTCGAGGTCTTCAACGTCGGCACCGGACGGAGCACAAGCTTCAACCAGGTCGTACTGCTCCTTAACAAAGCCCTAGGCACAGAGATCAAGCCCAAGCTGGTCCCAAACCCGATAGCCACGTACGTGCCGGCGACGCAGTCAGACACGACCAAAGCACGCGAGAAGCTAGGCTTCACAGCCCAGGCAATGCTTGAGGAAGGTGTCAAGAGGCTCATCGCAAACTACTGAGCCTTGGACAAGGAACCCACGAGGCCTAGGAGCCTCCCGCAGCTGCTCGCTAGAGGATAGACCGACGCTTCGACCGACAGAGAACCTTGCTCCGACATGGTGGACTTGCTCAACATGTCGACGACGAAGGCGCAAGCGTGGTATCCTCTGCTCTCCCCACTTATTCCAGAGCCGCTCTTTGCTCAGTCGAGGGACCACTTTGAGAACACCAGGCTCGCTGACGGGTTGACTGGTCGCTCCTGGCCTTGTCCAGAGCGTGTCGTCCCCTGGGCATAGTGGAGAAGCCCCGTTCACACGATTCTGACACCGGAGAAACCGCTGATTGGTCCCGCGTATGTTCCCGTTGGTCGTGTCGATCAGCTCGTGCAGGGGTTCTGTCGTCAAGGAGACGGGTCTTGAGGCAGCCAACCCTCTAGGGAATCGACATCGCGAGGCTGGGCGCGAACGAGGCGAATACAGAACATGTTATTAGCTGAGTTCACTGAGAACCTAGTGTGTTGTAAGCGGGTGTCTCGGTGGAAAGGGTCAAGAGGCCTTGGAAGTACGTTGATGGCCCCGAGGCAGCGGAGGCTTTCACCAAGTTCACGGGGCCGAAGGCGGAGGAGATGCAGCGGAGAACCGCTCAACTTGAGGCCTTAAGGTCTAAGGTATCCTTGAAAGGGAACCTCTTCAAGCCCGTAGCAGTGGCTGAGTATCCAGGCTACCCAGCCTACATTCCCATAGACCTCTTCGCTTACCCGGAGAGACGGCTTGAGTTCGGCGTCCACGTTATCAAGCCCGGCTACGGGTTCCCAGTTCACGTGCACGACTACGGCGACGAGGTCTATCTTGTCGTGAAAGGGCGAGGAAGAGTGCTCATCGAGAGCGAAGAGTTCGAAGCTGAGCCTTTCGACGTGTTCTACATGCCGTCAGGCAAATGGCATACAGGGTACAACCCCAAGGGGAGCAAGGAAGACTTCTGGCTCTACATCGTCGGCGCTCCGCAGATGTCCCTCGAAATGAGAGCTGCTGGCTGGGAGCTCAGCGAAAGCATGTGGGCGCACCTGGGCTACGCACGGTAAGACGGTGAGGGCAAGGAAGTTGTCGCGTCGCTCCCAATCCCTGCCATATCTCGTAGCACTGGTCGTCCTATCCTCAGCTCTGCTCGGGGCTGAGACCAGCCCATTGACCATCAACCGCGCAGTCCTCGCTCAGGTCGAACAATACGCGTACTATGGCTACGTTCCCGCCAGGATCTACTATAACGAGTCTGCTCTCTTCTGGTACGCCGGTGGCTTCGCGGGGTGGATGTACACCCGCCATGGCGCGGAGACGGTCACAGATCGGGCGGTTCTCGCCATCACGGGCAACCAAGATGAGACAAGGGTTAGGGTCTACGCGTTGCCGGAGAGGCTCGTCGACGAGTTCACCCTGCGGAAGATGGAGAACAGGATCATCTACCTAGCGAACGGCTCCTTCTTCAAAGTCCTCTCAGATAGGCCTGTGACAGTCATCCTCGCCGGTGGAAAAGACCTTGAGGCAGGAAACGCGATAGTAAGCACCTTCATCACGTGCACCGACGGCGGCTACGTCGGTCGAGAGTTCATCTTCATGGCTGTTCAGAGCAAGACCGTTGCGTATGCGGCAGGACTCCCCTACGCCGTCTACGCCCTAGAAGACAGCGAGGTCACGGTCTCGGACGAGAATGGCACTACGACGACATCGTTCAGGCTTTCGGCCAACAGGGTCTATGAGCTATCCTTCACGCCGTTCAAGGTCTACCGGGTCCTCTCAACAGGAAACGTGATGGTTCAGACATTTGCCATCTCGCGGTCCGTCTTCTATCCCGCTGTTCAAGGCGGATTCGTTGGCAGGCTCTTCTACGGGAAGTCTGCGAGCTCAGAGCTCTGGGAGACCGGCGACTCGCCTATCAACAGAAGCTTCGTCATAACCGGCCTTGTATCGTCCAAGGTTGAGGTTATCGACTTGGAGAACAGGAAAGCCTACGTGGAGACCAACGTTACGGCGGGAGGCAGCCGCTCCTTAGCGATCAAGGTGCCGCACATGGTGATCCAAACCGAGCAGCCCGTCACGCTCGGGCTGCAGAGCAGCAAGTGGGAGGGTGGCTTAAGCTACATGGGGCTGAAAGGCGGCGAGACCGCTTGCCTCGACGTGCCCACCGGTGAAGCCTACATCTTCGCCTACAAGGAGACCGTCGTGAACCTAGACGATGTGACGGTCCGGCTTCCACCCGACGGTGTCCTGCCCCTCCCGGAGGGACCCCACAGGGTTGCCGCCGATCAGAACATCCTCGTCGAGATCCTGAACGTGGCCAAGGACCAGGGCATAGTAACCTTCGCCACCTGCCTTCCCTCCGCACAATCGCTCAGCATATCCCACGCAGAGCTTAGGCTAAAGGCGGTTATCAGCGAGGAGACGCCGTGGCTGTACGTTGCAGGTGCCGCCGTGCCCGCGATAGCCATCCTCGCCTGGTGGCTCATGCGGAGAAGGAGCAAGCCCTAGGGCCAGCAACTCATCGAGGCGGTTCTCCACGT
>CAYRUY010000012.1:0-24632 GCA_964427455.1 uncultured Candidatus Bathyarchaeia archaeon | reverse complement strand
AAGAGAAGACTGCAAGCTGGTCCTAACCGGATCTTCCGCGAATACCCCTCGCAAGGACTCACATGCCCTTCAATAAGAGAGGAACTGCGGAGGAGGTCTCGGGAGAGTCTGGTGACTGCGACTCCTCTCGGCGCGGGAGTGGTAGAGCATTTAAGCCAAGTCACTCCATTGAACCGCGAGGAGGATCAGCGTCTTGCACCCATTGTCTGTTTCTCAACCGGTAGGCGCACGAGCGGCCTCCTGTCTTCCCATCCTTGCGCTCTCGGCTCTGCTCATTATCGGCGCGGCTCTCAACCTGTCTCTCGGCGTCAGGGCTAGGCCGGGGTACACGTACTATGGCTATGTGCCCCGTGAGATATGGGACTTAAGGCCGCTCAGGATGGCTGGCCACGACGTGGCCGAGTGGAGCATCGACTCAGAGACCGTTAGGAGCTACGCCCATCTCGTCGCCGTTGGAAACGTGGATGGGACGAGGGTGGCCGTCTACACGCTGCCCGGGAAGGAGCCTATCAGGGAGTTCACCTTGGATAAGCTTGAGAAGGTCACCGTTGCCCTGCCGAACGGCACCTTCTTCAAGGTGGTCAGCGACAACCCGGTGACCGTGGTCCTGATGGGAGGAGCCTCCATGGAAGCGGGCGAAGCCTTCACAAACACCTTCTTCACCAGCACAGATGGCGGCTATATTGGCAAAGAGTTCATCTTCATGGCCTTAGAGGGCAAAGCTTACCCCTATGCGTACGAGCTAGGCCCACCTTGTAGGGTCTACGCTTTGGAAGACAGCGCCGTCACGATATGGGATGAGAATGGCTCGAAGGTCTCAGAGCTGAATGTCCTAGCGAATCAAGCCAGTGAGCTATCCTTGAAGGCGTTGGCCCCCTATAGGCTCGTCTCAACCGGGAACGTGATGCTCCAGTACTTCTTCATGGGATCAGACATACGCGTGAAAGCTGCAGGAACCTTCTATTATCCCGCCGTTCAAGGCGGCTTCCTAGGCAAGACCTTCTACGGCAGCGGGGGCAGGATGGAGTGGGGGTTCATAAACCCCCAGTTCGTCTTGACCGCGTCACGGGAATCCAAGGCCACGTTCTTAGACGTCGACTACAAGAGGAAGGGTCTGGAGGCGACTGTGCCTCTAGCCTCAAACCTGACCGTGCAGCCGAAGGCTTCACACCTGATTCTAGAGAGCGACAACCCGGTCGTCTTCATGCTTGCAGGGTTCAACGGTCTCGCATACACGGGGCTGAAAGGAGGCCAGACAGCCTACGTTTATGTGCCGACAGCGGAGCCGCTTCGAGGCGAAGCCTACCTGTTCGCTTCGCAGGAAACAACGGTTACAGTGGACGATGTGAGCACTAGGCTGAAGGCAGATGAGGCATTGCCGCTTTACAGTGGCCTCCACAAGGTTTCAAGCAGCGAGAACGCTGTCATCCAGGTAGTGAACTGGCCCGCGCCCTCAGAGCTGCACTACTCGTACATAGGCAGGGTCCCGGACTTCGTCAGGCTTGCGGACTTCGCCGCTTGCATCCCATCGGTGGAGTCGATGAGCATCAGCCACGAGGAGGTGAAGCTCAAGCCCCTCCTCGGCGGCGAGCTTCCCTGGACCTACATCGGAGCGGCTATCGTGTTAGCAGCCATAGTCATAGCCGCCCTGACGCTGCGCAGAAGACGAAGGCAATAACGTTTGGACGGCGAAGATGAGACCGCGCAGATTTGAAGCAATCGGCTTATAAGATGCATATCTTTTCGGCTCTAACCACGATTGACTGAGGGATTCTTAGATGCTTCTTCAACGAGGGCCAAGCCCTGATTCCCCCCTCGGTTGGCTTCGGTTCCACAAGCCTCGATACCAGTAGGCCATGCCTGCTCAGGGACGCCACGTAGTCGGCAAGGGTCCGGTGGAAACCAGTGGTCTGCATAATAGGGACGGCGCGTTGCCACAGTACGGTCATCGAGTGGCAGGTGAAATAGTCTGTTATCTTAAAGTAGGCATCTTCTCCTCTGGGAACTGCCTCCTTCGCGGAGTCCTCCCAATACCGTTGCCACCCAGCTACACGCGTGTCTCCTATCGCCCTAGTCTCGAAGCAAGGATGTGGGATAGCAAACAGGAGGCTGCCGTTGTACTTCAGAACCCTTGAGGCCTCAGCTACAGCGGCGTCGTAATCCTCTATGTCTTGGAGAGCCATAAACGACGTAGCCATGTCGAACAGTTCATCGTTGAACATCCTGAGGTCGGTAGCATCCGCTACGTGATACTCTATTCCCAGCCTTTCCTCCTTCTCTGCCTCAATGGCTTCCTCGATCATCCGAGAAGAGAAATCTATGCCGACGACTCTGGCGCCTCTCCTCGCTAAGGCTCTGCACCAGTACCCTTCTCCGCAGCCTAGATCTAACAAGTATCTGCCGTTGACATCTCCCACTACATCAAGCATCGCAGGCTCAGTCGAATAATACCTGTAGTAATCCTTCCCATCTCTCACAAACCTGACCCAGGAATCCGCAGATGCCTCCCACTCCCTGAGAACACGGCCCTGGCATGCCTCTTCTCTCAACTTGCGGCGTCTCCACGCTCGTGAACCTGGCAGCTCATAGCCAAAGCCACTACTGCGTAGCGTACATTCCGAATGAAGAGCCGAAAAAGCTTCCTCAAGAAGCCTGACAGGCGATAGGTTTCATCAGTAGAGCTCAGTGCTCTTACAGCCTAACCCAAAGCCTTTTCAGGTTGCGCGGTGATCGCCCGCATCGGGTTTCGTGGTTGTCGCAGCCAAAGGCTACGGGTTGTCCGCGGAAATGGACGTCGGTGCGGGCTGACTGCAAGAGATGCGATGTCAGGATGTCCTGTGCCCTGTACCGGGCAGATTGGGAGAAGAAGAGGAAGATGAGGCGTAGGGGTGGGATGTAGCCCCTACGGCAGCCTCCCCTCAGCAGGTTCTTTTCGATGAACCTTGTTCGGCGGAATACGTTTTCGTTGCCCGGACGGATCGTCGCAGGCGGCTACCGCACCAGTCCTCTCCTTGCTTCGATTGGGCACAGGGAATAGGAGGTCATGGTCGCTCGGATTGACAGGCAACCTCCACTAGTATACTTCTCTATGCAGATATGTATCTGGAAAGTTGGACGGATGGTTATTAGCTAAACTTCGTTCGGTGTTATTGACGGCTTTTCCTGAACGTAGCGAAGCTTCCTCCCTTTCTACCGGAAGAAGCTCTCACCAGGTAATAGATGGTCAGTCACCGCTTGCTCGTTCAGCTCAACTCCTAGACCTGGTTTACTCGGAACCTCTATGCGCCCATCTTTTATGACCTGTTTCTGGCCGATTACAGTGCTCCACTCCGGTGAATCCTGGTAGTGAAACTCCAGGGACAGAAAGTTCGGTATGGCTGCGCAGAGGTGGCATGCAGCGATCGTCCCGAGGGGGCTGCTAGTGTTGTGCGGCGCCACCATCAGGTTGTAGATGCTAGCGAGCTCTGCCACCTTCGTGCCTTCCGTCAACCCTATCTTGCCTATGTCCGGTGAGACGACTCTCACAGCGCGTTTCTGGATGATCTCCAGGAAATCGTATGCTGTATACATGTTCTCTCCTGCACATATGGGTGTCCGCGTCGATGCGGACACTGTTGCCAGGGCTTCAACACCTTCTTGACCGAAGGCGAACACCGGGTCTTCAAGCCACATCAAGTCGAAGTCTTCAAGGGCTTGAGCAAGCCTGACAGCATCCATCACGCTGTACCGCCAATGGCAGTCCAGGGCTAAGTCAACATCGCTTCCTAACTCTTTCCTTATGGCTGAAACGCAGCTCCTCATAAGCTGCAGGTTCTTGCTTGAGATCGTGTCAAAGCCTGCCTCGAATCCGTGGCTGGGGAGGTGAATGTCGAACTTGAGCGCCTTGAACCCTCCCATCCTCCTGTTCCTCGCCTTCTCCGCGAAGGCTTCGGGCGTGTACTGATCCCCCTCACCTATGCCACAGTCGCAGTATACATCAACGCTATCTCGTTGCTTGCCTCCAAGGAGCTTGCAGACGGGCCAGCCTGCAGCTTTCCCAGTGATGTCCCAGAGGGCAATGTCTAAGGCGGCCCACGCATGGGTTGCTAACCCTCCCAAGGACGTTCTCATAGCCCGGCTAACCTTGAAGCTCAGCTTCCGGATGTCTGTAGGGTCCTCTCCCAACAGGAGGGGCTTCATGTCCAAGACTGCTTCCTTTATCCCTCTCGAGGAGTATCCTGGCTTTCCACGAGCCTCCCCCGTCCCGATCAACCCATCACTGGTGTAGATCCTTGTAAACACCCACTCGAACTCGCCCATACCCGCGATAGTGGCCTTCACATCCGTGATCTTCACTCTCAAACACCGGCGTGTAACTCGTTTCCATCGATTTAGTTCTTATGGTACCTGAAACCGGTGTTTGCCCCGCAGAAAGTTACCTTTCTGTGTAAGATAAGCTCGTATGGCAGCATACCACCATCTAGGATGAAAGAGGTGTTTCGCGCAGATCTTATAGAGGGCCTCGGATCAGACGGGTTGCAGTGGTGGCTTTGGCTAAGGCGCTCTACTTGGATGACAGCTACCTTAGGGAATGCGATGCGACAGTTCTCTCGGTCACGGATGGTAAGTACGCGGTCTTGGACCAGACGGTCTTCCACCCTGTAGGCGGGGGCCAGCCCTGGGACACCGGGTGCCTCATCAGGAGCGGTGAAGCATTCAATGTGGTCTATGTAGGCGAATTTCATGGGGAGATCTCCCATGAGGTAGACAGGCCGGGTCTCGCTGCAGGCGAGAGGGTTCGCTGCGTCCTAGACTGGGATCGAAGATACAGGTTGATGCGAAGCCACACAGCGACCCACGTGCTCATAGCGGTCCTCAATCAACGAACCGGGGCGCTCGTCACAGGCAACCAGCTTGACACCGACAGGACGCGCGTCGACTTCAACCTACGCAACTTCGACAGGCAGATCCTCGCGGCGTGCATCGAGGAGGCGAACAGGCTGATCCGCGAGGACATCCCGGTGAGAAGCTACCTGCTGCCGCGAGGCGAGGCTTTGAAGATCCCGGGCCTCGTGAAGATGGCTGAAGCCTTCCCGCCTGAAGTGCCGAACCTACGCATCGTAGAGATCGTCGGCCTGGACAGGCTCGCAGACGGCGGGACCCACGTCCGAAGCGTGAAGGAGATAGGCGAGATCAGGCTTGTGAAGGCGGAGAACAAGGGAAAGGACAACAGACGCATCTACTTCTCTCTTACCTCAAGCGGCTCTCCTCATAAGTAGAAAGGGGAAGACGTGAATCCGGGACGGGACTAGAGCTGAGGCTCCCCTATCCTAGCTCACGCCGCCTAGGAGGAAGGCTACAAGGCCCAGTAGCATCCATATCAGAACGTGTGACTTCGCTCTGCTCGAGCTAACAGGGGTTGGGTTGCGCAGAAGCGAGGCCGAGGACAGGATGAAGCCTACGTCAGCGACAGCGACGATCGGGAGGTAGAGCGCCGAGACGGTTCCCAACAGCCAGGGGAGGGGGCTTAACAGCACCGCCGTGACGTAAAGCCCCGACGAGATAGCCGCTGCGGTAGTCGCGCCATAAGTGGCTGCGACCGTTTTGATGCCTCCCGCCGCGTCGCCTACGGCGTCAGGTATCCCCTTAGTCACCTCCCGGCCTGTGTTCGAGAGGAACGCCATGGCCGCGAAGAGCAGCGTGTTAGCCTCGACCGCGCCCTTCAAGAGGACAGCCCCATAGAAGAAGGGCGTTACGACGCAGCCGCTGACCAACAGGTTACCTGGAAAACCTGTCCGCTTCCCCCTCACGGTGTAGGAGGTGAACATCACCCAGGCAACGGCCGCTGTGATCAGCGTTGCTGGACCCGTGGCAGCGGCGGCGCCAAAGCCGAGGAGGCTCCATAGCGCACCGTAAACGATCGCTTCTCTAGGCGTGATGACCCCGCTTGGAATCGGTCTCATAGGTTGGTTCACCGCATCGACTTCCCGGTCGAAGTAGTCGTTGAAGACCATAGACGCGGCCGTCAACGCGAAACCCACCACAAAGCCCAGTGAAAGGTTCAGCGATGAGTTCCCACCAATAGCCTCTCGCGAGGCGAGGAGTGCGCCTATCAGCACGGCAAATCCCATCATCGCAGAGTTCACAGGCCTGGTAAGACGGAGAGCGCCTGTCAGCCTCGGCCGGTTCAAGAGCGGCACCTGTCTTCAGCGAGGATGAGACCTCAGCAGTCTACGGTCCAAGGCTATTTATCGCTTGCAGGTCGGGAGCGCGAGGAATCCGCCGTCTAGGGCTGAAGCGGAGGCTCCCCAGCCGAGGCGATAACACAGCGTAGCGAAAGGCAAATCAACCGGTTCGCGAAGGATACACACGGGCTTCTTGGAATGGAGTCGTCGCCGTTGCATACCTGCGAGGTGTGCGGCCGACCGGCACCGCGGCTAAGCCGCGTCGTGATCGAGGGCGCCACATTGTCGGTTTGCGACTCGTGTCGGCGCCTAGGCAAGACGGTCATCGGCGAGCCGCTCCCAGTGGGGAGGGAGGCGCAGCCGAGGCCTAGGCCTAGGTTGGGCGGAGTCAGGCCCGGTCGTGCGCCTGAGGACCTAGGCAAAGCCTTGGAGAAGAACGAGCTGGTCAAGGGGTATGGTCAGGTTGTGAGGGCGGCGCGCGAAGAGATGGCCTTGAGCCATCAGGAGCTGGGTCTGAAGATCAACGAGAAGGCCTCTGTGGTCCAGAAGGTTGAGGCCGAGCGGCTGGTTCCCGACGACATACTTGCTAGGAAGCTTGAACACGCTCTGAAGGTGAAGCTCCTCGTCGAGCCCTCTGAGCCTCCGCCAGCCAAGGTTGATGCTCGGCGGCCGGAGCTCACACTGGGCGATGTGGTGAGGCTGAAGGGTAAGGAGGCCAGCCCGGGTTGAGCCGCCAACTTGGACCGCCTCTACGTCGGGTAAGCTGAGCGGCATGACAGTCGTCGTTCTCAGGCTTGGGCATAGGGTTCCAAGAGACATTAGGGTTACGACGCACGTAGGCCTTATCGCCAGAGCGCTAGGTGCCGATGGAGTTCTCCTAGCGGGGGGCTTCGACAAGGGCGTCCTTGAGACATGGCGGGATGTTGTTGACCGATGGGGCGGCCCGTTCAGCTTCGAATATGTCAAGGATTGGCGTCGGCATGTTCAGGAGAAGAAAGCGGAGGGATGGGAGGTCGTGCACCTGACGATGTATGGTCTGCCGATTAGCGACGTGATCGATGAGATAAGGCGGTCTGCCAAGCCGAAGCTTGTGCTTGTAGGCTCTGAAAGGGTTCCAGGACTGGCCTTCAGGCTAGCCGATTGGAACGTGGCTGTCAGTTCTCAGCCTCACTCTGAATGCGGGAGCCTCGCCGTCTTCCTTGACAGATTCTTCTCTGGCAGCGAGCTGTTCAAGGAGTTCTACGGTGGAAGCGTGAGGGTTCTCCCCCAGAGAGCAGGTAAGAGAGTTGTCAAGCGAAAGAGAACGAGGGTCGAAGAGGCAGGCGATGGAGATAACCCTTAAGTCTCCCAGCCGCAGATCTCTTCGAGAAGACCTAGGCTTGGTTCGACCCTATGACCATGGACGAGTTGCTGTTTAGGCTTGTCGGTGCTGTTGGAGGCGAGGGGGCCGTCAAGGTCATCGAATGCCTGAGACAGAGCGAGGAGCTCACCGACGATGAGGTCGCCCTAAGAATGGGTGTGAAGCCGAACGAAGTGAGAAAGATCCTGTACAAGTTCGCGAGTTCGAACCTTGTCAGCGTTAAGCGATTGAGGGATGAGAAGACTGGCTGGTACCTCTTCAAGTGGAGGCTCCAAGCCGACCAGCTTGAAGGCTATGTTCTCAACCAGAAGAAGGATGTGCTGCAGAAGCTGAGCAACAGGCTTGAGTACGAGAGAAACCACTCGTTCTACCACTGCCCCGCTGGATGCCCAAGGGTGACTTTCGAGGAAGCCATGGAAGGGCTGTTCTCCTGCCCGAGCTGCGGCAAGCCGCTTGAACATGTGGGCAACCAAGCCATCATACTAGCCTTGGAGAAGAAGATCGGGCAGATCAAGTCTGAACTCAGCTAGCTCCAGCTTAGAGGTAGGCGGCTCCGGTTCTTGGGCGTACTAGGCCTGGCTGTCCAGCTCTACGGGCGGTATCCAGAAGACGGGGCCAACGCTCTCCTCTCGCTTATCGGTGACCTGACCAAGCAGCTCGATGTTCAGGTTACCCTACGCCCGGTTTCCGCAGACGGCTGGGTAGACCTTGACATCTCAGGCGAGGACGCTGAAGCAGCTCAGGCCTTGATTGCGCGAGAGGTCGGCTCAAGGCCAAGGTCGCTGGGTGACCTCGTTGTCTCTCAGGTCTTGAGGGGAAAGATCACTAGTCATGATTGGAAAGAGGGGGTACGGGTGGATGTGGGCATTCGGCAGCCTCAACCCATCGACCTTCTAGTTCCGAGCGCCGTCCTCAGGAGCCAGATGCCCTACGGGGATAGGGCCAGCGACGCGCAGCTGGGTCAGCTCTGGTGCCTTCGCGAGCACTTCCCCCTTGAGCTACGCCTGTCTTGGCTTGAGGACGGTGAGAGGCCTCCAGAGGCAGAGCTGTCAGAAGGGCAGATAGACATCTTCAACGACTGGGTTGACACAGCCCTAGACCGTGTCGTGGCGCTCGGCGCAACTCTTCGCAGGGTCCGGTCGGCGCTCAGGTCAAGCCGACACCTAACAGATGCTGCGAGGCTCGACCGTCTCGGACTGCTCGAGGTCTCACTGCTCTGCAAGCTAGGAACCGATGCGCCCGGGATCATCCACGATATTGGGCGTCTCCTCCCCGGTGTCCCCTTGTACAGCTTCCAGCCCAGCCGAGTTGTCAAACCGGCAAGGCCTGGGTAGCGTGTTGCAAGCAGCGCGGACCGATGATCGGTTCGACAGGGATCAGAGTTGTTCCCCGAGCCGTCGGTTTGGAGATCGGTTGCGGCCGTTCAGTCGTCTGTCTTGGACTCGCACGAGAGCCAGCCTTGCCACCGCCCCCCGTTATAGCCATCTGGCAATCCAGCCCACGGCTTTGGCTCCGTTGAACCTGTGGCCTCCTTCAAACTCGTCCAAATCGCACCGTTCGGGGACACCGAGCACCTCATAGACTCTCTTGAGTTTCGCGAACGCGAAGCGTGCAGCCTCGATCGGAAAGCCTTCATCAAGGGTCCCGCTCTCGACGAGGACCGGTCTGGGAGCGATGAGCCCTGCTATGTCCCACATCTCGCTGTACCTTAGGAGGCCGGGCACTATCTGAGACCCGCAGAAGTTGCCGAGGCCCAGGGCGAAGGCTTTGAAAGAGTTCAGGTAGCCGCTGACCACTGCGGTCTTCACCCGTTGGTCAAGCGCTGCCGTGAAGACGGTCAAGGTTCCGCCGTATGAGAGTCCGACCATCCCTATGCGGTCAGGCTTCACATCTGGCCTCGTCTCCAAGTAGTCGATGCACCTGATCGCGTCCCAGACGTTCAGGGTCAAGGGGTTAAGCCCGAGCAGCGAGGCCTTAAGCTGGATGACGTTGCAGCCGTCTCTTCCCGGGAACTTATAGCCGAGGCCTCTTTCGCCGAACCCTCTCCAGTCAGGACCCATCGTCACGTAGCCCTTCAAGGCAAACTGGCGCGCGTAATCATAGTTGGCCTCCTTGACCCAGCGGATCCTCTCGGCGTCCCCATGGGTGGCTCCGATAACATCATCCTTCCCGTTCCCATGCCCGTGAGCACAGAGTAGCGCGGGGCGCGTCTCACCCAGCTTAAGGTCCTTCGGAATCAGAACGTATGCCGGTACATCTACTCCCGGCTCGCTTTGAAACACCACTTTCTCTCTGAAGTAGTGCTCCTCCTCCACTCGTTCTGCGACAAGGGGGGTTAACTCGCAGGGCTCCGGCCACTCCTCCATGAGCTCTATAAGCTTCGCCTCGAGAGCAGAACGCCATGCCCGCCATTCCTCCTCATTCGTCGCGCTAAAAGCAAGGGAAGGCTTGAGAGCAGCGTATTTACGGTCCAGATACTCGTTAACGGAGAAGACCCCGCGTTCCCGCTCGCGACTCACCAATCCCAAGCCTCCGAAACTTTCCTTGACGAGTGAACTGCCCCTAGCATACCTGCACGGAGAACCGATCCGAATGCGAACAGAGGAACTTAAGGTGTTTGCGGTCGAGCCATCAATCGGTTCGCCGGCGGGAACCGAGATGAAGGTCCGGAGGTGTGCGTTATTAAGTCAGAGGCGGTGCGATAGGGGCTTCGAGATCCGTTTGAGCACAAGTCTCGCCTAGTCGCTAGTTGACGAAAGCGGCTAACATGGATGATGAAATGCATGAACCGTGATGACCAGACGATCCGGTGGCTTCTCGAGCTGGAAGATCCCTCGATCCGATACCTTACGCTTACAGAGCTTCTAGATGAACCAACCAGCTCGCCCGAAGCCCAAGCGGCGCGAGAGCGGATCCCCGACGGTCCGCGTGTCCATGCCCTGCTGGCTGGGCAACGACCTGATGGCGGGTTTGGCATCCATCCCTATCAGAAATGGACTGGCGCGCATTGGCGACTTGTATCTCTCATAGAGCTAGGCCTTCCTGACGATGATCCCCATGCGCTGGCAGCCGCCGACCAAGTTCTTCGGTGGTTGAGCGGAGAGAGCCATCGCCGCAGGATCAAGCGTATCAACGGACTGGTTCGGCGATGCGCCTCTCAGGAGGGGAATGCATTAGCCGTATGCAGCCGTCTGGGACTGACGGATGATGCTCGCGTGAGACTACTCGCCCAGTCCTTGCAGGAGTGGCAGTGGCCTGATGGCGGATGGAACTGCGACAAGGACGAAGACGCGCATCATTCCTCGTTCTACGAGAGTCTAGCGCCGCTGTGGGGGCTCATAGAGTATCACCGCGTTACCAGTGATCGAGGCTGTCTCGAAGCCGCTCAGCGAGCTGCAGAGTTCTTCCTTAGGCATCGTTTGTTCCGCTCTGAGAGGACCGGGGAAGTCATCAATCCGGAATGGCTTCAGCTCCACTATCCGCTCTACTGGCACTACGACATTCTCCAGGCGCTTAGAGTGCTAGCACCTCTCGGCGAATTGACTGATCCAAGGGTCCAGGAGGCCCTAGACATCGTTGAGAGCAAGCGTCTTCCGAACGGCCGATGGCAACCTGAGGGTTACTACTGGTGGCCCACAGGGAGACGTCCATCCAACGTGGAGGTCGTCGATTGGGGACGCACCGGCCCCAACGAGATGATCACGTTGAATGCTCTCCGCGTGCTCAAGGCTGCTGGCCGACTTGAACAGCCCTCAGCCTCACGTCAGGATTGGCCCTCAATCCAAGTAAGAGAGCGCTAGAAGAACGCGCGCATGATTCTCACAGCGAAGAGCTTTACTTCATGCCTTGAAGCCTGGTCTAAGAACCAAAGATTGAAAACAGATACCGGACATGCAGTTCGCATTCCTTGTTGAAGGGCGAATACATGGGCTCGTAACTTGAGGGATCTGATAGGACTACCAAGGAGACGAATCTTGATGTCGAATGGTTGAGAACGGTATAAGAAAGAGTCAGCTATTTCGCCGGTCGAAAGCTTTATTTCCAAGCCGGTCAGACTCGCCGTCTAGGCGAGGAGATTGAAAGAAGGAATCCGAGTCACGGTTTGGAACGAGTTTCTACATGAGAAACAGGACCCGAATATTGCTAAGATCTACCCTGAGGGAATCCATGGCGCAATCGCGAGGTATCTACGGAGCCGACAGAGCTTAGAGGTTCGAACGGCTACTTTCGATGAGCCGGAGCATGGTTTAACCGATGATGTTCTTAGCAACACTGACGTACTTGTCTGGTGGGGTCACATGGCCCATGAAAAGGTAAGTGACGCTGTGGTCGAAAAGGTTTACGGCAGAGTGATGTTTGACGGCATAGGGTTGATCGTTCTTCACTCAGCTCATTACTCGAAGATCTTCAGGCGGCTTATGGGCACCACCTGCAACCTCAAGTGGAGGGAGGCAGGCGAGAAGGAAAGGCTATGGGTAGTGGCTGGAGGGCATCCGATCGCCGAAGGAATCGGTGACTACTTTGAGATCGAACACGCCGAGATGTACGGAGAGCCTTTCGACATACCCAGCCCAGATGAACTCGTTTTCATCAGCTGGTTCAGGGGTGGGGAAGTCTTCCGGAGCGGCTGCTGCTTCTACAGAGGTGTTGGGAAGATCTTCTACTTCCGCCCGGGACATGAGACCTATCCGATCTACTACGACCCTAACGTTCTCAAAGTGATTGAGAATGCTGTCCGTTGGGCGGTGCCAGTCAAGAGACCTAGACCGGTGTTGGGCAACGTGAAACCGCTTGAAGAACTCCCCTGATTCCTCATCGCCCCAACGTCCCGGCCACCCTGCGTTTGGAAAGCTATTCCGCCTCTCAGGTTTGGCTGCAGCCCTCCTAGCTTGGACAGTCATCCTCCTATCCATATCCTACAACCCATGGTTCGTCTTCACTAAACATGCTTTCAGCGACCTAGGTGGTCCAGCGGCGGAGAAGGCCTGGATCTACAACTACGGCCTCATAGCCACAGGCGCCCTAGTGCTCCTCTACTCCCTCGCCCTTATGATGAACGCGGCAAACAAGGTCGAGAATGCCGGGGGAGCCTTCATATCGATAGCAGGCATCTTCTTAGCCCTGATAGGCGCGTATCCGTCCGGCACAAGACCGCATACCTTCGTGTCGATCTGGTTCTTCGCCCAAACTGATCTAGCTGTGATTGCATGGGGGTATAGGGCTTCTGTTGAGGGGTTGGAAGGTTCTCGGTGCCGTCATCACCGCTATGAGCATTACAGGGCCAGCGTTGGCCGTAGCCATAAACTGGCCTTCAGCCGCAACCCTGGAGGCCTACGGCATAGCCATAGTCGATGCCTGGGTGGCTCTCATGCTAAGGGTTCACGCCGCAGAGCGTAGCTGATACTCTGTACGCGGAGTAGGATAGCTCGACCACTCTCTGGGTCATCATAAAGGGCTGGGAGAGGCTCGTACTCAAGCCCATCAATTCAGGAGTAGATGAAGCTCCCCCCCGTATATGGTCGAGTATGACATCATGTCTCAATCAACCCCACGATCCTTGCCCCTTCGTCACCTATTACTATCCCATAACACAACGATCTGGCGCTGTGAAGGATGCGGCAGACGCTATCCCAGTCTTCCGATGGCTTCTAAGCCGTCCGCGATCTCTTTAAGGCCTAGTTCCTCGAGCTTCGCCCTGGTAGGCCACCCGTTGGCCTTGTTCCAACCTCTCAGTTCATAGTACATGTCCATCAGTTTAAGGAATTTCGCTTTGTCTAAGGTGACGCCGTCATCCTTTCCAGGATACATGAATCCATTGATCGTTTCTTCATCGACCTTCCTGTTGCGACAATGGTTCCTTATGTCGACCGCCCTCAATATGTTGAAGATCCTTTCACCGGATTTCTGCAGTTCCCCTTCGATTGTCTTGATTCCTGTGCAGGTGGAGAAGAGATTGGACATCAGCGCCGTATCGGCGGAGCCGTCTTCAGTAAACATGCTGAATACACGGGTATTCTCGTAATCGCATAGGACTAATGAGTCCACGATCATACCGCGGTCAGTATGCCATATCGCCGGTATGGCTTTAGTTTCTGGAGGGTCGTATTCGAAGGCTGGGTCACATACATCTGGGTTGCCGTACACTTTCCCTGATACCGCACGCACTTTCTCCAGCGGATAGGGGCCCTTATACGACCCGCTCTTGGTCAAGTATTGCTGCACATGTTCCGTCCATTGATGCGTGGTGTCGCTCGCGGGGTCTCTCGTATCCATGCACCATTGTAGCAAAGGCGGGAGCCACCAAGGCCAGTACACGTCGCCGCCTGGTCCCCAATGACCACCCCAATGCTCAACTTGGCCGCCATGACGGGGGTATATGTGGTCGAGGAGAGGCTTTCCCTTGCCGCTAAAGAGTCTATCAGCCGCGTAACATGCGCCATCCGACAGCGCATCCCCGATCGGGCCTTCCCTGAAAGCTATCTTGCGCAGCAGCATGTTCAAGAATTCGGAGGAGTATTCCGCAACGTCTCTTAAGTACTCTATCGGCTTATCTGGTACAGGAATCTCTATTCCGTCGATGTCACTTATCAGTCCGTGTTGTTTACACAGCTGCAGCCACGGAATGATGCCGTATGCAACCTCCCAACCATTTATCCCATAGCTACTCGTAATCACCCTTGCTTCGATCTGTGCCTTGCGGGGAGATACATAGTATCCGTAACAGAAAGCCTCTGTTGTATATAACGTTGGAACCTCCTCGCCGGGCACGTTCATGTAGACCGTATGGGCACAGATAGTTGCACAGAAACCGCATTTATGAGCGCGTCGATTCGGTCCGTAGAGCGGTTTTCTCCCAGGCCACCTTGGGTCGCTGCCCGGTGCGCAAGGCCCCTCTCCCTCCCGACTTTGACCTAAGCACACCTTGAGAAACTCGTGGGGCTTTGCTATCTTCACGCCTCTTGTTCCGCGTACGGCTATCGCCTTTAGGTTCTTAGAGCCCATTACGGCACCGAATCCACCTTGGCCAGCAGCGTTTTCTGTCTCGGTTTGTATAACGGCGATTCTTGACAGGTTTTCACCTGCTTGTCCGCATGAGATCACCCTGGTTTTCTTTCCGTGGACGCCTATGAGGGTTTTTGTGGTGTTGTACGTGCCAGTTCCCCATACGTCACTCGCGTCTAGGATTTCGGCTTTTCCATCGTTTATCCAGATGTAAACAGGCTTCTTAGCTTTGCCGTGGATAACTACGCCGTCAAATCCTGCGTACTTGAGCTCAGCTCCCCAGTGACCGCCCATACCGGAGCGGGAAAAACATGGGGGATGCTGCTGTGGGGCTACTCCCATCACCTCGACCCTTCCCGCCCCTGAGGCGAGGGTGCCGGTAAGTGGCCCTACCATTATCATCAGTCTGTTATCGGGATCGAATGGACCAACATCGGGGCCTATTTCTTCCCATGCAATCATGGCACTGATGCCGAGACCACCGATGAGCTCTGGTGCATACTTCACCGTGGCTATGTCTGTTGTCTTCTCTTTTGAGAGGTCAACCCTTAGGATTTTCCCTGTCCAGCCATAGGTTTCAGCCATCTCTTGCTTACCTCTCCTTAGCTGGAACGAAGGTTAAGGCCATAGGTGGGCAGACCTCGGCGCATAAAGGTCCCTCAGCTCTATCCTTGCACAAGTCGCATTTGACATAGACCCATCTGCCTTTCACTTCCTTGCGGATCATCACCGTCTTTTCCGGCATGAGTGGGCATGCTGCAGCACAGGCACCACATCCGGTACACTTAGACTCATCTATGGCCCTAGCCCCGGTCTTTGCGTCTATGTACATTGCAGGTTCCTTGCGAAGAGTCACACAAGCATAATAGCATGCTGGCCAGTCGCATTGTTTACATATCTCGATCGTGGGAAATCCTGGAACGAAATCATCGAACTCTACGTGTATTCTTGAGAGGTAAGGATTACACTCTCCCTCATGATACAGTGAGCAGGCCACCTCACATTCCCTGCATTCTAGACAGAGGCGGTTCTCTACCTTGATCACACCTGATCTCTGTATTGAGCAACCGTGTTTGAGTACACCTGTCGTGGTCTCCAAGAGCTCTTTCCCAGCCAGTGTTCCTTAACCAGCTTCCGTGGCGGTGATTCCTTCCGACATATAACCTTTTGGAGACCCTCGAATTCCACGAAGATGCGATTTGCTGCTTCATCGCATCCCATAGCTTGCGGAAGAGCCCGAACCGCAGCGGAGTCATGCTACACTCCTTCAGGAACTCATGGGACTCGACAAGGACCATGGTCCGGGAAAGGAAGGTGCGACAACGAGGACGATCACACGAACGGCGACCGCTTTCTTGTCAGCGCCCTTCCTTTCGTGTTGATGAGTGGGCTGGCGCCACATCTTGGACAGAGTGTCCCCTCGAGCTGTGGCTTGGCGGGGCAAAAGGAACGTAGGAAAAAGAGGGGGTTTCGAGCGTGGTGTTCCCTCGCCTACGCGGGCATGAAGAACCTTACCATGCCCATGAGGCCGCTGATGAACATCAGGAACCAGTAGCCGACGATGAAGCCGACGCACAGCGGTACGACGTAGTTGTCGCTCAGCTTCGTCCCGCCGATCCTGAGCACAAGGATCTTCGCGATCCACATGGTGAGCGCCGGAGTAATCCAGACGCCGCTTCCTAGGTTCACTGAGAGGGCTACGCCTGCAGGCTCCAGAGGCCACCAGATATACCTCATGCCCAGGAACCCGAACACGATCGTGATCAGGGCTCCGGCTATGACGTGTCCTAAGACTGGGTCTGGGCCTGGCGAGTTGTAGAGGGTCGTAAGGTTGGGGAAGTGCCAGATCCACCAAGCATCGTACATGCCCATCGGCGTCGTAGCAGTGCCGAACGTGTAGTCGAACCACACGGCTGTCGGGAAGCCTATGACCGCTGAGATTATCGCCGCTACGAGGATGACCTTCGTGATGTCCATTGGGTGTGTGTTCGTGTCGAATGCTACCTTGTAGCTCAGCGGTATCTGGATCACCATGCCGAACTGGGTATTGTTCTCGCCCATGATCTCGGCTGTGAACCTGTTGCTCATCATCATGCTCGTCACGTACTCGTAGTTCACCGTCTGCAACGTCATGTTAGGCCCATAGTACCAACGCCAGTAGATCGGGAGTTGGTCGCAGTCATTAACGAACATGTAGGCTGTACCGACCACGCCGCAGTACCCCAAGACCCTGACTCCACCGAGGTGCACCAACAACATCACTAGGATTATCATGATGGCTGAGGTGACGAAGCTGCCGGCCGAGACGAGCATAGCGATGAGGGCTATGGTGGAGATCGCTATGGTTATCCATGCGACGGAGTTGGGCAGTGCTCTCTTCGCGTCTTCAGGCGTCCTCTTCAGCTTCATCGTGGAAACGAACCACTTCGCGTTCAACGCGAACCAGATGAGGACCATGCCGGCGAACATGCCGACCTGTACGGTTCCCCACTTGAAGGGCGGCCCGTTCATCGCGCCGACTCCCCTTACCCCCGCGGGGAAGTAGCCCAGCCAGTAGGCCACCTGGCTTGGCAGCTTGATACCGAAGACGTCGAAGAACCAGATCGAGAACAACGTCTTCACTGGAAACAGGTAGAACAACGCAAAGTGCATCGGGTTCAAAGACATCGCCCACCAGACCGGGATGAGGTTGTTGATAGGCGAGATCGTGTCTAGGACCAAGACCCCGAAGTACCAGTTGATGAAAGGCGGCGCAGAGAAGCCGTAAGGATCAGGAATCCAGGGGACGAGGTAGTGTAAGCCTATGGGCAGGATCACCAGTAGGCCGAGGACCCAACCAACCAAGAACAGCTTCAGCTTCGTCCGCAGCACTGTCTTGTCGGCGTCTGGCGGAGGGCTCAGGTAACTTATCTGCTCCGTCCCCGTCGCTGCGAACGCAAAGGGTAGCCTCTCAACCTCAATCCATCGCTCAGCGAGGATCGCGATCCATCCTACCCAGAAGGCTGTCCAGACGATGGAGTACACGATCCAGAAGCCCAGCCAGGGGGCCCATGCACCCCAGGGGGTAGCTGCGCCGCCCGTCGTAAGCTGTCGAACTACCTCCACATCCTTGGGGCCGAACACCCAGGAGATGTAGTCCGTGTACGGTGGGAAGGTTACCATGTGCGTCAACGCTGAGTTGTGAAGTATGCCGTACGGGACCATGCTCCAGGCGAAGGCCAGGGACATGCCCGCAGCAGTGTACAACACAGCCAACTTCTGCGGAGACACTATCTTCTTGATCGAAGGTGCTGCCGCTCCTAGCAGTATTGCTATGAAGAGCACTACGATCGGCCCCGTTGCTGTACCAAATAGGATAGACCACGTCCACGTTGGTGCGAACGGCGAGGTCACTACACCCACTGAAGACATCACTACCGAGAAGACTATGATGAAAGCCCACATCCGCGGTGTCATCACGCTCTTCAGCTCAACCTCGCTCAAGTCAAACTCTTCCTCCTTGCTTTTCCTAGGCATCAGCGCCGAGACATCTCCTACGTCTCGACTGCTGACCCTATAGAGGCGTAGTTTCCTCGGTCTAACTTTAAAAGCGTTTCCTACAATGCGACCGTTCGTAACCATAACGGAATCCCAGGGTTAAATTCGGCTTTCACGCATGTTCTCGAAGTGAAAACTGAGTCACGGGATCGAACAGTATGGAAGGCGCCTGAACGGAGCTTGATGTGCCGCATGAGCTGGAAAGAACCACAGATTAAGCCTGAAATGTTGTTCACAACCGTCCAAGGAGACTTAAGGTTGAGATGAGACCCGCTGTCGCCTCGTCTGGGCGCATAAATCACTGGAGTAGGTCTATGGTGCGTATTGCTTTGTTGATCAACAGCGCGCCTCGATAGCTCTTAAGGCGAAGCCTGACCGGCTTGCTAGCCGCACAATGCTGGCCCGAACATCGTCAAGCTTAGGAAGAGCAGTCGCCGAACCCCCCTCATACAGTAGGTCTGAAGGGGGAAGCTTGCCAGTTGGGCAGAGTAAGCGCAAAGGTGCGAATATCAGCGCACGAAGAACCACGCCGTCGTTCACGTGATGCCCGGCCGCCACTGCCCGCGAAGAGCGAAGAATGGGCCACGATGCGTTTAATAAGCGTACAACCGTAGGACAGGAGGCCGCGGGACCTTGGCTGTTCGATCCAAGCCCTTCATGGAAATGGATAGGTGGAGCTGACCTATTGGCCTCGACAGAAGACGATAGAGGGTCATCAGATTACTTGGTTGGGGACGAGATAGTCAGGTTGACGAAGGAGGACTTCCTGAGGCTTATCCCGACTAGGCCGCCGGAGCTAGAGTGGAAGCTTACTGCGAGGGAGGCTACCATCACCTTGCGGGGGAAGAGCCGCGGTATCTTTCCCACTGTTGGGGCGAAGAAGGCCGTCTTTGACCAAGTCGGCGCTTTCGTCCTGAGGGCTTCAGACGGCAAGAGGACGATTCAAGAGATCGGAAAACTCTTGGCAGAAGCCTACAACTTGAAACAGGACCAGGCTGAGCTTTCCCTCGTCCAATTCCTCATGGGCCTTCACAGACGGGGCTATGTCCGGCTGAAGAAGCCTGCCGGCTTGACCCTACAGGCTATCCCCGTATGGGTGATGTCCGCTCTTGGGTTCACTCTCATCCCTGTCGGGATCGTTGAGGAGCAGGGCGAGTGCTCGAAGGTGCAGGTCTACCCGAACTTCGCCGCAGGTCTGAAAGGCCTGGAGGCTTTCTCCCACGTGATAGTCCTCTACTGGCTTCACGGCCGTGACAACCCCGAGGACCGCACCGTGGTAGAGGTGATCCCCAAGAAGCAATTGGGCGCCACCGTCGGCGTCTTCGCTTCTCGGAGCCCCGCTAGGCCGAACCCAATTGGGTTCTCAGTCGCCGAGATTCTGGAGATCGAAGGCTCTGTTCTAACGCTGCGAGGCCTCGACGCTATGAAGGGCTCCCCGGTACTCGACCTAAAGCCGTACCTGCCGAGGGATGACGCAGTTGCAGACGCGAGGGTTCCCGAGTGGGCTCTTCGGGAACCGAAGACCTAGGCGGTTCGCGGGAAACCGTCAGCTCACCTTTGCGCCGCACTGAGGGCAGAACCCGCTCCCTTCGGGAAGTGCGGCGACTAGGAGCAAACAGATGAAGGACTAGTACAGGCAGAGCCGATCGGAGTCCAAGTCGTGCACGATCGAGGAAGAGAGCGGGAAACCCATAGCGGAGGTGAGGGGGCAGAGATTGCTCGTGAGCAACCAGATCTAAACAGAATAGAGATCCGGACGGATGCCAACGGGCCTCCTCAGCGCGTAAGGATGTTTGAGGAGGTTGGACTCATCCCAAACTCCACTTATTCTCAGCGCGACGATTAAGCTTAAGTTTTGCCCCTGATTAGACGATTACTCAGCGCATGCAGAGGGGAGTGTAACGTTGAAGATATCGGATGTGCGCACGACCGTTGTGACGGTACCCTTCACTCGTCCAGAGATTTGGGCACAAGGGGCCAGACCGTGTATCACGAGCGTTATCTTGGAGTTGACAACGGATGATGGAATCACTGGGTTGGGGGAAACCTTGGGCGATGAGAGGGCTGCTGCCGCCATTGAGGCGATGATTCGTCCGGGCTTTGACCCCTTCGATCTCGAACCGTTGCGTCAAAGACACGGCTATGGTTATGGCCTCTACGCGGCTGTTGAGATGGCTTTGCTGGACGTTCAAGGTAAAGCTATAGGTCAACCTGTGCACAAGGTCTTGGGCGGGGCGGTACGCCGGAAAGTGCCTTACATGTACTACCTGCTACGTGATCACCCTGAAGTAATGGCAGAGGAGGCGGCAAAGGCAGTCGCGGATGGATTTGAGACAGTCTATATCAAGGTCGGAATAGACGCTAAGCAGGACCTGGCGGCGATCCGTAGCATCCGTGAGAGGATAGGGCTGGAGCCCAAACTACGGGTCGACCCTAACGAGAAATGGAGCGTGGGGACGGCAGCGCGCCTCGGCCACTATCTAGAAGAGTTCAACCTGGAACTGGTGGAAGACCCCATTCCGCACCAAGACCTAGCTGGTATGCGCCGGCTACGTGCGTCCCTTAACATCCCTATCGCGGCTCAAGAGTCCTGTATAACGCTTCCGGACATCTTCTCCGTGCTGGCAAACGAGGCTGCAGACATCATCCTAGTGGACCACCATCGCAATGGCGGTTTAACGGGCATGAAGAAGGCCGCAGCCATGGTGGAGGCAGCTGGAATGCCCGTGTACAAGCACAGCGGCGGTGAACTCAGTATCTCCACCGCTGCTGCCACTCACGCCTTGTCTACTATCCCCAACAATCTCCTTGCAAACCAGACGTACTGGCAGTTCCTACAAGGCGACATTGTCCGAGAACCGATCGCTAAGGAGCTGCTCGAGAACGGATATCTGGAGGTGCCCGACCGCCCCGGTCTCGGCGTGACACTCGATAGAGATAAGCTAGCTCATTACCACGAGGTCTACCTGAGAAAGGAAGTCGTCGACGGAAACTATCAATGGAACCCATCAACTTATCGCATCGATGACTTGACGCAGCACGCCCCTCCTGAGTTCTCACTGACTCCCCGTTTCTAGCCAGCCTCCCGCCGTCCTCCGGATATGCCCCCTTTCAGGGAGCATGTCTGAGGAATGAACGCTGTTCCAGAATGTGACGTTTAAGCCTTAGATGAATATGCTTACGTTCTCACATAATCGATTAACAAGGTGCCTTCGTAGCTCTTAAGACTAAGCCTGACCGATTCTCTCCACTTCAGAATGCATGTTCCAACATCGTAAAGCTTAAGAAAGCTGAGTGAGAATGAGCGAGAGGTGGCCTCAATGTTTCCATGGACGAGGACAGCCTATGGGTCGGCTCCTAGAGTCACGCAGGCGCTGCTCCTCTCAGCTCTGGCCGCGTCTCTGCTCCTGCCAGGCTGGGTTTCGCCTCTGGCTGCAAGCGCCGAGGACGAGCACGTGTACTATGGGTATGTTCCCCGAGAGATCTGGGCGGTTGAAGGGGAGACGAGGGGCGGGGAAGACTGGCTCTCGTACAGGATTGACCCGGAATCGGTCAGAACGTACGCATCGGTCTCCATCATCGGGAATCAGGATGGGACGAGGGCAACCGTCTACACGCTGCTGGACAGAAACCTGGTCCGAGAGGTTACGGTGGACAAGATGGAGGAGGCCGTTGTCTCTCTGCCTAACGGTTCATTCTTCAAGGTTGTGACAGATAAGCCTGCCACGGTCATCTTGATGGGCGGCGCCGGTATGGAGAGAGGCGAAGCCTACACGACGAGCTGGTGTCCGAGCGTCGGCGGAGGCTACGTGGGAAAGGAGTTCATCTTTAAAGCGCTCCAGGCGACCGCCCAGGCCGAAACCGGGTTGCCCTATAGGGTGTTCGCCCTAGAGGCTGCAGATGTCACCGTCACGGATGCGAACGGCTCAACGGTCTCCGAGTTCCACCTCGACCCGAACGAGGTGAAGGGGCTCTCGTTCACGCCCTTAGGCGTCTACAGGCTTTCGGCGACGGGCAACGTGATGCTTCAAGCCTTCTACATAGGATGGGGCCTCACCCCCCAGGGCGCATCCTTCTACCCAGCCGTCGAAGGGGGCTTCATTGGCAGGAAGTTCTACGGCTGCGGGTTCAAGCCTGAGCTCGTCGGCAGCCCTTTCATTCCTCCCGAGTACATAGTGACCGGCGTGAGCGAGTCGAAGTTGACGGTCTACGACTTGGAGTTCAAGAGGGAACAGGCCAGTGCGAGGACCGAGGCTGGGGGACGATTCGCAACTGACATCCCGGTCATCTACTTGGTCTTGGAGAGCGACCAACCCGTCATGTTTATGCTGAGAAGCATGGGTATGGCATTCGGCGGGCTCAAGGCAGGCCAGAACGCGTACGTGTATGTTCCCACAGCTGGCAACTTCACAGGCGAGGCCTACTTGTTCGCGTATAAGGAGACGGCGGTCACGGTAGATGACACGCCCTCAAGGCTTCGAGCTGACGAGACCCTTTCGCTGACGCCGGGGCTGCACAAAATCTCGACGACTGAGAACATCGTAATAGAGGTTCTCAACTGGGCCGCGCCTACGGGGTACCACTACAGCTACATCGGCCAGCCGCCGATGAGCATGAGGATCGCTGCCTTCGGCCAGTACCTGCCGTCAGTCCAAGCTATGAGCATCACCAACGAGGGCGTTCGCGTTGAGCCGGTGGTGGGCGGTGGGCTACCGTTGACCTACATTGCCGCTGTCGTAGGCGTCGCGGCTGTCATTGTCTTGCTGGTCTTTGTGCTCAGAAGGGGGAGGAGGCCCTCGGCGGCTTAGCCCTCGCGCGACTTCTTGGCTCTGAGCATGGCACCCAGCGCATCTTCCGTGAAAGACCTGAGGCGTGTAAGAAGCCTCAGATAGCCTAGTCCTCTCCTCGACTCGCATTCTTCCTCCTTCCTTTCTCCAAGCGTCAGCGCCGAGACATCATATATGGCTGGACTGCTGACCCCGCAGAGTTGGATTTCCTCTGTTGAGTTCAAAAGCGTTTCGTAGAATGAGATTGTCCATAACCATTAGAGAATCGCGGGCTCAGCTTCAGCCTTCACGCATACTGTCGGAGTCGGGATGGGGTCAAGGGACCGAGCAGCATGGAATGGGCGAGAACGGGGGTTACCACACGCTCTGAAAGGTGGAAAGGACCGTGGATCTGCCACTTGGTTGATTAACAGCGCTCTCTGATAGCTTCTAGGCTAGCCCTGACGGCTTGCTACTCTCAGGCTGCTGGTCTAAGCATCGTCAAGCTTAAGAAAGCGTGAGTGGTCATTAAGCGAAAGGCGAGCTTGATGGTTTCAAGGACGAGGACAGCCTACAGACGGGCTCTCGTACTCACGCAGGTGATTCTCCCTTCAGCTCTGGCCGCGTCTCTGCTCCTGCTATGCTCGGTTTCGCCTTTGACTGCGAGCGCGCAGGAAGAGTACGTATACTATGGGTATATCCCGCGGGAGATCTGGGGGATCGAAGGGGAGACAAGGGGTGGGCAAGACTGGCTCTCTTACAAGGTCAGCCCTGGATCGGTGAGAACGTACGCATCGGTCTCCATAATCGGGAATCAGGATGGGACAAAGGCGGCTGTGTATACGCTGCCGGACAGAGCCTTAGTCCGAGAGGTTACGGTGGACAAGATGGAGGAGGCCGTTGTCTCTCTGCCTAACGGTTCATTCTTCAAGGTTGTGACAGATAAGCCTGCCACGGTCATCTTGATGGGCGGCTCTGGTATGGAGGGTGGCAAATCCTACACGACGAGCTGGTGTCCGAGCGTCGGCGGAGGCTACGTGGGCAAGGAGTTCATCTTTAAAGCGCTTCAGGGGATCGCTCAGGCTGACACAGGGCTGCCTTACCGGGTCTTTGCCCTAGAGGCTGCGGATGTCACGGTCACGGATGTGAACGGCTCACGGGTCTCCGAGTTCCACCTCGACGCGAACATGGTGAGGGGGCTCTCGTTCACGCCCCTAGGGGTTTACAGGCTTTCGGCGACGGGCAACGTGATGCTTCAAGCCTTCTACGTTGGTGGGGGTCTCACCCCTCAAGGCGCATCCTTCTACCCAGCCGTTGAGGGGGGCTTCGTCGGCAAGAAGTTCTATGGCTCCGGGCTCTCGCGTGAAGTCGTTGGCGTTACTTTCATTCAGCCCGAGTATACGGTGACGGGCGTGGGTGAGTCCAAGCTGACCATCTACGACTTGAAGGCAAAAAGGGAGCATGCCACTGGCACGGTCGAGGCTGGAGGGCGGCTCGCAACAGAGATCACGGTTAGCTATCTGGTCCTGGACAGCGATCAACCCGTCATGTTTATGCTGAGAAGCATGGGTATGGCATTCGGCGGGCTCAGAGCGGGCCAGAACGCGTACCTGTACGTTCCAACAGCCGAGAACTTCACCGGCGAAGCCTATCTCTTCGCGTATAAGGAGACGACCGTCACGGTAGACGACGTAGCGTCGAGGCTTCGAACCGACGAGACCCTTTCGCTGACGCCGGGGCTGCACAAAATCTCGACGACTGAGAACATCGTAATAGAGGTTCTCAACTGGGCCGCGCCTACGG
>CAYRUY010000011.1:0-36602 GCA_964427455.1 uncultured Candidatus Bathyarchaeia archaeon | reverse complement strand
CTCTAGGAGACGCGGCAGCTGAGAGGATGCCTGTCTCCTCGTTGAATGCTGCCGCTAGTACTCTGCCGTGGCTCCACTCACCGTCCACGACAATGGAATGCCCCTTAGCCCTCAGCTCTTCCCTGACATCGGCGTGTATGCGCCCCTCCACATGAAACCTCCCGGGGTGGGCCTCGCGGGGGTAGAAGGAGCTGGGGAAGTGCGCGGAGTGGAAGGTAGGGGCGTCTATGGCCTCTTGGAGACCCATCCCGAAATCGACAACGTTCAGGAAGAACTGGAGCGTCCACTGGTCCTGGCTGTCGCCGCCCGGCGTCCCAAAGACCATCCAGGGCCTCCCATTACCCGTGACCAAGGACGGTGTCAGGGTTGTCCTCGGCCTCTTACCTGGCTGGATACAGTTCGGATGCTGCGGGTCTAGCGAGAACATCTGGCCTCTAGTTCCCAGCGGGAACCCAAGCCGTTCGACCAAAGGCGAAGACGGGATCCAGCCCCCACTTGGAGTAGCCGAGACCATGTTGCCGTGCGCGTCTACGGCGTCCAAGTGAGTGGTGTCTCCAACGTAGCCACAGGAGGGCGACGAGGCGTGCTCCTCACCTGAACGGAGCGAGCCAAGGTCGCCCGGCCTCAGTTCCAATGAGGCCTTCTCAAGGCTGATCAGGCGCCTTCTCTCATCCGCGTACTCGTCAGAGAGAAGTGTCCCCAGGGGGACGTCTGCGAATTCGGGGTCCCCGTAGAAATGTTCCCTGTCGGCGAAAGCGAGCTTGGAGGCCTCGACGACAACGTGGATGTACCTCGATGAGTTGTGTCCGAGGCTTCGGAGGTCAAACCCCTTGAGGATGCTCAGCTGCTGCAGGAAGACCGGTCCCTGAGACCAAGGACCACACTTGTGAACCGTCAAGCCCTTATAGTCATACGAGACAGGGGTCTCAACTCTCGCGTGGAAACCAGCTAGGTCAGAGAGGTCGATCAGGCCGGCGTGGGCTCTTCCAGAAGCATCGAGCACCTCTGTGCCATTCGAGAAAGCAACGATCTGCTTCGCAATCTCGCCTTTGTAGAAGAAGTCTCGCGCGGCTTGGAGGGCAGCTTCGCGTCCCCTCGCTGAGGCTCGCTTCTCCTCGTCTAAGACGCGTTCAAACGTGTCAGCCCAAGCCGTCTGCGTGAAGACCTCACCCGTTTCCGGTGGTCTACCACCTGAAAGGAAGACCTCTGCTGTCGTCGGCCACTGTGAGCGGAACCTCTCTGCGTGCGCGGATATGCTGTCGTGGAGGGCCCCGTACATGGGGAAGCCTTTCTCGGCAAGTTCGATGGCTGGTCGGAGCACGTCCGCTAGGCTCATTGTCCCGTAGAGCTTCAGGGCTGTCACCCAGCCATCGAAAGCCCCTGGGACCGTGGCGGGCAAGAAGCCGTCGCCGGGGATCAACTTGAGCCCGTTCCCGCGGAACCATTCGGCTGTCGCTCTTCGTGAGGCAACCCCTTGGCCTGAGATCGCCACGGGCCTCTGCTCCTTCGACGACCAGATGAGGATGGGCACTTCGCCTCCGATACCGTTCATGTGAGGCTCGAGGACCGCCAACGCGAAACCCATCGCCACGCCGGCGTCTACGGCGTTGCCGCCCGACTGCATCGTCCTAAGACCGATCGCTGAGGCAAGGTAGTGGCCCGACGCCACCACACCGTGGGTACCCGTGATAACAGGCCGCGTCGTGAAGACCAGACCGATCACCTACACTCTAGTCTGGAAGCTGGCCCATGCTTCCACGGCCGGGGGATTAAAGGTTGGCCGAGCTAGTTGCCTGTGGGCGCGGCGGTCGAGGGGTCTTCAGCCGACTCATCCTTCGTTCCCTGACGATCACTATCGGCTTGTGCGGGATGCTCTCAAGCATCTGCCAAGTTACGCCTGTGTGCGCTGTATGGAACCTCTGCGCCATTTCCCATACGTCTCGGCCCGCCCCATGCCCCCTCACGTGGTCCGCGAGCTCACAGATGTCGAGAAGGTCCCCGATCGGCGCGTTTACCCCTGCCGCTGCGACAAGCGTGGCCCTAGCCTTAAGCCTCAACGCTGCACCGACAACGTAAGCGACGAAGCCCCAACCGCCGTGGATCCCCGGGGCTACCTTGTCCCGGGCTGTAAAGTGCAGATTTCTGAAGCTGAAGGTTCGGTCGCTGTCAGAGATGAGAACCCCCGGTCTTCTCCCGGTCCGCAGCCGGATCGCGTCTGAGATCGCCTGAGCCTCCCTCTGAGCGTACACGAGTGGAAGCGCGGCGTAGGCCCCGGGCAGATTGACCACATCGATCCCGCCCTCAGACGTATGCTTCAACGCGTGGAGAAGCCCTGCCCTTCTTAGGACGAGCTCCTTGTGGCGGCTTCCAGCAGACTCCGGGTATTCTCTCAGCCGCATAATCGTCGCAGGCATCATGTGGCAGATGTAGGCGAGGAAGCGGCCCCAAACGGTCCTCATCCAGACACCTGCTAGCCTTCTCGCCGCGGCTGAAGGCTCGAGTGCTGCCTCATCCGCGATGTTCCCGAGGGCAGTCGAGAGCGCCTTCTCCGAGACCGCAACGTAGTCGTAGTCACGGATGAGACGCTCAACAGCCGAAGCGATAACTGACAGGTAGTCTGTGCCCGGGCGCCAATACCGTGTCTCGACAGCCTTGGCGAAGCGGTGGACCACAGGAGTTGAGGCGGTTCCCATGCTTGGCTCTCCCGGCATATGTGCGCAGGCCCCAGGGCCAAGGTCTCGATGAAAGATGGGGTTTAGAGGCCTGCGTTTAGAGACCTGCAGGCAGCTAGCCTCGTTTGCGCCGGTATTCGACGACCCACTTGCCCTTTACCGACGCTTCAGCCTCAAGCAGCCTTCTCTGGACAGTTTCAAGGGCGTTCCTCGCCCCTTTGATAGCCTTCTCAGACTCTGAAAGCTGGCTCTCAACAGGTCTCATACGTTCAGACAATCTGTACATCAGGGCGTTGATCCTATCAGCCTCTGCCTGGCTGCTTGAACTCCTGAACTTTACCCTGAGCTCATCCATCTCCAGTTTCAGTCCTTCTAGCGTTCTCGAGAGTTCAGCGTGCCGGGTCTTTGACGCCTCGAGCGCGGCCTGCAACCTGGCCTCTTCTTCCTTCAGTTTCTCGATGGTCGACATCCGCTTCAGGGACTCGAGATGCACAGGTTCCGATTTTAACGTTACTGTCAGGTGTCAGAAAGGCTTATAGAACGTCGACGGGAGGGCTCTGGGTAGCGAAAGGTCGTATCACTTGAAGCGACGCCCCTACGCCGCGGGGGACTGATCTGAAACGTGTGAATCGGGCTCCAAGGAAGTCCGCGGAAGGCTTAATGTCGTGAGAATGGCGCTCGTCGCAGCCTTCCTCGTGGTCTCCCTGTTCTCTCTCGGCACGTACTTGGTCTCAATGTTCCTCGGCCTTCACATGCTGTACTTCACCAGCGGGGGATTGGAGGTTGCCCGCCAGTCCCTTCAGCCTGTCCAGATACAGCTTTTCTTCCAGCTTGGTCTCCCGCTTCCCTGGCCTGTTAGGCTCGGCGACCTCTTCGCAGCTCTCTGGCTTGTCTTCGCGGCGTCCATCGCCCTCGCTTGGCTAGGCCCGCAACGCAGCTGGAATCGGGCGGTAAGGGGCAGCCTATCAGCTCCCTTCTGTAGGCTCTTCGACAACTACCTGCTGTCGATGCCCATCCTCGCCAACATGCTTCTGTTCGCGGTACTAGCTGTCACGGATCTGCAAGAGGTCTATGGGATTCCCACCGGGGGCATCAACATACCTGACCCGTTCAGGGGCCTCGTCGAACTCTCATACTCGGCGGCTGCAGAGGAGCTCGCGTTCAGAATCATGCCCCTTGGACTCGTGGTCCTCCTGCGGGCCCTAGTTGCTCCGGTCCTGCCCGAGAGTGGATCGAAGCGCCTTGCTTGGGCCTTCCTCTACCCGGAGCGAGCGAAGTCACGGTCAGGCCTTGGCGGAATCGCCGAGAAGGGCCTCGCCCGGGGGCTAAACGCCTACGAATGGGGAATGGTCTTCTTCTCAGCCGCACTGTTTGCGCTCGCGCACATTCTGTCCAATATCGGCTGGCAGGTCGGGAAGCTGACGACCGCCTTGATGTCAGGTGTCGTTCTCGGTCTGGTCTTTCTTTACTACGGCGCTGCAGGCCCGATCCTGCTTCACTGGTACTTCAACTACTACGGTGCGATCCTCGACTTCGCCGTTGATGTATACGGCGGACCCATCTCAGCGTTCGCCAGCCTCACCGAGCTTGTTGCCATAAGAACCGGAGGCCTAGCCTGGCTTACGCTTTCCCTATACCTTCTCTTCAAAGGTTTCAGGGCGCGCCGACCCAACGGAAACTCGTGAAGCCGATCCGCAGAGGAGCCGAGCTGGTAGTATGCGCGTGTGCCTGGGGTCAAGGCGGCAGAGGCCTAATGAAGCCCTCAATGAGCATGAGCCGATTCAGCTTTTGCACCTTAGTGATCCTTTCCTCAGCCCTGGCGCGAACCTCCTCTCGCGTCAACTTGATCCTTGCCACGCCTGTCCGGACAGCAGCGTCCGCGACAGCCGCAGCCTCTCGGGCGTAGACGCTTATCTCGTCCATTGTGGGCATAATGTGGTCCTCTCGTAGCCCTTTCTCCTCCGCGCATGCAGCCAGTTCGCGCGCAGCCGCGAGGAGCATCTCGGTGTTGACCGCCTTTGCTCCTACGTCTAAGAGGCCTCGGAAGATCGCTGGAAAACCTAGGCTGTTGTTGATCTGGTTCGGGAAATCTGACCTGCCTGTGGCGATCATTCGTGCTCCCGCCTTCCTAGCCTCGTCTGGGTAGATCTCAGGCCAAGGATTCGCCAGAGCGAACACTATAGGGTCATCTGCCATCGACCGGACCATGGCCTCCGTGATGACGCCTGGACCTGGCTTTGAAAGCCCTATTACCACGTCGGCGCCTTTCATGGCTTCCTCAATGCCCGCGGTCTTCCTCTCGCGGTTGGTGATCTCAGCCATCTGTTCCTTCCACTTATCCATGGACCCTCTACCCTTGTAGAGGATGCCCTTGCTGTCTACCAATGTCATCTTCCCTGGGTCTGCGCCGGCAGCGATCAGGAGCTTCGCGACTGCTATTCCCGCTGCGCCTGCTCCCAGGTTGGCAAAGGTCACCTCGCCGATCTTGCTGCCTCTCAGCTTCAACGCGTTCAGGAGGCCAGCCAACGTCACAACGGCTGTTCCCTGCTGGTCATCATGGAAGACCGGTATGTCGAGCTCCTCCGTCAACCTCTCGGCAATGTAGAAGCACTTCGGTGCGTCTACATCCTCGATGTTCACTCCGCCGAAGCCGGGGGCGATCCACTTCACAGCCTGTATGATCTCGTCAGGCTCCTGCGTAGAGAGGCAGATCGGGAACGCGTCGACATCGCCGAGGTACTTGAAGAGCAAAGCCTTTCCCTCCATAACCGGCATGCCGGCTGCTGAACCGATGTTCCCTAGGCCTAGCACTCTAGAGCCGTCTGTGACGACGGCGACAGAGTTGGCCTTGTTCGTGTACTGGTACACGCTCTCGGGGTTCCTCACGATCTTCTGGCACGGTTCAGCGACCCCCGGTGTGTACCATACCGCGAAATCTTGATATGAGCTGACGGGGACCTTGAGGCTGACTGAGAGCTTCCCTTGGTAGAAGCGATGCCACTTTTCAGCCAACGCATTAAACTTGCTTGACAAGGGTCACACAACGGGCATGGCAGTCGGCACGCTGCCTAATCAAGGTTGTTAAGGAGGCCCCTTGCCGACCCGCTCTGCGCAAGCCTTAAGAACAAAACGCCTCTCCTGAGTAGCGGTGAACTGAGATGGAGCTTGAGTTCTTCACTTCAGGTGAGGAAGAGCTCAGGAAGATAGCTGAAGAGCTGAAGCACAAGCACGGCTGCATCGCGGTGAAGCTGGGCACGGAAGTAGAGGACTGCAGCTTCGAGTACATCGAGTGGGTCAACAGGCTGGTCTCGGGGCTCCTGCCGGTCGTCGTCAAGATCGGAGGCCCGGAGGCTCGGAACGACATAAGACAGCTATCGCGGATAGGGGTGGGCGGGCTTATCGCGCCAATGGTTGAATCTCCCTACGGCCTCGTGAAGTACGTGGCCGCTCTGAGGGATATCATCGAGCCTCGACAGAGGCAGAAGATGATAAAGGGGATCAACGCGGAGACCGTCAACTGCTACAGGCGGATCGACGAGATCCTAGCTATGCCCGAGGCTAAGGAGCTGAACCAGGTGACGGTGGGCAGAGGCGACCTCTCCGAGTCGATCGGGAAAAAGGTGGATGACCCCGAGGTGATGAAGATGACAGCTGAGATCACGAAGAAGTCTCAGGCCGCAGGCCTGGTTGTCTCTGTTGGCGGCGGGATAACCCCGGCGAACGCCAAGAGGCTGGTGGAACAGGTTAGGCCCGACAAGATCAACTCCCGCCACATCGTCATATCAGTCGAGGACGCAGGAGACGTTGGCGAGTCCTTCAGAAAGGCTCTCGCCTTCGAGTCAGCGATGATGAAGTACGAGGCGGCAGGTCTAAGCGCGAGGATCGAGGGGCTGCAGAAGAGGATCAGCACGCTAGAGAAGCGTTTGGTGGCCGCCTAGCATCAATAGAGCCGTCCCCTCCGATGTTACACGCGTCTCCGCCTAGGTCTAACCGAGTTCCCCTCTTGCAGCTGGGAGAACGCTAGTTCCGATGAAGGCCGACTGGCATCGCAGGTACATAGAAGCACTAGAGAGAGTACCTGAATCCATCCACGCAGTTAGAGGCATCATAGTAGCCTACAACACGAACATCGACGGGTTGAAAACCGTCGATGGGAGATGGCTGTCTCAGCTTCTCGCCGAGGACGCTGAGCTCAAGCGCCGGGTCGCGGCAAAGTGGGAGGAAGCTCCCGGGGAGATAAACGACCTTTCTGACCTGATAGCGGCGCTTCTCTACCATATGAAGCGAGGCATAGGCGGCGAACGGCTAATCTTCGCCGAGAGCGTCTTCCACTGGCTCAGCCAGGCCTTCGGCCTAGGCGAGTTCAGGATGGGCGGCCAGACCGGCATAATGTCGAACGTGCTCAGCTCGCTCGGCATTCCTCTGGTTGTTCCTCACGTTGCTCAGCTACCGAGGGCCCAAGCTGAGCTTTTCGATGACCAAGAGAGAACTCGCATCCCCGTCGCTGGAGACAAAGGGATCGTCTTCGCAAGACCCATAGATGCGGCGCGGGAAGGAGACAGACAGCTTGTCCACTGGATCCTCAACTTCAACGAGGGCACCCAAGTCACTTTCGACGACATCACCGTCACAGCTCCGAGGGAGAACAGGTTCATCGCAGCGTACGGTGAAGAGAGCAGCGAGCTCTGCGCTGATTCCAGCTTCGCGGAGGCGGTCAGAGCTAGGATAGCTGAGTTTGACGGCGCGATAATCGCAGGCTTCCACCTCCTGAGGAAGAGCTACCGGGATGGCTCAGGCTTTGAGACTAGGCTTGAGAACGCCCTCCGCCAGCTGCGGGAGTGGAGGGAGTTGAACCCGAAGCTGAGGCTTCACTTGGAGTTGGGTTCGATGCAGCGATCTGAGATCGAGGCGGCGACGCTTCGCGCATCGTACCTCTTCGACAGCCTAGGCGTCAACGAGGACGAGTTGAGAAGCGCGCTCTCAACCCTCGGGCTGCGGCGGGCCTCTGAGCTCACGGCGCCGGAGCCCTCAGCCCTGACCGTCTACCGAGATGCAGTGGCTCTACAAGGCCAACTCAACGTCGAGAGGCTGAACGCCCACACGCGAGATTTCTCCATAAGCGTTCTCTCAGGCCGATATGCAGCGGCACCGGAGAGGGAGCAGGAGGCTCTTCTCGTCGGGGGCGCTGTCGCCGCTGGGCGTGCCCTCACCGGTAGATTCCTACGGCCAGAGGAGCTCTTGGAACTTGCCAGGAGCAACGCTTTCCCTCTAAGCCCTCAAGGGGTACGCGAACACGAAGCCTTGGCAGATGCGTTAGAAGATGAGGATCGAGCTGCAGCCGCGAGCCTACGGGAAAGAGGGTTCGCGCAGTCGGATGGTTTCTCGGTGGTCTATGCTCCGTCGAGATGGATTGAGAAGACCGTCAGCACGGTTGGGCTGGGGGACGCGATCTCCTCCGCGTCGTTTGTGATGAACCTAGTCTGAGCGACACGCTTTCGTGACGCCATCTTATGACGAGGTCTCCATGGTTGATCGCTCTGGCTCTCGGAGTGAAGAACCAGACAGTCGAGAGAGGAGACCACGAGCGCCTAAGCGGCCCGAAGCACGTTGAAGGCAGAGTATCCGAAGAGTTCAACGGGCAGGGCCTAGAGGACTGGGTGGCCCGAAGTTGCCCGGCAACCTGGGGGTAGAACCTTTTTGACACAGCTCGCTTATGGTCCGAGTATGAGCTTCGCGGCAGGAACCTATCGGTCAAAGCGCTCTGCATTAGACGTGCCCTTTGTTCCTACGCCTCAAGATGTCCTGAGGCTGATGCTCGACGTTGCGAATCCTCAGCCCGAAGAGAGGCTGTACGACCTAGGCTGCGGCGATGGGCGCATCCTCAGAAGAGCCGTTCGCGAATACGGTTGCATCGGAGTCGGCTACGAGATCGACCCCAGTCTAGCGTCCTACGCGGCGTCCAAAGCGCGAAGAGAAGGCTTGAAACCTGAGAGACAACGAGTTGTCTGTCGAGACCTGAGCCAAGCGAACCTGGGACGAGCGGATGTCGTCACGCTTTACCTGACACCCGAGGCATTGCTAGGCCTCAGGCGAGCGTTGGAAGCCCAACTTCGACCTGAAGCGAGGGTCATCTCTCATGACTACAGGATCAGAGGTTGGATGCCGGAGTCCGTTCAAGAGACGGTTTCGGCGCTAGATGGGAAGAAGCACACGGTGTTCCTGTACCGTGCTCCCGTCACTTCCAGGCGTGGACAGCGGAGGTAGGGGCGAAGGCTTCGAGCAGTGAGCGTCAGGCGTCTTGCCAGGAGGAACACCGCGGTTCTCTCAGAGCATTGCTCCGCACCGACAGAAGAGACTCGTCTTCGATGGCCGTATGAGAAGACTTTTTACCCGCCCTTGTTCAGTTGCTACCGTTCGATGTATCGCGAGAGCTAGATCCTCAAAGCTAGGCGGTTCCGATGTCTGAAGTAGACAAGAGGTATATCCTGTGGTTCGAGGAGATCGGTAAAGAGCAGGTTCCACTCGTTGGTGGAAAGTCAGCCAGCCTCGGCGAGATGTATCACAGAACGAAGGTACCCGTGCCGTACGGGTTCGCCACCACCTCCGCTGCTTACTGGCATTTCATTAAGGAGGCGCGGCTTGAAGAGAAGCTGGCCGAGATACTTGCCGACCTGAAGGACCCTAATGACACTCAGACGCTTCAACGCGTCGGGAAGGCGATTAGGAAGACGATCGTTGAGGCTAAGATGCCTCAGGACCTGGAGGAGGAGATCAAGCAATATTACAGGGAGTTGGCGAGCCGTTACGGCGCGGAGGATCCGTTCGTTGCGATAAGGTCTTCGGCTACGGCTGAGGACCTCCCGGACGCTAGCTTCGCGGGGCAACAGGAGACCTACCTCAACGTTCAAGGCGAAGAGATGGTCGTCGAGAAGGTTAAGGAATGCTACAGCAGCCTCTTTACAGACAGGGCGATCTTCTACAGGGTTCAGAAGGGCTTCGACCACCTTGCGATAGCACTTTCGGCCGCTGTTCAGGTTATGGTCTACTCGAAAGCTTCAGGGGTGATCTTCACTCTCGACGTGTCAAACGGCGACCCGACCGTGGTCCTCATAGAGGCAGGATACGGCCTCGGCGAGTTCATCGTACAGGGCAAGATCAACCCCGATGAGTACTATGTAAGCAAGAAAGACCTTCAGATCGTGAAGAAGAACGTTCTAAGGAAGACTGTCCAACTCGTCCGTAGGAAAGACGGAGGCACCGAGGAGATCGCTGTCCCCGAGGAACTACAGGAGAAGCAGGTGTTAAGCGACCGCGAGATCGTTGAGCTCGCCAAGTACGCGGTTGCGATAGAGGAACACTACGGTCGGCACATGGATATCGAGTGGGGCCTAGACGAGCGAACAGACAAGCTTTGGATCCTCCAAGCGAGACCTGAAACAGTTTGGTCGCTTAAGGAGAGGGGACCCGCAGCGCCGCGGGAGGTCAGGGTGGTTACCGAGCGTAAAGTGCTGGTTCAAGGCTTGCCCGCGTCGCCCGGCATCGCCGCAGGCCTGGCCCACGTCATCGTGACCGTCGAAGGGATCAACGAGTTCAAGAAGGGTGAGATTCTCGTCACAGAGATGACGGCGCCCGACTGGGTGCCGGCTATGAGAAAGGCTACGGCCATCGTGACGAACAGCGGCGGAATGACCTGTCACGCTGCCATCGTGAGCAGGGAACTTGGCATTCCATGTATCGTCGGGACGACTGGTAAAGGAGCGGCTGCCACAGAAATCATCAAGACAGGGATGGACGTGACCGTCGACGCTAAGAACGGTGTCGTCTATGAGGGAATCCTAGAAGAAGCAGCTGCGAAGCCCGAGGCGGCTGCCGCGGCAGCGGCCGTTGGGACGGTGGAGTCATACCCTGTGAGCGGCACGAAGATACTCGTCAACCTCGGCGAGCCAGAGCTGGCCGAGAAGGTAGCGGCTTCACCATGCGACGGCGTCGGCCTGATGCGTGAAGAATTCATCTGGGCAGCCGATATCGGCGAACACCCGCTCTACTTGATCGAGATAGGACACCCTGAGAGGGTTGTGGACAAGCTGGCCGAAGGGATAAGGAGGGTCTGTTCAGCCTTCAACCCTCGCCCTGTCGTGCTGAGGTTCAGCGACTTCAAGACGAGCGAGTACCGCGACTTGAAAGGCGGCGAGAAGTACGAGCCTGAGGAGCCCTCCGCGCTCCTCGGGTGGCGTGGCGCAAGCCGGTACTATGACCCAAAGTACCGGGACGCGTTCAGGCTTGAGGTCAGGGCGATCAAGAAGGTCCGCGAAGAGTACGGGTTGAAGAACCTGTGGGTGATGCTGCCCTTCGTCAGAACCGTAGAGGAGACCGAGAGGGTCATCCGGATAATCGAGGAGGAGGGACTACATCGAGGCCCAGACTTCAAGGTCTGGCTGATGGCGGAGATCCCTAGCAACGTGATCCTTGCAGACCAGTTCAACAAGTTCATCGACGGCTACAGTATCGGGTCGAACGACCTGACGATGCTCATTCTCGGATGCGACAGGGACAACGCCACCGTCGGGCCGATCTTTGACGAACGAGACCTCGCAGTGAAGAGAGCGATCAAACACCTGATCGATGTCGCCCACAAGGACGGGCGGACAGTCTCGATCTGCGGCCAAGCCCCCTCAGTCCACGGCCCCGACTTCATAAGGTTCCTCATCGAGAGCGGCATCGACTCGATAAGCGTGAACCCCGACGCCGTCGTGCAAGTCCGGAAATGGGCTGCAAGCATTGAGCAACGGCTCCTCATCGAACGAGCCACAGGCAGAGGAATCCGCGAAGACCCGCTCCTTGCCTGGGACACGACCAACACGAAGAACTGACGCGTTAGCGAACCCCAGGCGGCAGCCATAGCCACCGTGGGTTTCCGCCCGTACTCATTGAAGTAGTGTCGAGGCCTGACCCAAGTGATAAAAGGATGATGTCCGAGATAGCCCTCGGAGAAGCGTCGGCTGAGGAACCGCTTTGAGAAGGGGCATAAGGGAAGAGAGAGAGCTCGTCAAGAGGTTCGCGGCGATGGGCTTTGCCGTCATGAGGGCTCCCTCCTCAGGTTCGAGCACGAAGATCGACCGCCCCGACCTCTTGGTTGGGGGAAAGAGGCGTCACATCGCCGTCGAGGTGAAGAGCACTCTTAGAGAGACCCTCTACGTCGAGGCTGAATCCGTTGACCAACTCACAAGGTTTGCGGAAAGGTTCGGCGCTGAACCCTACTTGGCCGTCAAGTTCAAGCGGAGAAGGTCCGGCTGGCTCCTCTTGAAACCGACCTCTCTTAATCGCACTGAGAAAGGGTACAAGGTCTCCCTTGCCGATGCGATCCGGGACGGCCTGACACCTGAAGCGCTGATTTGAACTGCTGCGTTCGGCCATCCCCTGCCACGTGGGCGATCCGGCGGCAAATCTTATCTACGCAACGAGGCTACTAGGGCCCACCAGTTTGGAGAGTGGTCTGTCTGTCTGGCAGTAGCGAGGATCTACCGGAGCTTCTGAAAGGACTAAGGGCGACGCCTACAGCGTCGCTGTCGGATGCGTTAGACCGCATGGGCAAGCCCGGGTTCATGTCCCATGAGTTAAGGCCGATCATACCCGGGGTCAAGCTCGTAGGCCCGGCCATTACGGTGAGACACAAGAAGGCTGCAAAGACGACATCATTCAACCTGGTGCTGGAGCTGATCGATAGGGCGAAGTCCGGCGATGTGGTCGTGGTCGCAGGCGACTCAGACCTGAGAGACGTGGGCCTGTACGGTGGCTTGATGGCGACGGCGTCGAAGGCAAAAGGCTTGGCCGGCGCTGTCTTGGACGGCGGAGTCCGAGACGTGAGAGAGCTTAGGGAGATGGGCTTTCAAGTCTTCAGTCGAAGCGTTGTCCCCACGACCTCGTTGGGCCGCACGGATATCGAGGCTACGAATAAGCCCACAGTCTGCGGAGGGGTCGCCGTCAACCCAGGCGACATCATCGTTGGAGATGACGACGGCGTCGTGGTCATTCCTCGAGCCGCGGCTAGGGAGGTGCTTCAGAGGGCGAACGCGTTCGACGAAGTCGAGAGGAAGGAGGCTGAGGACCTACGGAAAGGCGCCTCCTTGGTAGAGACGATAAGGAAGTACGCTAGGGTCTAGGCTTCACGGAAACCTTGCGACCTAAGGAAGGCCTCCGTCTTCTGCCGCGTAGGTATTGGGGCGACAGCTCCCCTATCTATCGCGGTCAGGGCGCCGACGGCGTTCGCGAACCTAGCGATCCTCCGGTACTCCCAGCCCTCCAGCATGCCCACGATAAAGGCCGCGTCGAAGGCATCGCCCGCGCCTGTGGTATCTACCACCTTAACCTTGAAACCGGGGGAGCGGAAGCTCTCGTCCTTCGCAGACACCAGGCAACCATCGGCGCCAAGCTTTACGACAACGGTTCTAGGACCCATCGAGCGAAGTGACGCCGCTGCCTTCTCCGGGTCATCGTATCCGTAAAGGAGCTTCATGTCCTCGATACTTGAGAGCACGATGTCGGCCTGAGCGCAAGCATAGCTGACGACAGCTCTAGCCGTGTGGATAGGCCAGAGCCTGAGCCGCACGTTAGGGTCGAAGCTAAAGAGGCCACCGGCCTCCTTCGCCACCCTCACGGCTTTGAACACCGCCTCCCGAAGCGATTGGCTGACAGCAAGCGAGATGCCGCTTGAATGGAAGACCTTAGCCTGCCTCACGTAGGCTTCGTCAACATCCTCAGGGCTTAGCCTGCTCGCCGCTGAATCCTTTCTGTAATAGGTGAAGTCGTGCTCTCCGCCATCTATGAGCGAGATGAAGTAGACCCCTGTGAACGCACCCTTCTCGACAATCACGCGGGAGGCGTCTACACCCTCCCTAGCCCAAAGCTCGACGAATGACCTTCCGAACTCATCATCTCCAAGCCTACAGATGTAGCCTACCTTCCGGCCGAGCCGAGCGACTGCGACAGAGAAGTTGGAGGTGTCGCCTCCCCAACCGAGCTTGAACCCAGCCACCTCTCTCAAGTGCCCAGTGCTCGTAGCGCAGAGTTCGCTCATCGACTCTCCAAGACTGATCACGTCTAGGGGCATCTTAACCAACGGCGGAGCACATCCTCTCTCGGCGCTTAAATGCGATTCGCCGCCTCTCTCGAAGCGGTTACGGCCACTCGCGCCGGCTTCTTATACCGCGCCCGTCGTCTATCAGACACCGCTGGTGAGATCGTGAGGCTTCGGCGCGACGGGGACATCGCGTTGTCCAAGGAAGGCTTCATCTTCTACGTCGAAGGCTATGAGCATCCGCCAGACCGAAGCTTCGCATATCTGAAGTATGTCCCTTCAACGCTCCGCAACCTCTTCGACCTCGAGTTCTTGCCCGCCGAGTACGCGCTCAGCGGTGTCCCGCTCGTGAGGCCGGCCAGCCTCTACAGTCCTCAGACCGTGGCCGCCACCCTCTCAGCCTTCGAGAAGTCCTTCCCCTTTTACCTGCACGACTGTCCAGTCAATGGAAAGCGGTTGGTCGCCCTGCCAGACGACCGAGTTGAGAGATTCATCAAGCCGGACGAGGCGATGGCGCGGCTGCTGCGAAGCATTGGGCGGTCAAGGCTTGAGGCCATGGCTATCGACTGGGTCAGCCTCGTCTCGGATGATTGCGGCGTTCCCTTGGACGATTTCGGGCTTCACGGCTCGCTGTCTTTAGGGCTTAAGTCGCCCTCACCTGACATAGACATCGTTGTCTATGGGGCTGAGAACTTCCGTAAGGTCAAAGAGACCGTTCGAAGGCTCGGCCTCGAAGGCGAGCTTCAGAATCTGGTCGAGAATCGATGGGACGCCCTTCGACTCAACAAGGTGAGGTTCGGCGAGGAGAAGGTGGTCTTCAACGCTGTGAAGAAGCCTGAGGAGATCTACGAGAGATACGGCGCCTACCGGAGGCGCGCCCTTCGGCCGGTCTGTCTCAGAGCCCACGTCACGTCGGCTAGGGAGGCAGTCTTCAAGCCTGCACGCTACGAGATAGACGCATCTGGGATAGACGAAGAGCATCTTCCAGGCCAAGTCGTCTCGATGACGGGCCAGTTCCGCGATGTAGCCTCTGCCGGCGACGAAGTGGAGGTCTGTGGCGTTCTGGAACAGGAAACGGAGGTCGTAACCGGCGCGGAGGCCTACAGAGTGGTTGTCGGCTCGGGCGGCGTGGGACCCGAGTACATCTGGCGAAGTTCGTTCGGACCATGGCCGGTCGCCTATCGTTGAGCCTCGAACGCGCGGAGAGTGGAACTCTTGACCCTTCCCGCTCTGAGGGATCGGGACGCGATCGTGACTGAGGAGGGGCTCATCTTCAGGGTCCTCGGCTACTCGCATCTAGCCGAAGGCTATGTCTGCGACCCTGAATACGCGCCGTCGACGGTGTATCGATCGACGAACCCGAGAGCCTTGAGGCAGCATAAAGAAAGCGTCTACTACAAGTTCTTCGAACACGACGGGCTAGACTTCGTGGCGAAACACTTCCCGAAGTACAGTGTCTTTTGTCGACCCCTACGCAGGAGTCTCGTCGGGGTGAGAAAAGACGACGTCGAGGCCACCAGGCTCCCGGTTCGGAGGCTGCGCGAGCTTCTGGCAAAGGAGCCTAAGGACAGCCTCATGGGAAAGGCGGAGACCATCGTCTCCGCGATCCTAGATCGAACCTCCCTTAAGGCTTCAGACCTCGGAGTCTTCGGCTCGCTACTACACTCGTTTCATCACCCCGACTACTCAGACCTGGACTTCGTCGTGGTCGGCGCCAAGGCCACATCAAAGCTCAGAGACGCGCTAGCGTCTTTCTTCCGCGAGGGTTCGCTTCTGGTGAATGAGTTCGAGAGGGAGATCACGGGAAAGGCTTGGCGGTTTCGGAACTTCACATTGGACGAGTACGTGGCGCATCAGAGGAGGAAGTGCATCTACGGGGTTCTCCTAGGCTCCCGTGGCGAGAGGGATGTTAAGGTTGAGTTTGAGCCCGTGAGGGGTTACGACGAGGTCGAGAACGAGTATCTGGCTGAGATGGAGGTTACCTCGCTTGGCCCCGTCAGCGCTGAGGTGAGGGTTCTCGATGACTCCGAAGCGTTCTACATGCCGTCCATCTACCCCGTAGAGGTGGAAAGAGTGCTGCGAGGATCGCAGGCCGTTGATATCGAACGCCTCGTCTCGTACGTCGAGGAATTCAGGGGACAGGTCTTCACCGACGAGCTTGCGCGCGTTGAGGGTACGCTAGAACAGGTCACAACTCCCTCAGAGAGCTACAAGCAGATCATCCTCACCTATGGGCCCGCATACTACAGCCAAGTGCTCGCAAGGCTCTAGGGGCAGCCGAAGAACCGAGGGTAGGTCGAACATCCACGCCTGGACTCCGCAAGAGGGCGGAAGCTGCGAGCTGCGCTACTCGCTGAGGAGAAAGGGTAAAGTCCCAGCCTGCGAGTTCAACGGAAGGTAGCTGACTTGCAGTCTCGGGGCCTCGAGTGCCTCTCTTGGATCCGTGAGGCTGAGGACGCTCTAGGAAGAGCTGACTACGAGGTTGCAGCCTCACATCTGAGGAGAGTTACAGCCTACCTCTGGGCAACGCAAGACCTGGAACTGTACCCGCAGTACACGAGGAAGCTGTGCGACTGCTACCTGGCGGGGGCTCATGCAAGAAGGGTTGAGGGCAACCTTGTTCAGGCGGCCTACCTCTACAGGGCAGCCGCCTCCTGCCTCCGGGACTTGGGCGACGAGGCCGGAGCCGCCCGTTGCAAGGGAATCGTGGCCGAATACTACGAGAGCCTTCTCCGCTCGGGGTTCGCCGGGGTCAAGGTTACGCCGAGAGAGTTGAAGAGCATAGGTGACTACTTCAAGGCCTCGGACAGGGGACTAGATGCGGCCCAATGCTATCTGAAAGCTGCCAACGCTGCCTCTGAGGCTGCGAAGCTGTTGCTAGCCGCGGGGCTGTTCCGCGACGCAGGTGACGCATACCGCGCGGCGGGAGAATCACGCCTAGCCCTCCAAGGCTACGAAGACGCCGCAGAGCTTTACGCCCGCTCCGGGTCAGACTTCGAGGCGGCGTGGCACTTCATCCTGGCCTCTTTCATGCGAACATCTCTGGGCGACGGGCCTAGGGCAGAGGCTTTGGCTCAACGCGCGCTTCATGTCTCCGCTCAATCGCGGATCCCTGTGCTGATCAACGAGCTCGCGCACACGGCCATCTTCCTAGCTCAAGGGAATATCGTTGAGGCCCGCAGACAATGGAACCTTGTGAAGAGGAAGCTTAGGCCTAGCTACGTCTCTGTCGTCGAGAAGAGCTTCGACAAGGCAGCCCGAGTCCAGTACAGGTCCTGATAGAGCCCAAGAGCCCTCTGCGGGCACTCGGAGATACCACGTCCAACGTACAGGTAGAGATAAATCCTTGGTCGCGAGTTCCCTCGCAGATGCCAGCGAGCATCCTCACGTCTTCAAGCGGCCGACAGAAGCTGGCTCTCCTCGACAGTTCGAGTCTAGGCTTCGATCTGAGCTCGCTGCTGGATCGCTCGGTTCTCCCTTCACCTGTGGCCTCAGACTGGGAATCTCTGAGGTTGAGGGTGCCGCAGAACGGCCTGTGCGTTCTATGCAAGGGTTCGAGGATGCTCTGCCGTAAGACCCGGTGCCCAATCATCGTGAAGCTCTCATCGCACTTTGACATCGCGCCCAAGATACGTTCCCTGCACTTGGATGGTTCGTCGCCGCCAGGCGTGTTCGTGGGCAGGATCGGCTATCCGCATGTCTCGGTCGGGCCGCTGGCTCCGCCGTTTCAAGGAGACACAAGCCTGCTTGACCTTCCGGAGCTCTGGTTCGGGAAGAGCATCGAGGAGATCGCCGCCTTCAGGTCCAGCCTGGTGAGGGGGAAGACGACGGCGCATGTAGAGGACGCCGAGGCTGGCGGAAGACTGCTCGAGATGACGCGCGAGCTCGCGCTCGCGGCTGAACCCGTTGAGGTGGAACTCTCGTTCGACAAGGAACCGAGGGGCTACCTGCTCCTGAGCGATGACGTGCAACCGTTCGGCCCCTCAGCTAGGATCAACAGCATGCGGACAGGCGGAGGCCGTTGGGACCGACGGATCGAGAAGGCCTACGAGGACACAGACCTTAAGGCAGCTGAGGCGGTGCTCAACCTATACGGTGACGGAGTGCTGATCTCAAGGATTCAGAGAGCCTTCAGCATTGGCACGTTCGGGCTGAAGGGCCAGAGGAGGCTCGTCCCGACTCGGTGGAGCATAACCGCGGTTGATGACACGATCTCGAGGAACCTCGCGGAGGGTGTCAAGGAATTCCCACTGATCAACGAGTATAGGGTCTACGAGTCAGAGTACCTTGACAACCGGTTCGAGATACTGATGCTGCCACAGGCGTGGAGCTACGAGGCGATCGAGGCCTGGTATCCGAACACACTCTGGAACCCAGCATCGCGGAGCGTCATATTCTACGGCGACTATGAGGGTTTCAACGGGAGAACCAAGTACGCGAGTATGGGGGGCTGCTACTACGCTGCCCGACTTGCAGCAACGGAGCACCTAGTCGCAGAGAGGAGACAGGCCTCCGTGCTGGTGCTACGCGAGGCGCATCCGGGCTACATTATGCCAGTCGGCGTGTGGCAGGTCAGAGAGAACGCTAGAAACGCGCTGAGAAACCCTCCGCTCACGTTCAACACGTTACACGAAGCCTTGGCCAGGGTCGCGGCAAGGCTTGAGATTCCCCTTGAGACCTGGATAAGGGGTAGTCGGCTCTTGAGAGACGCCGTCCATCAGAGAACGATAGCCGACTTCCTGTCTCAGCCCCTCCCGAACAGGTGAGATACGACAGACTATCGCCGCAACTATATCTTAAGGAGCCTCACCGCGTTCTCGGTCGTCCTCTCTGCGACGATCTCCTCTTCGACCCCCTTCAGCTCCGCGACGGACTTCAAGCTCTTCAACACGTGAGCGGGTTCAGACTCGACGCCTCCATACTTGACGGGCGAATCCGTCTCGAGAACGATGCTCTCTAAGGGAGCGAGTTGAACCGCTTCGCGATGCGCCTTGCTGTAGGCTGCAGCAGGCGAGGCGGAGATGAGAAAGCCTCGGTCTAGGAGTCTCTTAAGCACGTCCGCTGGCCCAGTGAACCAGTGAAAGACCGCTCTCTTGACGCCGCTTCGTTCAACTGCCTCGAGGACATCCGCCCAAGCGCCCCGGCAATGGATCATCACAGGCTTCCCCCTGCCGAAGGCCAACGACAGGATCCGCTCGAAGACCGTCCTCTGCAAAGCCTTGTCGACCTTGACCCAGTAGTCGAGGCCGACTTCACCGAGGGCGATGCATTCCCCGACTGTATCAGTGAGGAAGCTTAGGCCCTCTTTCTCGTAGCACGGAACGTCCCAGGGGTGTAGGCCGAAGGCAGGGAACACGTAGCCAGCGTAGTGCCTCGAGATATCTTGGACCTTGAGGTTGGACTCGGGGTTAGACCCTACGGCTATGATAGCCCCGACTCTAGCCGCCTTGGCTCGCCCGACAGCCTCCTCAATGTCCGACAGCATCTCCAAGTGTGCATGCGTGTCCACGAGAGGCGTCATCTTGCATCCACGGTCTACGGCCAGCCAGCCGTTCCGATTGGGTCGAATCATCGCCCAGTCGAATAAGCCTTGCCGTTCAAAGCCGAACCGGTACTTGGAAACCTTGGAGAAGCTGGGCCTCACATGCCTCACTAGCTCAGGCTGCCAAGACATAGGGCAGATGTAACCAAGATGAAAGCGGATTGGGGCAGCAAGACGGCTCCTGTGACCGAGGTTGGCCGCGGAATAGGCTAGGTTCAGCAAAGGCTTAAAGGAGTCGCCAAACGATGCCCTCGTGCGCGTGGAGCAAAGGCAGCGCTAGAGGGGCCCGTGGCGCAGAAGGACAGCGCGGCAGACCATCGCCGATGGGCTGAGCCTCCTACGCTTGCGTGAAGAAAGCTGTAGGTCGTGGGTTCGATTCCCACCGGGCCCGCCTTAGATTCGCAGTCGATTTCAGGACTGGTTTGCCTGTCTGCATTCCATCCGGTCCTTGTACGGTCCGAGGTATCGTATGCCTGAACCGAAGTCCGGCTTCCCCCTCCCTCGGTCTCAGTCCTTCAGTTCCTCAACGGTCACCTTCTAAGCCGACGGGCCTTGGAATCGCACCGGGTTAACTCCGAGAGGCTCTACCTCGATGGCAAACTGTCCCTTGCCGAGGAAAGCGATCCCGCCCGTTCCCTTCAATCACGTATATGTGACAGAGGAAGGCTTTGCAGTAGGGGTAAAAGCGGAGGAGGGTTGATCATGCATATCGTGGCAGTTTCGGGCGCCAATATCCATCATCAACCGTGTGGAAAGTCGGTGGAGTTGGCGGAACGGATGATCGCCGCTGTCCGGGAACTTCGCCCTGATGCCACAGGCGAAGTAGTGGCCCTGGTGGACAAAGAGATTAGACCGTGTATCGGCTGCGGGAACTGTATCGGCACGGAACAATGCGTGATCGCTGATGGGTTTGAGCCGATCTATGAGAAGCTAAAGGCAGCAGATGGCCTAGTCATTGTATCGCCCCACTATGCGCCTATTCCCGCCAAGCTCTGCGCGCTCCTGGAACGGATCGAGAGTATCGCCTTTCTTAACCGTTGGCGGGATGAATCACACCCTTTCGCATTGGAGGGGAAGCCCGTTGCCCTCATTGCTCATGGCGGCGTCGCCGGAGAGCAACTACGACGCTTCTACTACGATGTCGTCCTTGTTCCGTTGGCCAATGCCTTTGGCTTCCCGGCTAATGCCAGTATTGTGAAAACAACGGAGTGGCCCCATATCGGAGTCATTACAGGGCCATCCGCGGTCGAGACCGGCGAACGTTTCCCGGTTCAGCGCTACGATGACGAGGCGATACAGCAGAAGCTGAGAACTCTGGCTTTGGCCATGGTAGCTACAACAATAAGCCCCGAAGCGTAGATGAGGACGATACTAGTGGTGGTCGATGTCCCGATCGGGGGCAAAGCCCTGTATTAGCACAAATGGTTTCCAGAAGACACCAGCCGGTGGCAGGCGTTCAAGGCTGAGAGTTCGGTGAGTCAGCGTCGAAACGAGGCTAGTCCTCGAAGAGTGAGTCATGTTTCCCGGCGTCTATCTCGAGGGCGACCTCTCTTGGGGCTTTCCCCTCCACAGTGACGCCCATGCTGGCGCAGCTTCCTAGCGCCTCTTTGACGATCCCTTTGATCGAATAGGCTAAGCTCTTCCCTTTCTTCAGCCGCGCGATCTTCAGGACCTGTTCCAGCGACAGGTTTCCCACGTTCTCAACGCCGGGCTTCCCGGAGCCCTTCTGAACCCCAAGCTCCCTGACGATCAGGGCTGAGGTCGTTGGCGTACCCACGTGAACCTCGAAGACCTTCGTAGACGGGTCTAGGACAACCCTGACGGGGACCCTCATTCCGGCGTATTCCTTGGTCGCCTTGTTGATCGACTCAACTATCGCTGGAACATTCACTCCTAGCGGGCCGAGAGCCGACCCGATAGGTGGCCCCGCCGTGGCAGCTCCGCCTGCAACCAGGAAGTCAAAGCTCTTCTTCTCGCTCATGCTTAACCCTCCGCTACTTGACTGATGGCAGCTTACGAAGGTAGTCCGCGAACATGGTGATGGGCAGAGCGAACGTCGCCTCTACGAGCTCGATGGTTGCCTCGCCCTTCTGTCTGTCAACAGATATGACCCTGGCCTGCATTGACCTGAAGGGGCCTCCTGTGATCTCGACCATGTCGCCGGGCTCGATCCCCTCACCAGGCGGCTTCACGACGAGGTACTTCTCAACCTCGGCTAATGGCACAAACCCCGGCAGCCTAGTCTTAACATGCCTCAGCCCATAGATCAGTTCGTCAACGAAGTGAGGGCTTGTGGCTTCCACAAAGATATAGCCCTTCACATCGTCGGAGCACAGGATCGCCTTGATCGCGGTCCGGTACGGCTCACCTCTTGCCCTCGCCCTTCTCTCAATGACCCGAGCAACGTTTCGCTCCTGACCGGCCGCCGTCTTGACGAGGAAGACATGTGCCTCGCCGAAGCCTAGTTCGGGCTTATCCTGCGCCAAGCCCGAAGAGCGCCCCCATAAGCCTCACGACAAAACCGATGATACCTATCAGGCTGACGCCTAGAAGGCAGATCCGGCACGAGAGCCAGAACTCCTCCCAGCCGGGCTTGGTCGAAGACCTCAGCATGCGCCGACTTGATTCAAGGAACGACCTAACGCCCAAAGCAACCACGCCTAAGGTAGCCGCCCGTAAGCCGGGGCAAACGGCATGTCCATCGGTTCAGATCCTTGCATAGGATGCGGCAACCTTCTCCTTCGCCGTCATATAAAAGGTTTCCTCGCTATAGCCGCCTGACGCTACGCTCTCTGAACTTCGACACCAAGCCTCTCTAGGTGAGCGGCGATCCAGCGTCTCGTCGGCCCCGGCGTCCCCTTCCAGTCGAGCAGAGCGACCTCAACGCCGCCGGCAGTCCTGCTCAGGCACTGCTCCAGCATGTCTGGCGTCAGGGACGGCAGCGCATGCTTCGGGATGATGTGCCCCAGTGCGAGAGGACCCTTCAAGCCGGCCTCCGTGAACTTCGCGTTGTAATGCGGGCCGCCCACGCCTAGAGCTGGGGTGCAGATGCATCGGCTAGCTGCAGCATCCATGGCGGCATTGGCAACCGCCTCCCCCGCCTCCGGGTCAGACCATTCAGCCTCGCTGCTGCCTATCTCTACGAACAGTGAGGGCGTGTCAAGCGAGGGGCCGTGATGGGTTGCCTCGTAGGAGACAACGTGGCTCAGCCCTATGCGGTCTCTCTCTAGGCTTAGCCTTCTAAGAGCGTCCTTCATAGGTCCTGGAGCTGCAACAGAGACTTTGCACGGCACGCCTCCATGCTCAGCCTCGGCCAGATTGCCTGGCGTATGAACAGTTAACGATCGAACGCGACTGTGACTCTCATGCCTTGACACGAAGATGAATAGACGTGTATCCGCGAGACCTGAGCTGGGCTCGAAGGAGACGAGCTCCTTCTTGGTGATAAGCAGCCGAGCATCACTCTCCGGATCCTCAGCTCGCAGCAGGCTATCGCCCGCCCCGCTTATTGTCGGCTTCGAGAAATGGTGCAGCCCGATCAGAGAGTCTGCGATGTTCCTGCTCGCTGGGTCGATAGCTGAGGCCACTATCACCACGATCGACCCGGCGCCTGCTCGAATCGACAAGTCCATCAGCGGCGTTAGAGCATCATCCAGAGCAGGGCCTTCTGCACGTGAAGCCTGTTCTCGGCTTGGTCCGCGACGACAGACCTCGGCCCGTCTAAGACCTCTGCTGTGACCTCCTCTCCTCTGTGAGCGGGCAGGCAGTGCATGAAGAACGCGTCGGGCTTCGCGTAGGAGAAGAGCTCCGATGTCACCTGGTATCTTGGCAGGAACGTGGCCAGACGCTTCTCGCGTTCTATCTCAGCGCCCATCGAGACGAAGGTGTCCGTATAGATTACGTCCGCGTCTCGAACGGCCTCTGATGGCTCCTCGACAAGCTCCACAGTCGCTCCGGTTGCCCTCGCATTCGCAAGGGCTGATCCGACGACAGATTCGCTCGGCCTGTAGCCCCGCGGAGAGGCGACGGCAATGTCCGTTCCCATCTTGGAACAAGCGACGAGGAGAGAGTTGCACACGTTGTTTCCATCGCCGATGTATGCCACTTTCACTCCCTTCAGGCTGCCTTTCCGTTCGAGGACCGTCTGGAGGTCGGCGAGTGCCTGACACGGATGAAACAGGTCGCTGAGCCCGTTGATCACAGGTACCTCGGCGTTCCTCGCGAGCTCTTCGATGTCTAGGTGATGGTAGACGCGGGCGACAACCCCGTCCACGTATCGAGAGAACATTCTTCCCGTGTCGCCAACCGTCTCGCCGCGTCCAAGTTGGAGGTCATCCCACCTTAGGTAGATCGCTTGCCCGCCTAACTGCAGCATCGCAATCTCAAACGACAACCTCGTCCTGGTCGATGGCTTCTGGAAGATCATCGCTAGATACTCTCCTTTCAGAGCCTCAGGTCTAAGCTTCGGCCCCTTCTTCATCGCCACTCCGGTCTGGAGTATCTTCTCGATCTCTTCAGATGTATAGTCCTGAAGGGTTAGAAGGTCCCGGCCCTTCAGGGCTTTCTGGGTTGACTCCACCCAAGACCCTCCGTCCAGAAGGGGCCCTACCTCTTAAACTCTTCGTCAGGCACGGAGAGAGATCTTCGAGACGAGATCAGCTAGGTCTCATTGGCGAGAGGAATTTCCTCCTCAGCCGTCTTATCGTTCCCGACACTCCCATGACCTGGACAATCACAGGGCTTTCACGCAGATCAGCGATCATAGTGGCGCACGCCCGGACCATCGGTAGCCACCGGTGCCAACAGGCGACGACAACCTCCCTTCTGCTGTCATCGAACTCCAAGACGTGGATTCCCGCTTGGCTGAATCCCCAGAGGCCGAAGAGCTCGATGAACTCGGTTTCGAGCCGGTCCCGGAGGGATTCGAGTGAGCAGGGGCCGCCTCCGTGGACCCTTAGAGCAAGGTACCTCCGTCTTAGCCGCTTCAAGAGCTGTTCGCCCCAAGCCGGGAGGCCTCTTCGAGTACCCTTAAAGGGTTCAACGAGACCGTCTCTATCACGCTGCCCTCGTCAAGCCCGAGCAAGGTGAGGATATTGGCCATCTCTCTCGGCGGCCGCATCTCCCACACGTCCACGGCTCCGCTGGAGAGGACAACTGCAAGCCCTGCCTCGGCCGCAAGTCTCACCTGTCTTGACATCTCCCTTAACGCGTACGCTCTCTGCATTCCTCTTGTGACGATCACGGGGCGCAGGTTTAGCTCCAATGGCTTCCCAGCCCGGGCCATCGACTTGAATGAACCTGGCGCCAAGAGTCGCGAGTGAGATGTATCCGCGAAGAGAATGTCCACGTTGCTTCGAAGGAGGGCGCGCAGGCCCCGTGTTGACGTTATGGCGCCAGCTATCACTCTGAACTCGTGTCTCCACGCGGTCAGTCTTCTGAGTGGCCTTCCCGGCTGAGCGGGGTCTATGTCAAGCCTGAGGTGGGCTTCCACGCCTTCGGCCCTCAAGGAACCAAGCGCCGTTGAGGCTTCCGCCAATCCGGGTCGCCCGTTACAGGTTAGCCCCACAACATCGATGTTGAGAGCTCTGATCCTCGACGCTGAAGTGACAAGGTCAACTGGGGGAACCAGCACGTGGAGGTCTACGAAACGTTTCGTCACGAGACGAGCCCCGCCTTTCTCGCGATAGACTTGACGGCTTCCAACGCGGTTGCCCTCCCTCTTGGTTTTGCTCTCACCCGGATACAGATCGCATCGGAGGAGCTGAGGGCAAGTTCGCCTATGTAGGCTCTCTGTTTGTCCAATCTGAGGGAGAGAATGCCCTTCTCGTCGACGTAACGGTCGAAGTTGCGCGAAACACGTTCCTTGTCAGATGGCTTCAATTCTCGTGCGAGGTGGCCGACCAATCTCTCAGGCAGGTCCTCTCCGCTGGCCTCCAGTCTCATGATCAGTATCGGATTGCCGAAGTAGCCCTCAGCCCTGTGAAGACTCCATCGTAGTCTTCCTAACAGGTCACTGGGTACACACTTCTTGACCGCTTCGGCAACCTTCTCCTGGCTCTCGGTTGCGTGAACGTAGACTTCGAATAGGACGCTGGGGTCTTTCATTGCTCTCACACTGGTCCAGTCTCCTCGGCTGTCGGGCTCCTGAAGAAGCCCGGATGATCGAGGTCAGCCTCTCTCCTCGTAGAGGTGTTTCTTCTCCTCATACTCTCCGCGTGTGGCATGGTACCGTGCAGCCACGGGCGAGCGAACGACAGTGCGGGGCGGAACGTTCCCAGTCACGACCGCACCTGCGGCAACAACGCTGTCCTCACCTACCGTGACTCCGGACATGAGAACAGCGCATGCCCCGATAACGGCCCCCCTCTTGATCCTCACGCCCAAGAGCCTTCTGCTCGGAGGGAACCGATCATTCAGAAGCGCTACGCATGGGCCTAGGAACACATCTTCATCGACGATGCTCCCCGGCGGTAGGTAACAGTTCGACTGAGCATTGACGCGTGCACCTATCGTGACATTGCCATCCACGACGGTTGAAGTCCCTATCCTTGCACCTTCACCGATCCTAGACTTCTCCCTGACCAACACGTGGTGACCCGTCTCCACGTCGTCCTCTAAGACAACGTCCTCGTATATGACGGAACCTGACCTGATGAAGCAGCCCCTTCCGATCTTTGTGCCATGGCTGATTGAATCATAAGCCGCGATGATCGACTCTATCCCCGCGTGACCGCTGAGGAGCTCCTTTACCGAGGATCTAGCCGGGTAGCCTATGACCACATAATTCCCTACGATTGTGTCGAGTCCGATAGCTGTCGGTCCGAGCACGGTCGAATCTCCCTCAAAGTAGGCGCCGCTACAGGAAGCTTTCGGAGAGATGAAGCATGCCATGGCTAACTAGTACGGGTCTCAACCCCTTAAATAGCTGAGTCGAGCGTGGAGCACAGTCGCAGGAACAGGCCCAAAGCGTCGCCGCGAAGCCCGTTCCAGGCTTTCGCCCAGAAAGGGAGCGACTAGCGAACCGGGCTGATCCTGCCGTACCTGCCAACGTTGAGCTGAGTCTCGCCTCTGAAGGAGGTCACGTACCCATTCTCGATCTGAACAGTGTCGCCTATCCCGACAGCCTCGATGGTCTCATTCCAAAGCGTCAGCTTCACAGTCCCCGAGTCGTCCGCCAGCTCCGCCGTGGCGACCCGCCCCGGCTGCCCGGACCTCGTCACCACATTCCGCACCGACGAGATGCTGGTCACTCTTCCCTGAACGTTGACGCTCCTCATACCATCCTTCAGCTCTGATATCCTCATTCCCGACCGTTCCCCCCCGATGCTCATAATGCCTGCCGCGAAGCCGCCACGCCACGGCCACCAAGCAGGCTGGAGCAAGTACCACGTGAAGGGTCTTTATAAGTTATTGGCAGCTCGAGGCAGACATTACGACAATGCCGGATCTGCCTTTTCCGTCCGTCCCATCCTTCGGAAAAACCATCGCGATCCATCTCTCCTCTACTCTTCCCGCACAAACGAAGGCAAGGCTTAAGAATATCCTGAACGCGGAGGTTCGGCGGCGCGTCATATTGCGGCTGGTTCGATTCTATGTCCCTGGGAAAGCGGTGCGGATAGGTTCTGTTCAAGGCGACCGCGTCATCGACCTGACCTCCATCGATAGGAGACTGTTCTCCTCAATACCGCGCATCATCAAGCTGGCAGATTCCAAAGGGGTTAGCGTCGACGCCTTGGTCGAAGGTAAGATATCGAGGGTAGACACCGACCCATACGAGTACGCTGCCCTGGACAGAGCGCCAACTGGGGCCGAGCCTCACCTCCTGCTGCCCTACAGACCCCCTGAGGTCTGGGGATGCGGCATAACTTACGAAGGGAGCAGGAAGGCAAGAGAGGGAGAGACGGTCATCAAAGGCGCCTACGACATGGTCTACGAGGCGCAGAGGCCTGAGGTCTTCTTCAAGGCGACAGGCGAACGCTGCGTGGGGCCGAATGAGGCGATATGTGTGAGAAGCGACTCGAAGTCTACAGTGCCCGAGTCGGAGCTGGCATTCGTCGTCGGCCCAGGCCCATCGATCATCGGGTTCATGGTCGGCAACGACGTCACCGCAAGAGACATTGAAGGTGAGAACCCACTCTACCTGCCGCAGGCGAAGATCTACAGGGGCTGCTGCGCGCTGGGCCCGGCCTTCGTCACCTCAGAGAGCGTCAAGCAACCTCGCAGCCTAAGGGTTGAGTGCCGAGTCCTCAGAAGGGGCCAGACCGCCTTTGAGGGTGAAGCTAACACGTCGAGGCTGAGGAGGAGCCTTGAGGAGTTGCTTGAGTACCTCTGCAGAGACAACCCCGTACCTGCCGGCTCCGTCTGCCTCACCGGGACCGGTATCGTCCCACCAGCTGACTTCACCTTGTGCGAAGGCGACCTTGTTGAGATCGGGATCGAGGGGATTGGCGTACTGAGAAACCCGGTCCGTCAGCTGTGACAGCACATTGTCCAAGGAGGGGCGACATCACCTCATCCATCTGTCAAGCCCAGACTAGGACTTGCCCTGAGGCCACCGACGAGCGGACGGTCAAAGCGCCTTCGCAAAGGAGAAACCTTGAAACCTTTGGAGGCCAAGTCACGTTCGGTGACTAACAACTGTTGGGAGTCATCATCTCGGAAACCGGCGCCGCTCAGTCCAAGACGCTAAGAGCGTCTAAGACCTTTGGAGAAACCTCGGTCAGGATCGAGACGGACCTCCCTGAGGCTCTGAGCGCAGCTGTATCAGAGATTCTCTTGTGCCGCGTTCAGCTTGAGGAGTACTCTAGGCTGCAGCCGCGATTCCGAACAGCCATGGAGCCCGTTGAGATAGACTATGTGGCTCCCGAGGTGGTGAAGAGAATGGCTGGCGCGGCGCTTGCTGCGGGTGTTGGTCCTATGGCCGCGGTGGCAGGTGCTATCGCTGACCTAGCCGTCGAAGCCATGGCTCAGACGCGGGCGAAGATTCGAGTTGTTGAAAACGGTGGCGAGATAGCTGCGGAATCGCTCTACCCTGTGAACGTGGAGGTTCGCTCAGGCGACCCTCTTCTCAACACGAGACTTGGCTGGGTTCTGTCACCGAGCCGCATGCCGATAGGCGTCGGTTCCAGCTCCGCGACACAAGGGAGAGGGATCACGTTCGGCGAGGCCGACGTTGCCACGGTCTTTGCCCTGAACGCAGCGACCGCCGATGCGGCTGCGACCGCCGTCTGCAACGTGGTCGCGGGCGAAGATATTCGCGGCTCGATCAGAAAGGGCCTCAAGATCGCTGAGGGAATCCGAGGTGTGGTCGGAGCGCTTATCGTTCGCAGGGGCCATGTTGGGACCCTCGGAGACCTCCCGGAGCTCGTCGAGTTCAGGCCCTAGACTGCCACCTTCGAGAGAGCAGGCTACGACGATAGAGGGGTTTCGCACGGACTCGATCCGCCCGTCCGTGCAGGGCGCAGCCAGCGGGAGCGAGCTGACCGCTCTTGCTTACCCGTGCCATCTCGTAGGTTTTTGGACGACAGTGCGCTCGGGGAGGCTCCTGGGAAGATGGGCCATGGACTCTCCCGAACGCCGTGTGAGCCTCAATGACGCCCTCCGGTCTAGTCCATCACGTGGGGGGGCTTCAGCTCTCGCTCGATTCAGGCTTCAACCTCTGTTAGGCGTAGGTCCTAAGGTGATACCGGTTCTGCGCACGGAGGTTCCACGCATGGTCTGCCGAGAAAAGGTTTTTAAAGTGAGCCCTGCCTGAAGCCCGAGGAAATCGGAGAACTCCGGCATCCCGGTTGTGGAGAGGGAAATGCCTCTAGGCTTGACGGCCGTCGTCGAATCGGTGGAGAAACTCAAGCAGTCTATGCATGAGAGGGGCTTCAAACAGTCGGTTGACTTGATCATCAACCTGAGGGATCTGGATGTCAAGAAGTCGGAGAACAGGATCAACGAGGTTGTGGAGCTACCCCACCCCTTTCCTAAGCCTGTCAAAGTGTGTGTCATAGCGTCAGGCGACCTGCATCTGAGGGCTCAGAAAGCAGGCGTAGACCTGCTTCTGGACCGAGAAAGCCTCGAGAGGTTGGCGGGAGACAAGAAGACTGGGAAAGCGTTGGCCTCAACCTATGATTTCTTCTTCGCCGAGGCGGCCATGATGCCTCTTGTCGGCCGCGTACTAGGTGTCTGGTTGGGACCGAGAGGAAAGATGCCGACGCCCGTGCCGCCGAGTGCGCCCATCGAGGCTATCATCGAACGAGGCCGGAAGAGCATCCGCGTACGGGTTAAGGACCAGCCGGTCATCCAGTGCAGGGTGGGTGCAGTTGAGATGGGCGCGGAACAGATCGCTGAGAACGTGCAGACTGTTGTGAATAGGGTCGAGACGAGGCTTGAGAGGGGCTTGAGGAACATCGGCGAGATACTCCTGAAGGCGACCATGTCAGCGCCGGTCAAGGTGGCTCTAGAGTAGGTGATGGGCTTGGCTTCCAGGACAACGAAGCAAAACGAGTTGGCTGACGCTGTGGAGTTGATGAAGGAATACCCGACCGTCGCCGTAGCTGGGCTGGAGAAGGTGAGGGCGGCTCAGCTCCAAGAGCTGAGGAGAAGGTTCCGAGGCCAGATGGTGCTCAAGGCCCTCAAGAACACGATTGCGAAAAGAGCCTTGGAGAAAGCTGATAGAGGCATGGATAAGCTTGCAGAGCACATCTCAGGCCAGAACGTGCTTCTTTTCGCTAAGGAGAACCCTTTCAGGGTGACGAGGCTCCTAGAGCAGAGCAAGGTCAAGGTAGCGGCGAAGGCGGGAGACATCTCGCCTACGGATGTCGTCATCCCGTCTGGGAATACGGGCCTGCCGCCCGGACCGGTGATAAGCGAATTCACGGACGTAGGCATCCAGACCCGGATCGAGTCTGGAAGCGTCTGGATTGTGAGAGACACAGTTGTTGCAAGGAAGGGTGAGGCGATCTCACCTAAGGTCGCCATAGTCCTTTCGAGGCTTGGCATCAAGCCGATAGAGGCGGGCCTTGCAGTCAAGGCGGCGTATTCGGACAACCTAGTCCTGAGCCAAGAGCAGCTTAGGCTAGACCTCGACGATGTCAGAGCCAGGTTTCAGCGAGGCTACAGCAACGCCTTCACGTTAGCTGTGAATGCTGGGTACGCCACACCCGAGACAGTTCCAAGGCTTCTGGCGAGGGCCTTCCACGACGCCTACGCCTTAGGCTTGCAGGCTGCATACCCATCTCCTGATCTTATCAAGGACCTGCTCCTCTACGCGCACCTTCAAGCCGTGGCTGTGAAAGCGCGAGTGATTGGCCCGACGGAGCCTCAGGCTGCGCCGGCAGGAGAACGGAAGGTTGAAAAGGGAGAGGCGAAGACAGCAGAGGAGCCGAAGAAGACGGGAGAGGTTGGGCTAGCAGCTCTCTTCGGATAGGAGAGTGAAGGGTGATGGAGTATGTGTACGCAGCGCTTCTCCTGCATAGCTCGAAGCAGGAGATAACCGAGGAGAACCTGAAGAGGGTTCTCGAGGCTGCGAAGATAGTCCCAGATGACGTGAGGGCGAAATCCCTCGTGGCGGCGCTCTCAGAGGTCGATATAGAGGAGGCATTGAAGGGTGCAGCGGCGATGCCGGCCCTTGGAGTGCCAGCCGCTGCAGCGCCGAGCGCAGCGCCTGAAAAGAAGGAGAAGAAGGAAGAGAAGAAAGAGGAAGAGGCTAAGAAAGAGGAAGAAGCGCTAGAGGGCTTGGGCGCACTCTTCGGCTGAGAGTTCGGGGTTAACGCGAAAAGCTGGAGTCGCCTCCGCGCTCTTCTACATGGTTGAGGGTCGAACCGGGCCCACGCCTGCTGGTTCGCCTCGGCAGCGGGATTCGGGTCACTGTGCCACATCTGAGACACGTTAGAGCAACATGCCTTGATCTTCCAGGCTTGACTCTCACCCGTAGCGTGCAGCCCGGAACAACGAGAGACTTGCAGTGCCTGCAGACTAGTCGTCTGTAACGCGTTGGCAACCTGACCTTTGCTCTAGCTCCGATCTTCCTCGCTAAGTCGACGTATCTCTGAGCGAGGGCGGGCTCCTTTCGACGAGTTTCAACGGCGAGGTTGAACAGTATCTCAATGCGTTCCTCCGCGATCCTGCGTACCATCTTCGACCTCGTCAACGAGGTGCGCCGCCGGAGCCTCCATCAACGTGATATGAGGGAACGGGGATAGGCTTATGCCTTGTGGTGAGCAGGCTGCTTCACCTGATCCTGGCGGAATCTGCCATAGAGCTTATGCCTGCCGAACTGACGAGCCACCCTGAGGTACGTCGAGACGCTCGGCGCAGAGGGCTGAGTCCAAGCGACATGCTCCTAGACAGGTCATACCATCACCGCGCCATGCTTCGACTGAACAACGCGGAGAGGAGGGGCAGACCGGACATCGTTCACTTCGCGTTGGTCTCCGCGCTTGAGACTCCGCTCGGTATGGTCGACCAGTTAAGGGTCCACGTACACACGTTCGGCAACCTGGTTATGCAAGTGGCTCCTTGGACGAGGCTGCCGAGGAACTATATTCGTTTCAAGGGCCTCCTCGAACAAGCCCTCAGAGAGGGTAGGGCCCCGCCAGGTGACAGGCCGAATCCACTTCTCACGGTTAGGAAACAGAGAATTGGTGAGCTAGTCGCCGAGCTTGGGACCTCGGAGGTCTTAGGGCTGAGCCGTCTCGGTGAACCAATGCCCTTGAAGGAAGTGGCGGGTCGCCTAGCATCTTCGGAGGATGCAGCGGTTGTCGTCGGGGGCTTCCCGCGGGGTCACTTCACAGAGGAGACGAGAACCCTACTCAGCGAGGTCTACGCGATAGACCCGAGTCCTCTCGAGGCCTGGGTTGTGACCGCGAGAGTCGTCTACGCAGTTGAGAGAGCCTTAGGGCTTGAGGAGCGCAGGGTCATGGAGCTTCGAGAAGCGCGCCGAACCGACCGCGTGGCTGACGCCTAGAGTTCAGTAATCTGACGGGCAAAAGAGCGAGCCCCTTCGGCGACACACTCTCGACGCGTGCCTCCGGCTGTCTCCGGGAGCGTAGAGCGCGAGGCCGCGGATCAAAGCCCTTGTAAGGGGTCTATCTCATTCACACCGAAACGTGTTACCCATGGAGAGGCCAACGATCAAGATGTTGGATCTCAAGGAGAGAGGCCTTCTCAGGGCGCTCCTTTTTGCGACACTCTTCTGCGCCATACCGGTCGCGGCCTACGCCGAGGTCGCCCAAGTGACATTAAGGTACACCAGCCCTGGAGATTTTCCACGGGCTTCAAGCCATCATTGAAGCCAATGAAGAAAGGTCTTGGTGAGGTATGTGACGCTTCAGAAGCCCGCGGGCCGAACGCCAGTCCTCCTCTTCTACGACCGCGACCCAACTGGTGTCAAGATGACAGAACCGAGCGGCTGAATGGAAGAAGGCCGTTCCGGTGGTACTGGAACCCAAGTAGGTGCGGGTACCACAGATGGGAAGTGGGCCGAAGGGCCTTGTTCCAGTCAGCCCTCGGCACAGGTAGGCATTGTACTGCAACGCTGCTTTCGGGGAAAGGTTTATTAGCCGATCTCGGCCTGGTTGAGGCCGATATTGATATCGTAATCGATACAGAGGAGGCAAAGCGATGTTTCCGTTCAGACATTGGATGCAGCACACCGCTGCGGTTCCGAAGGGCTTCCTCCGCTACCAAGTCCTGAGGCTGCTTAACGAGAAGCCGATGTCAGGCTCAGAGATAATGACCGAGATCGAGAAGCAGACTGAGGGGCGCTGGAGGCCAAGCCCAGGCTCCATCTACCCACTGCTGGCCTGGCTTCAGGACAAAGACTACATCAAGGAAGCTGACGGCGAGATGGGCATAAAACGCTACACACTGACAGAGCAAGGCAAAAGGTTCCTAGAGGAACACATCAAGACGCGTGAGCAAATGCACGAACGCCTCCAGCCCTTCGGGCCAATACCTGGCTTCCTAGGGCCGCCCGGGCTTGAGTTCCCTCCGGAAACTAGAGAGCTGCTGAGAGCCATGAGAGGCCTGGCCATAGCTGTCTGGGATCTCCACGACAGACTGCGACGTCAATACTCGGAAGAAGCGCTGAAAGAAGCGGGAAAAGTGCTAGAGGAAACCGCCAAGAAGATCGAAGAAATAGCGAGGAAACTTGAGAAGTGATCTGCGAATGGACGACGACGCGATAATAGTCAACGGACTGACCAAAGTTATCAACAATAACCTCGTAGCCGTGGACCACGTCACTTTCACGGTGAAGGAAGGCGAGATCTTCGGCTTCCTAGGCCCTGACGGCGCAGGCAAGACCACGACGATCAACATGCTGGTAACCGTGCTGAGACCAAAGGAAGGAACCGCGACGATCTGTGGCTATGACTTGCTGAAGCAACCAGCCGAGGTAAGAAACTGCATCGGTGTCGTCCCGCAGGGATACACAGCCGACGAAGACCTGACAGGCGAAGAGAACATACTATCAGTCTGGGCGCTAGCAGGAATGGTCCCGCTTGGGGGGCTTCAACATAACACGTGAGTTGGGCTCGGGTCTGGGGCCTGCCGTTCAGTCCGTCGTCGAGACGGTAGGGCTTACGAAACAATACCTGTTGGGTGTCGTGCCAGTTCTGTCCCTTGATAACGTGAGCATGAAAATCGCCGCGGGAGAGCTCGTCGTCATACTAGGCCCGTCCGGAAGCGGCAAGTCGACGCTGCTTAACATGCTCGGCGCGCTCGATAAGCCGACTCGGGGGAAGGTCTTGATCGACGGCGTAGATGTCTCGACGCTTGATAGCTTGGAGATGGCGCGTCTGAGGCTGAGGAAGATCGGCTTCGTCTTCCAGTTCTTCAACCTGATTCCGAGACTTACGGCGTTGGAGAACGTTGAGTTCCCCCTAATAGCTGCAGGCGTGGGTCGCAGGGAACGTAGGGATGTAGCCTTGGGGCTCCTTGCCTCTGTAGGGCTTCAGGGGCGTGTGGACCATAGGCCTTCGGAGCTGAGCGGCGGCGAACAGCAGCGGGTCGCGATAGCAAGGTCGCTTGTGAATGATCCTAAGATCGTGCTGATGGATGAGCCTACGGGGAACCTTGACTCCAAGACGAGCGCCGAGACAAAGGCGCTCGTCGAGAGGCTGAACAGGGAGAAAGGCCAGACTTTCATTGTGGTCACGCATAACCCTGTCTTCAGGGAGAGCGCCGACCACATCATCTACCTCCTCGATGGGAGGATCGACCGCGAAGAGTTCAGGGGCGAGAGAACATGATATTCACGGACGCGTTAAGCCTGGCGTATAAGGCGTTACGGGACCGAAAGCTGCGGACAATACTCACGATGCTCATGGTCGCCATCGGGGCTGGCCTTATCACCGCGCTCAACAGCACCGGCGCGGGGTTCTCCGCCTACGTGACCCGTCAACTCGGTAGTCTCAGCCCCGACATAATCATGGTCATGCCCTCGTCTTCCTCAACGCTCAGAATGACGGAGGGCGTTCCAAGAACCATACAGTTCCTGCCTGACGTGTATTCCGCGATCCCCTTCGTGCAACGGGGCCTTACAGTTAAGTCTGGTGCATCAACCAGAACGCTTACTATCATGGGGATCGACCAAGCAGCGCTGCCTCTGCTCTACCCTAATGTGGCCTTGGCCGAGGGCGAATACGTCTCGCCCTCCGACCAGAGCGGTATTCTCCTAGGGTACAATGTGGCCTACCCGCAGGACCAGGTCACGCCCTTCGCAAGGCTGGGCCAACTCGTAACGGCGGAGTATGTCGACTATGGCGGGCCGAGGCCGACGACGGTTCAAAGAGCCGTCCGAGTGGTAGGCATCCTGAGATACATGGGCGCTGGGGGATTCATCAACGTGGACTCGATGGCCTTCGTATCGGTTGCAGCGGCAAGGTCCGGTCTTCGACGGGGCGATGTCTTCAGCGGCATCTTCGTAAAGCCCAGGAGCTTAGACCAAGCTGACGCTGCAGCGGAAGAGATAAGGGGCGTCTACGGCAACAACCTGACCATATTCTCCCTCAAGGATATCGTCCAAATCATCCAGAACGTCATCGGTGCCTTGGTGCTGTTCATAGGCAGCATCGCAGCCGTATCCCTGCTCGTTGCCACCGTGGGAATCCTTGCTACCATGTATACGTCCGTCACCGAGCGGATCAGGGAGATAGGGATCACCAAGTCGGTTGGCTTCACCGACCGAGATATCCTTGTCCTCTTCCTGTCTGAGGCGTTCATCATAGGCGCGGTCGGCGGCCTTCTGGGGCTGCTCGGTGGGGTCGGCCTTTCGTACGCCATCCCGTTTGCGTTAAACAGCCTTGTGTCAGGAGTGGCGCCGACTGGCTCGCCGATGGGCGGGGGTCAAGGCGGGGGTTTCGGGTCCTTTGGCGGCGGCGGGGGTTCGATGGGCTCATTCTCTCTTACCGGCATCACCCCCGTCTTCGAGGCGCCATTCATGGCGGAGGTCTGGCTATTCTGTCTCTCTCTAGCCGTGGTTGGAGGCCTGTACCCAGCATGGAGAGCCTCAAGACTCAACCCTATAGCAGCTCTGAGACACGAGTGACACCTATAGGATTGACGAACACCTATCTTGGGTTCACCTGTCCGATCAGGAGGCATCCGCTCGACAGACACTATTGCCTCTGGAGGGGCCTACGTTTAGCGCTCTCCTTTGTAGCGCGATCTTGAACCCCCTCAGGCCATCTTCCCGCGGAGAGGTGAAGGTTGCAGGTCAAAACCTTTTTAAGGGGCTCAATCCATTCGAGGCGAACGTGATATCGATGTTGATACCGGCTACCCGAACGCGACGCGTCGCGGCGGGAGGCCTCCTAGCCAAGTTGCTTCTGGGGATGCTCGTCTGCGCCTTGCCGGTCGCAGCGTACGCCGAGGTCGGCCAGGTGGCATTGAGGTACGTCAGCCCCGGGGATTCCTTTGATAGCGCGACGTTGATAGTCCCAGGAACCTACGCGAACGCTCAGCCGCTCTATGCGTCGCACTTCTTCAAGCTCCTGCTGAGTCGAGGCACGATCCTTGCAGTGATGCTTCAACCCGGGCCTGAAGGAGACATCGACCTATACCTGTACGACGGCTTCCGTGAAGGTGTAGCGAGCTCCGCACTCCGGGAGCAGGGAGCCACGGAGAGAGCCCAGTACATAGCAGAGGTCACGGGATACTACTACGTCGAGGCTCGCTTCGTTGTCGGGCAGTCGAACTACACCTTGACAGTCGACACATCTCTCCTAGAGGTCACGGCGGCGGATTGGGAAACAGCAACGGGCCCTCTCGATGCGGCGCCGGGCGATCTGGCGGTGCCGTTGACGGTTGAGGTGAGGAACGA